>SFLE01000001.1 GCA_004553495.1 Clostridiales bacterium | reverse complement strand
CCCTGCTCATCCAGACGGAAGATGACGAACTGACCTGCCTGGGCGTGCTTTGCGACCAGCGGAGCTTCGATCTCGAACAGGCAAATGCTCTTTGCATCGTTCAGAAATCTTTTTTGTACGACTTTAAACATCTTGTTACCTCTTATCATTATTAATATTTTGTTCAAGCCATGATTGTAACAGGCTTTATTCTAATTCAATTGCGTATGATTGTCAACATACGAAATTTGCCTCAAACGCAAAAAATGCAGCAAAATCAAGGCTTTTTTGAAAATTGTGATTAAAGTTTAACTAACAATTGCACAAAAACAGGTGCGGTTCGGGTCAAAAAAGCGCGCAGGGAGTTGAACGGCGGCTGTTTTTGCGCTATACTTGCGGCATAGGGGTGATGAAAATGCCTGTTACAGGGACACAGTGGGGCGAATACACGCTCTATACCATAAAAAATTCATTGGGGGCGTATGCCGCAGTGAGCGACCTCGGCGCACTGGTGCGAAGCATCGTCGTGCCCGACCGCAAGGGCAGGCTTTACGATGTGACTGCCGGCTACGATACGCCGGAGGAGTATCTTGAAAACGACGGGTACTTCGGCGCGTTTGTCGGCAGATACGCAAATCGAATAGCCGGCGCCGCTTTTACACTCGGCGGCAGGGAATACCGCATAACCGCAAACGAGGGCAGAAACACGCTCCATGGCGGTGTAGGACTCAGCCACAGCAGGTTTGAAACGCTTTCCGTCGGCGAAAGCTCCGTCACATTCGGCACCTCATCGCCCGACGGTAGCGACGGCTTCCCCGGCAGACTGGACATAAGGGTCACATATTCCTTCAGCGAGGATAACGAGCTAAGCATAGAATACGAAGCCGAAACGGATGCAGACACGCCGGTAAACCTCACAAATCACAGCTATTTTAACCTTTCCGGCTCCGGCGATATACTGTCGCACGAGCTGATGATAAACGCGCTCGGCTATCTTCCGGTAGACAATGAGCTCATCCCGACGGGGGAGATACGCCCTGTGGAGGGCACGGAGTTTGATTTTCGCAAAATGCGCGAGATAAAAAACGGACATTACGACCACTGCTTTGTACTGGAGGACGGCGTGTGCGCGCGGCTGTATGACCGCGTAAGCGGCAGGGAAATGACCGTTGCGACCGATATGCCGGGCGTTCAGTTTTACGCCGGAGGCGCCACTACCCGCCGCCGCGGAAAAAATGGCGCAGTTTATGGCAAAAACTCGGCGCTGTGCCTTGAAACGCAGATGTTTCCCGACAGCCCGAACCGACCCGAGTTTCCGAATACGGTACTCAAAGCGGGTGAAAAGTATCACTCAAAAACGAAATATAAGTTCACCGTAAGATGAAAAACAGCGCTCCTTTTGAGCGCTGTTTTAGTCTAATGTGAGGTTCCACACGGTGTCGGGAGGCAATGGGTCGCCGTCGTAGGCGGCTATATACGGTTCGTCGGAAGCGTCCGCACGGCGTATGACAGCGCATTTTGCGCCGAGCATTGCGCACAGTGCGGGGATAAACTCCGGTGCGTCGTTAATGACTTCCTTGACATACAGCGTGTCATTTTCGACATATCCGCAGGCTATACCACCTTTGTACTCGAAAAACCCACCGCCGTATTCCTCGAGCAGCGCCTCCTGAAACAGCAGATAACCGTAGTAAAAGCTGATGTGTGCGCGCCCTTTGAGAAGATTGTCGCGCATAAAGCCGTATTCATCGGCGTGCATCCTGTGTATGCCGTCAACAACCTGCCCCGCGGAAACGGTCTCATAGCCGCAGAATGTTGCGGGCTTGAAGCCGCATTTTTTCTCATACCAGCCGTACAGCGAGCCCTCGGCGGGCAGCGTGCAGCAAATGTCTATAGAGTCCTCCCAAGCCTTGCGCATACAAGCCTTTGTAAGCTCCTTGCCTATGCCCTGATCACGATACAGCTCGTCAACGCCGACGGCGTATATATAGGCAACTTTTTTTGATGTTCCGTCGGGCAGGAGCAGAAACGCATCCAGCACATATGCCGCGCCGAACACCTCGTCTCCGAATTCCGCGGCAAAACCGGTGCCCATCGACGGCAGCAGCTCAAAAAAACGCTCCACGAGCCGCGCGGGATCACCGAAAACATTTGACCAGAGTGAGCACAGCGAGCCAATGTCATCGCTGCGGTACTCTCGGATCTGATATATCATTCGTACACCTCCGGACACAGTCTGCGTATCTCGCTTCTTATCTCGCGCAGATCGGTGAAGGTCTCCGGACGCTTCGTAACATCGCGCAGCAGTGCCGATGGGTGGTATATTGCAAGGCAGCGTCTGCCGTCTGCATCGAACCACTGCCCGTGCTGGCGCGTTATGCGGAAACTCTCGTCTATTATCGAGGTGGCGGCTATCCTGCCTAAGCATATAATGATGCGGGGATCAACTATCTCCATCTGCCGCCTGAGCCACTTTTCGCAGGCTGCCTTTTCCTCCGGCAACGGATCGCGGTTTTTAGGAGGACGGCATTTTACGACATTCGCGATATAGACCCTGCTTCTATCGAGGTCTATCATTTTGAGCATATCGTCTAAAAGCTGACCGGCTCTGCCGACAAAGGGAATGCCCTGAAGATCCTCCTGCTCGCCGGGCCCCTCGCCGATGAGCATAACAGGGGAGGAGGCATTGCCGACACCGAAAACGAGCTTTGTGCGCGTTTTGCCGAGCTCACAGTCAAGGCAGCCCGCGCAAAGAGCGTTGAGCTCATGCATTGCGTTATCCATCAGCTTTCCTCCGAGTCCTTGGCAAGCTCCAAAAGGATCTCGCGTTTGTTGTTATCGGGATATTCCATAACATATTCAAGCAGGAATTTGAGCATCTCACCGAGCTCATGCCCCTTGAGTCCGAGGGAGAGAAGATCATCGCCGGTAACGGCAAGGTGCTTTAAAGAGAAGCATTCTCCGCTTTTTAAAACCGCCTTGAGTTCCTTTTCGCAGTCGATGCCCATGATAACGGAATATGCCTGCACAGCGCAGGTCACGGTGTCAACACCGTAGCGGTTTAAAAGCCTTTTCCAGCCGAGACTGTCGGTGGGCGGATCGGTGCTGAGAAGCGTTTCGGCATCTGCGCAGCAGCGTATGGTCCTGCCATCGAGTCTGAGCTGAGTGAGGAAATCGCGCGCGGACGGAATATAGCCGTACTTGCGGAGCATGATACTGAATGCGACCCAGCGCGGCAGGCTTTTGCGCGGCATATTCGAAATGTCCGCAAAGTTTGGCGTTTTCCAACCGGCGCCGGATATGTATCTCTTCATAAGCCCGAAGCTTATGGCGGCGCTCATGGTCTCGGGGCGCGTTGTCAGCAGTATTTTTTCTATCTCGTCCCGAACTCTTTCGGGCGCGAGCTCGGATGCAAGCGGAGCGCACTGCTCTATGGCCTGCATGGTGTCATATTCAATGGTAAAGCCCAGCCGCGCGGAAAACCGCAGCGCGCGGAACATCCGCAGAGCATCCTCCGTAAACCTTATCTTAGGCTCGCCCACGCAGCGGATGGTGCGCTTTTCAATGTCGCTCACACCGTCGAACGGGTCGGCTATCATGCCGTCGGCTGAGAGCGCGATGGCGTTCATAGTAAAATCGCGGCGGCTGAGATCGGTTATAAGATCGGAAACGAAGGTGACCGAGTCCGGTCTGCGGTGATCCCGATAGTCGCCCTCTGTGCGGAAGGTAGTAACCTCGGCGGTTTTTGTGCCGATGACGACGGTCACAGTTCCGTGCTTGAGCCCCGTCGGGAGCGAGCCAGGGAACAGCTCGAGCACCTCCTCGGGCAGAGCGCTCGTGCATATATCCCAGTCGTTCGGTGCAATGTCCATTATAACATCGCGCACGCAGCCGCCGACAAGATACGCAAGGTGCCCTCTTGCCTGCAAGCCAAACAGTATCTGGCGTATGTATTTTGGCGGGTTTATTTGTGGCATAATTATCGTATCCTATAAAATAAGTGGTGTTTTAATCCTTGTAATGTTGACCCTACGGTATTATAATATCATTTGCAAAATGCAACATCAACATCAAAATGTTAATAATACAGTTACATGATTGGAGATTATATGCCTGATTTCAGTGAATATTTAAAGCGCGGCAAGAGAGGTCACCTCATCGGCATAGGCGGCGTGTCAATGTCGCCGCTGGCAGAGGTGCTGTCGGATGCGGGGCTCATCATAACCGGCTCCGATATAGCCGAGAGCGAGCGAACATCGCACCTGAGAGAAAAGGGCGTTGAGATATTCATCGGTCACGATGCTGGAAATGTCACCGATAAGATCGACTTCGTTGTTCGTACCGCCGCCGCTCACAACGATAACCCCGAGGTAGTGCGTGCCCAGGAGCTGGGCATACCGGTTTTCGAGCGCACCCAAGCTTGGGGTGCCATAATGCGCGGGTATAAAAATGCCCTGTGTATATCCGGCACCCACGGAAAGACTACCACTACCTCCATGTGCACGCATATCCTCATGGCAGCCGAAAAGGATCCCACCGTTATGATCGGCGGAACGCTGCCCCTTTTGAAGGCGGGTCACCGCGTGGGCACGGGCGACACGATCGTCATGGAGTCGTGCGAGTACTATAATTCGTTTTTGTCGTTTTATCCGACCGTTGCGGTAATACTCAATATTGAAGAGGATCACCTTGACTTCTTCTCCGGCATCGACGAGATAAAGCAGAGCTTCAGAGAGTTTGCAAGCCATGTGCCGGAAAACGGCTATGTCGTCGTTAACCACGATGATGAAAATACCATGGACGCCGTTAAGGATCTCGACCGCAATATAGTCACCTTTGGTCTTACCTCAAAGGCGGATGTATATGCAAAGAATGTTATCCGCATCGGCTCGCTTACCAAGTTTGATATAATGTATAGGGGCAAGTTTTTTGAGACGGTCAACATTCATGTTCCCGGCGTGCACAATCTCAAGAACGCGCTCGCGGCTGCGGCGTCCTGCATATGCCTCGGCATAAAGCCCACCGCCATAAAGTACGGGCTTGCCGGATTTTCCGGAGCGGGCAGAAGGTTTGAATTTAAGGGTAAGTTTAACGGAGCCGATGTTTACGACGACTACGCCCACCATCCGGGCGAGCTCAAAGCGCTGCTCGATGCGGTGGAGGCTCTCGGCTATAAGCGCACCATCGTTGTTTTCCAGCCCCATACCTACACGCGGACCATGGCGCTTTTCCCCGACTTCGTGCGTCAGCTGCGTCGCCCCGATGTGGTTTACCTTGCGGAGATATTTGCCGCTCGTGAAAAGAATATTCTCGGAATATCCTCGGCAGACCTCGCTGAGAAGATAGATGGGGCAAAGTTTTTCAAAACCTTTGAGGAGATAGAAAACGACCTGCGCAAAAATGCGCAGCCGGGCGATCTCATTTTAACGGTCGGAGCGGGCAATGTGTATAAAATAGGCGAGCACCTGCTCGCAGATGATTACGAGACCTGAAACGGAGAAATACAATGGAGATAAGCTGGCTGGGACATTCCTGCTTTAAGATAAGTCACAAGGGCTATAGTGTTGTGATAGACCCATACGACCTTACAAACGCCAATTATCCGGTTCTGTCAACGACTGCCGACGCGGTTTTGTGCAGCCATGAGCACCGCGGACATAACTACCGGCAGGGTGTAAAGCTCTCCGGCACGGCTGCCGAGTGCCCATATGAGGTAAGCGTAATTGATACCTTCCATGACACAAGCTACGGCAGTCTGCGCGGCAAAAACAAGATACATATTATTAAGTGGGACGGATACAAGCTCGTTCACATGGGCGACCTCGGCAGCTTCCTAACGGATGCCGAAAAGAGCGAGCTCTTCGGCGCGGATGTGCTTATGATAAACGCCGGCGGCTTTCGGGCAATGCCGAGCGATAAGACAAAGCCGCTGGCAGATGAGCTGTGTGCAAGGGTAGTGATCCCCATGCACTACGCCCACGACGGCTGCGGTAGCAGACGAATGGAGCGTGTAAACGCGTTTACCGATCAGTATATGCCGCTGCCCATAGTGCATTTTTACGACACGAATACAATAACCGTAACGCATGACACGCCCGATCAGGTCGCGGTGCTGAAATTCATGCCGAACGGACGCTGAAATACCGGCTTTTTCGCTTAGATCAAGGGAATTTACACAATTCCCTTGATTTATTTGCGTGTGTAGTATATATTTCTAAAGTCCAAAAAACCGTAAACAGTGATCGGAGGCTCCAAGTGGCAAAAGCTAAAGAACAAAACTATCTGCACGGCGCGGCTATAATGACCGCCGGCGTTATTATAATGAAGATACTCGGCGCACTGTATAAGATCCCACTCGGGAATATGCTTGGCGACGACGGATACGGTCTGTTTTTGCAGGCTTACTATGTATACAGTGTGTTCCTCACCCTCGCAACGGCGGGCTTCCCCGTGGCTCTGTCACGCATGATAAGCGCCGCGCAGACAAGGGGACTGCAAATGCAGGCAAGGCGTACTTACCGCGTTGCATGGTGGACATTCTTCACCCTCGGCGTTATAAGCTCGACCGTAATGTTCGTTTTCCCCGACTGGCTCTCGGCAACACTCATCCACAGTCCGGATGCGGCGCTGAGCATTCAGGCGCTTTCTCCGGCAGTGCTGCTGTGCTGCATAACGGCAACATACCGCGGACTAACTCAGGGCTATGAGAACATGACCCCGACTACCGTAAGCCAGATCCTCGAGGTGCTGGCAAAGGTCGCCGCGGGACTTGCACTGGCTGCCTACCTCATAAAAGCCGGTTACGATCAGCCCAAGGTGGTCGCGGGCGCCATCTTCGGCGTTACCGTAGGCTCGCTGGCAGCGCTGCTGTACATGATAGTGTACAAAATGCGCAACTACCGATTTGATACCGTGTCCGAGCCCGACATTCCAGAAAGCGCCGGAACCATACTCAAAAACCTTCTGAGCATCGGCATTCCCATTGCGCTTGGCTCCGTCGTCCTTTCTCTTATAAACCTCGTGGACGCAGGTCTCTGTATGACCCGCCTTCAGGATGCCGTCGGCTACAGCTACTCTCACGCCAACACATTGTACGGCGTTTACGGAAAGGCGCAGACGCTGTTTAACCTGCCGGCTGCGTTCATAACCCCGCTTACGATCTCGGTCGTTCCCGCAATATCGGCAAAGCTCGTTCTCGATAAGAAAGACGAGGCGGGCAAGATCTCCGAGGACTCTCTGCGCATATCCATGGCGCTAGCTCTGCCGATGGGCATAGGTCTTGCCGTGCTCAGCGAGCCGATAATGAAAATAATCTACCCCGGCGCAAACGAAGCCGGTCCAGCGCTGCTGTGCATTCTCGGCATCGCTTCCGTGTTCGTGTGCTTCTCGCTTATAAGCACCGCCATTCTTCAGGCTACCGGCTACGAAAAGCTCACGCTTTATTCCATCGTCGCGGGCGGTCTTGTCAAGATAACCGTCAACTGGTTTATAGTCGCCATCCCGTCGGTAAATATCTATGGCGCGGCTATCGGCACCGTCTGCTGCTATCTCACAATGTGCGTCCTGAATGTGATATTCATTAACCGCAGATTTTCCAAGGGAATGTCGCTGAAGAATATCTTCATCCGTCCCGCCGGGCCGAGCCTCGTTATGGGCGCTATCGCATATGCCGTTTACTATGGCGGCATGATGCTCACCGGCTCCGGTAGCAAGCTTATGATGGCGGCATTCATGTGTGCGGCTATCCTCGTGGCGGTCATTGCTTATGCCGTTGCGGTCATCAAGCTGCGCGTAATAACTGCGGACGATATGAAGCTCATTCCCAAGGGAGAAAAGGTCGCAAAGCTCCTGCACATGAGCTGAGAGCGCCGGAATACTTATAAATCGCTTATATATCTGGCTTTTTTTGAAAAAATGCTTGATAATCTGCGCAATTTGTGGTAGATTTTCAAATGCACTGCCGTTAGGCAGGTAATACAGTAAATAACCCGAAGGTGCGCAATCGGCGCAGCGGGCTATATAGAAAAGGCATACAGCCGCATTTATAGGAGGATTACACATGAACAAGGCAGAACTTATAGCAGCCGTCGCAGAGAAGACCGGTCTTTCCAAGAAGGATACCGAGAAGGCTGTAAACGCTGCATTTGATACCATCGTTGAGACTCTGGTATCCGGCGAAAAGGTTCAGATGGTTGGTTTCGGCGTTTTCGATGTCAAGGAGCGCGGCGTTCGCGTCGGCCGTAACCCCAAGACCCTCGAGGCTATCGAGATCCCCGCAAGCAAGGTTCCTTTCTTCAAGGCGGGCAAGGCCCTCAAGGATGCAGTCGCAAAGTAAGAAGACAAAACATGTTTTATTCCCGCGATACGAAAGTATTGCGGGAATTTTACACTAAGGAGGCAGGGCATGAGGCTTGATAAGTATTTAAAGGTGTCAAGGCTTATAAAGCGCCGGACCGTTGCCAACGATGCCTGCGATGCCGAGCGAGTGAGCGTAAACGGCAGGCAGGTCAAGGCAAGCTATCAGGTAAAGGTCGGCGATGTTATAGAGATAGCGTTCGGTCAGCGCAGATTAAAGGTCGAGGTGCTGAGCATCAACGAAACGGTAAAAAAAGAAGAAGCCCCCGCAATGTACAGGGAGCTTGAAAGCTGAAACCGAATAAAAGGTACAAAAAATCCCGTCCGAGAGGACGGGATTTTTTGTTGTTCGGTTTGGATTATTTCCAGTCGGGAGCATCGGTGCGGATACCGGTCCACTGCTCGGTGATGACGAACTCGCCGCTGACAACGTTCTTAACGTTGAGCGTCCAGGTGTAGTTGTGAGAATTGGTCGCCTCAAAAACATCAGCATAGTACCATGCTGCGTTGGTGACATCGGGCCAGGTGGTGATAGTATCTTTGCAGCTGTTCATGCTGCTGTTGGTGGAGTTGCGGCCGACGAGACGGTTGCACATTGCAGCAGCCTGAGCGCGGGTGAGATTTGCATCGGGATCTGCATTTCCGTTATTACCCTTGAGAATACCGAGCTTCGCAAGGATGTTGATGTAGCTCTCAGCCCAGTGACCGTTGATGTCCTCGAACATGTTGTTGCCGACATAGGAGACGGAGAACATGCGAGCGATCATTGCGGAGAACTCGGCACGGGTGACATTTGCGTTGGGCTTGAAGGTGCCGTCGGGGTAACCGCTGATAACGCCTGCCTTAACGAGGGTGCAGACCGCGTCGTTAAACCACATGCCGGACTGGACATCGCTGAGGGTGCAGGTGCGGGTCTGGAACTTTGCGCGGGTCTCGGGAGTCATCAGACGGTAGATGATGGTTGCGACCTCGGCACGTGTGATGTTGCCGTCGGGCTTAAAGGTGCCGTTGGGGTAGCCTACCATGTAAGCAAAGTGATCGGTGTAGTTAAGACCGATGTTGAGAACGGGGTAGAGGATGAGCTTATCTGCATCAAACTTTGCGCTGAAGGACCATTTCACACCGGCAATGGTGCTGTACTTCAGACCAGTGAGAGCGCCGTCGCAGGTTGCGGCAACGGTGTACACGCCGATGATGCTTTTGGGGATGAGTGCAAGACCAAGTGCGTTCGCAGTGTAGGCGGAAGCCTCACCGGTGAGGTTGTTGGTCAGCGTTACGATCGCGCCGCTTGCGGGCATCTTGCTCATCAGGGAGCAGTATACCAGATAGCTCGGGATCTCGATGCCGTTGACGCTCTCTACTACGCCGCCGACAGTGTCGCCGATGTCATTTGCATCGACATCATCATCAGCAAGAGCCATAGTCGGCAGAAGCGCAACTACCATCATCACTGCCATAAGCAGGCTGATAAGCTTTGTTGACTTTTTCATTTCGTTTCTCCTTCTTGAAAAGCGTTTTTTCTGAAGCTATGTAATATAGTCTTTCATACAAGGATAATTTACACCGTGAGTTACAATTTGTCAACAAATTGTGATAAGTATAGACAAAAAATTTTTGCTTATTGAAGCTGACGGATTATCTCGCGCCTCAAACGCCCGATAATGCGCTTTTCAAGGCGGCTAATATAGCTCTGCGAGATGCCCATCATGTCCGCTACCTCCTTTTGCGTGTATTCGCTTCCGCCGCCGAGTCCGAACCGCAGGGTAATAATGTTTTTATCCCTTTCCGCAAGCGAGCCGACGGCATTCAGGAGCATCTGACGGTCGGCGTCGTCCTCAAGCGGGCGGCACACCTCGTCGTCATCGGTCCCGAGAACATCGGAAAGCAAAAGCTCGTTCCCGTCCCAATCGGTGTTCAGCGGCTCGTCAAAGCTCACCTCCGTGCGCTGGTTGCTTATCTTGCGCAGATACATGAGTATCTCGTTTTCGATGCACCGCGATGCATAGGTGGCAAGCTTTATGTTTTTGTCACTGCGAAAGGTGTTTATGGCTTTAATGAGCCCTATCGTGCCGATAGAGATAAGATCCTCGAGGTTTACCCCCGTGTTATCAAAGCGTCTTGATATATAGACGACAAGGCGCAGATTATGTTCCGTCAAAGTTTTTTTCGCGTTTTCGTCGCCCGCCTCCATTGCAGCTATCGCGGTCTCCTCCTCGGCTTTGGCAAGCGGCGGCGGGAGGACATCGCTACCGCCTATGTAGAAAAGTCCCTTGTCGGGAAGCAGATGCTTTTGCAGCCAGTTTTTGATAAAATTCAGAATATCCATGTTTGACCTCCGGTTAAAATATCGAATCAAAGCCGTCTCCGCCGACAGGAGTCGGGGATATTGCGACCACAATATCGTCTCTTAAAGCGCCGTCTATACGCACCTCGTCGGGGCGGAAAACGGGCAGCATACCGCCCCGAGTTCCCACGGCTGAGTAGGGTATCAGCCGCAGCCTGCCCGCGCAGTACGCGTTCTGCAAAAGCTGCGTGCAGTCGCTGCTCTTGAGCTCTTTCTTACAATTCGGAAACAGCGGCGCGAGCTTGTCGCTGCCGGCTATGAGCACGCCTGAGCCGGTTATGGGATCGTACAAAGCATTGCCGCTGTCGTGCAGGCACTTTAAATTTACCGCGTGTCCCAAAAATGTGATTTCCACATCCGAAACGCTTATATCCGCGCTTTTAATGCTGCGCCTGAACAGAAAGCTTAGAACGGCGTATATGAGCGCAAACGATATAACGAGCACCGGCATAGACACCGGCAGATACAGCGCGTTTCCGATGCTGCCGCCGTTTTGCATGGATATTGCCCAAACTGCGCCCCCGAACAGCACCGATACCGCGAAAAATGTCAGGCAGCAGCGCCATAGCTTTTCCTCGCCGCCATAGGCGATGAGTGCCATTATAGCTCCCGATATGAACTTTATCGGCGCAAGCGAGAAAAACGAAAGCTGCGGCAGCAGACTAAGCGCGGCATAGCCTGCGCCGAACACCGCCGAGAGAAGATATTTTACGCGCCTTAGCCTTACACCGCAGAGGCGGGCGGTGCATAGTACGAGCAGATAGTCGAGTATGAGGTTCAAAGCAAACAGGCGGTCTATGTAGATTATGTCCATGCTGAAATTATAATCGCCTCACGGCGCATAATTTGTCATTTGTTAATTGTCAAATGCGTCGGAGTATGGTAAAATGCATTGGCTAAAAAGAAATCGTATAAGGAGAACAGAAAAACACTATGTGGTTTTGGCTTGCACTTGCCGCGCTTTTATGTTGGAGCGGCTCCGATCTTTTCTCGAAGATCGGCTGTCAGGATGCCGACGATAAATACAGCCATCTGAAGATGGTCATGGCGGTCGGCGTCGTCATGGGTCTGCACGCGGCATATGAGGTATTTATCGGCGGCGTTGAGATAAACGGCGAGATAATCTTAAAATACCTGCCGGTCTCGATGCTGTATATCCTTTCAATGGCGATAGGCTATATAGGGCTCAGATATATAGAGCTTTCCATATCGTCACCTATCTGCAACTCGTCGGGCGCCATTGTAGCGGTGCTCATATTCGCAACTCAGGGCATCGGCGAGCTGCCGCCCATGGCGCTCGTTGCGGTCGCGGTCGTATGCATCGGCGTTATCGCCCTCGGCTTCACCGAGGCAAACGAGGACGAGGAGCTTCGCCGCGCAAGGCAGGATGCAAGCAATCACCACTATGCCAAGAGCTGGCTTGCCATCGCGCTCCCCGTGATCTATTGTCTGCTCGACGCTCTGGGCACATTTGCCGACAGCAAAGTTCTGGAAACGCTCAATGAGGACTCGGCGAATGTCGCATATGAGCTTACATTCCTGTGCGCCGCGATAGTTTCGGCGATATATGTGCTCGGCGTCAAAAAGCAGAAGCTCATCCCCAAGCGCGAGGTGCCCAAGTACACCGGCGCGATCTTCGAGACTGCCGGACAGTTTGCATACATATATGCCCTTGCCGACACAAAGCACGCCGCTCTCGCAGCGCCTATCATCTCGGCGTACTGCGTAGCATCGGTCGTGTGGAGCAGGATATTCCTCAAGGAAAAGCTCTCTCTCAAGCACTATGCGTCTGTTTTGCTCGTCGTAGTGGGTATAGTTATTCTGGGAATACTCGATATTTAATAAAGGAGAGAATGTATGTCAGGTCCTATTTATAAGAGAATACTTATCAAGATCAGCGGCGAGGCGCTTGCCGGAGACAAAAAGACCGGCTTTGACTTCGACTTTATCCAGCAGGTCTGCAAAGCGATCAACAAATGCACCGAACTCGGCGTTGAGGTCGGTATCGTTGTAGGCGGCGGCAACTTCTGGCGCGGCGTTAAAGACGGCGCGGGCCATGTCGAGCGCGTTTCCGCCGACCGCATGGGAATGCTCGCAACGGCAATGAACTGCCTTGCGTTTGCTGATGTTCTGCGCCAGAGCGGGGCTGATGCTCAAGTGCTCACGGCTGTGGACATTCAGGGTGTAGGCGAGAGGTACACGACCGATAAGGCCGTTAGGTGCCTTGAAGAGAAAAAGGTCGTTCTGTTCGGCTGCGGCACCGGCTGCCCGTTTTTCTCCACCGACACCGCCGCAGTGCTCAGAGCCGCCGAGATCGGCGCGGACGCTATCCTGCTTGCAAAGAATATCGACGGCGTTTACTCGGCAGACCCCAGAGTGGATGCCTCGGCTGTTAAGTACGACAGCATAAGCTATGACGAGGTGCTCGCGCAGCATCTCGCCGTTATGGACAGCACCGCAACGAGCCTTGCCATGGATAATAACATCCCTGTCATAGTGTTCGCCCTTGCCGAGCCCGAGAATATAGTCAGAGTGCTCAGCGGCGAGAAGCTCGGTACCACAGTAAGCAAATAATTATAATGTAAATATTTAAGAATCAGGAGGTAACATCATGTCCAAATACCCCGAAATCGAAAACAAAATGAAAAAGACGGCTGAGGTACTCAAGACCCAGCTCGCATCGGTCCGTGCCGGCAGAGCCAACGCGGCGGTGCTCGATCAGATCACGGTTGATTATTATGGCGTACCCACCCCCATTCAGCAGGTCGCATCCATATCCGTTCCCGACCCGCGTTCCCTGATGATCCAGCCCTGGGACGGCTCCGTTCTCAAGGGCATTGAAAAGGCTATACTCGCATCCGACCTCGGTATAAATCCTCAGAACGACGGCAGAGTTATCCGCCTCGTGTTCCCGCAGCTTACCGAGGAGCGCCGTAAGGAGCTTGCAAAGCAGGTAAAGAAATACGGCGAGGAGTCCAAGGTCGCAGTGCGCAACATCCGCCGCGATGCCATCGACAAGTTCAAAAAGCAGCAGAAGGCATCCGAAATCACCGAGGATGACTACAAGGACATAGAAAAGGACATCCAGAAGCTCACCGACGATTATATAAAGGAAGTCGAGAGCATCGCGGAAGCCAAGGAAAAGGAACTTTTCGAGATCTGATATGGGCGATAATAAGACTCAAAATGCGGCGGGGGAGCAGGCGAAATGCCTTCCCCGCCATATTGCCATCATACTTGATGGAAACGGGCGCTGGGCAAAAAAGCGCCTGATGCCGCGCAATGCGGGGCACCTTGCGGGGTCGGAGACCTTCCGGAATATTGCGACCTACTGCAAGGAGATAGGCGTTGAGTATCTGACGGTGTATGCGTTTTCAACGGAAAACTGGAAGCGCCCCGAGGAGGAGGTCGGCGGCATAATGAAGCTGCTGGATAAATACCTCCACGAGGCGATACGCGATATGCGCAAAAAGAACATTCGCATGAAGGTGTTCGGAGACACCTCGAGGCTGTCTCCCGAACTCCGGAAGCTCATCGCCGAAACGGACGAAATATCGAAGACGATAGAGGGATTTCAGGCGAATGTGTGTATAAATTACGGCGGCAGAGCGGAGATAGTCCGCGCGGCACAGGCTTATGCGCGCGATTATGCAGCAGGAAAGACCGAAGGCGAGCTCACCGAGGAACAGTTTTCCGGCTACCTCTATTCCGCGGGCATACCCGACCCCGACCTGCTCATTCGACCCGGCGGGGAGTACCGCATATCAAACTTCCTGCTGTGGCAGTGCGCATACTCGGAGTTTTACTACACCGATGTGCTGTGGCCCGATTTCACTCCGCAGGAGCTTGATAAGGCAATTGCGGCATATAACCGCCGCGACCGTCGTTTCGGAGGTGTAAAGGGATGATAAAAGCGGTATCCATCCTCGGCTCTACCGGCTCCATAGGAAGGCAGAGCATCGCTGCCGCGCAGCATTTGGGCATTCCGGTAGCTGCGCTCACAGCCAATAGAAAAATCGACCTTGTTGAGCAGCAGGCAAGGCAGCTAAAACCGAAATATGTTGCTGTTTTTGACGAAAACGCGGCAAATGACCTGAAAATCAAGCTTGCCGATACAAATATCAAGGTCGGCAGCGGCATGACCGGACTCATAGAGGCGGCTACCATCGGCGAGGCCGACTGCGTCGTCACGGCGGTGTCGGGCTCTGTAGGCTTAAAGCCTACGCTCGCGGCTATCGAAACGCATAAGCGCATAGCTCTCGCAAACAAGGAGACCCTTGTGTGCGCAGGCGAGATCGTCATGCCCGCGGCAGCCGAGGAGGGCGCGGAGATAGTGCCGGTCGATTCCGAGCACTCGGCTATCTTCCAGTGTCTCATGGGCAGGAAAAAGGGAGAGCTCAAAAAAATACTGCTCACCGGCAGCGGCGGACCGTTCCGTGGCAGAGACCGTTCGGAGCTTGAGGACATAACCCCCGAGCAGGCGGTAAAGCACCCGAACTGGTCGATGGGCGCAAAAATATCCGTCGATTCCGCCACCATGATGAATAAGGGGCTTGAGTATATTGAGGCGATGCACCTTTTCGGCGTTTCTCCCGATGATATTCAGGTCGTCGTTCACCCTCAGAGCATAGTGCACTCGATGGTCGAGCTCATAGACGGCACCGTTATAGCCCAGCTCGGTGTTCCGGATATGGGGCTTCCCATCCAGCTTGCAATGACATATCCGGAAAGATGCGCATCCCCCTTCAAGCACCTTGATTTTTATGACATGAAGGATATGACATTTGAAGCGCCCGACTATGAAAAGACCCCGTGCCTGAAGCTTGCAATGGACTGCGCGCGCATAGGAGGCACCGCACCATGCATCATGAGTGCCGCAAACGAGGTTGCAGTGTCGATGTTTTTAAACCACCGCCTTGGCTATAATCAGATATATGACTGTGCTTTGCAGGCGGTCGAGAGCATAGAGATAATAAAAGAGCCCGAACTCGATGCGATATTGGAAGCCGATGAGCGGGCAAGAGTTTTTGTCAGGGAGCACTTTTCCTAATGTATATAGTTATCGCAATATTGATGTTCGGCATCCTCATCGCCATCCACGAATTCGGACATTTTGCAACCGCAAAGCTGTGCCGCGTGCGCGTTGATGAGTTTGCCATCGGCATGGGTCCCGCCATATTCAAAAAGCAGAAGGGCGAGACTCAGTATTCGCTGCGCATTCTGCCGTTCGGCGGCTTCTGCGCCATGGGCGAGGACGAGGAATCGGATGACCCCAGAGCCTTTGTAAACCAGGGCTTTTGGAAGAAGTTTTTCATCCTGTGCGCGGGTTCATTTATGAACTTCGTGCTCGGCGTTGTGCTCATCGTTATCATGTACGCTCCGGCACAGGGCTTTATAGAGCCCGTCATTGGCGATTTTCTTGACGGATGCCCGTATAACAGCTCAGACGCGTTTCAGGTCGGCGACAGGTTTTACAGCATCGACGGACACCGCATATACTTAAACAGCGATGTCTCCATGTTCCTTGAGCGCGGCGACGGCGTTTACGACATAGTCGTTATCCGCGACGGGGAAAAGGTCGAATTTTCCGATATGGAGCTCACCCGCGCGGTCGAGACCGAGCAGGGCATGAAATACGGCTTTACATGGACAATAAGCGAAGCCAATTTCGGCGCAAAGCTCCGGTACACATGGAACACAGCCATGGAGTTTTCGCGCCTTGTATGGCTCGGACTCGGCGATCTCATTCACGGTGCCGTCGGAGTTGACGATATGGCGGGGCCCGTCGGCATAGTCGATATGATGAACGAGGTCGGATCGAGCGCCGCAAGCACTGCCGACGCCATTTATTCGATGCTGTATTTCTCGGCGTTTATTGCGATAAACCTTGCGATAATGAATATGCTGCCCATACCGGCGCTTGACGGCGGCAGAGTATTTCTCATGATAGTTACTGTTATTGTCGAAGCCATAACGCGCCGCAGGCTCGATCCTAAATACGAAGGCTATATCCACGCAGGCGGCATGATCCTTCTCCTGCTGCTGATGGCGTTTATCATGTATAACGATATAGCCAGACTCATAACGGGGTAATGCCATGTACGAGAGAAAAATGACAAAAACAATATCGGTCGGCTCCGTCACCGTCGGCGGGGAAAGTCCCGTTTCGGTGCAGTCTATGTGCAACACGAAAACGCACGATGTCGAAGCAACCGTGGGGCAGATAAACGCCCTTCAGGAAGCCGGCTGCGAGATCGTGCGTCTTGCCGTGCCGGATATGGTGGCAGCCGAGGCTATCTCCGATATAAAGGAGCGCACGAACATTCCGATAGTTGCGGACATACACTTTGACTATCGCCTCGCATTGGCAGCAGCCGAGCGTGGAGTCGATAAGATCCGCATAAATCCGGGCAATATCGGCGAGGCGGAGAATGTGCGCAAGGTCGCCGAAGCCTGCCGGAAGAGAAGCATACCCATCCGCATCGGAGTAAACAGCGGAAGCCTTGAAAAGCCACTGCTCGAAAAGTACGGTCACCCGTGCCCGGAGGCGCTCGTCGAGAGTGCAAAGGGGCATATAGCGCTTTTAAACCGTTTTGATTTTGACGACATCTGCGTTTCCCTCAAATCCTCCTCGGTACCGCTCACCGTCAGCGCCTACCGTTTTGCGTCGCAGGAGCTTCCGTACCCGCTGCATATAGGCGTTACAGAGACCGGCACCGCGTGGAACGGCACCATCCAGTCCGCCGTCGGCATAGGAACTTTGCTGTGCGAGGGCATAGGAAACACCGTCAGGGTGTCACTTACAGCCGACCCCGTGGAAGAGGTAAAGGCGGCTATCGCCATACTTAAAGCTGCCGGTATGCGCCGAGGTGTAAAGCTTGTGTCGTGCCCGACCTGCGGCAGAACGAATATTGACCTCATCGGACTTGCGCACGAGGTTGAAAATCGCATTTCCGGCATTGAACGGGACATAACGGTAGCCGTAATGGGCTGCGTTGTAAACGGACCGGGCGAGGCGAGGGAAGCCGATTACGGCATAGCGGGCGGCAAGGACTGCGGCCTGCTGTTTAAGCACGGTCAGGTGCTGGGGACCTATCCATCGGACAAGCTGTGCGATGCGCTTATAGACCTAATTGAAAAGGATGTACAGTTTTGAGCGAGCATACTTCATTTCTTGAAATATTCCCCGGCGCGGCAAGTCAGGTATCAAGCTGCGGCGGGCTTGAAAAAGCATATGTCACCGATGTTGAAATAAGCGTTGAAAGCGGCGCGATGAGCGTGCGGGCGTGGTTTGTCAGAACTCCCGCCCCCGCAGAGCTCGATGCGCTGTGCGGCATTCTGCGCGCAGATTATGGGCTGAAAAAAGTCGCCATAGTGCCCGACAGTCCCGAGGTGGCAAAGGCTGCAAAGACCTCAGCTCCGGAGTCGGGCGCAGCCCCCTCAGGCGGCGACGGAAAGATCCTCATGGGACACGGCATCAAAAAAGCGCCCACCCCGATGAAAGAACTCAATCAGGACTCCGGCAGAGTGGTCGTTGAGGGCGATGTATTTGAGGTCACCAGCCGCAAGCTCAAAAAGCGCGACGGTGCAATGCTCAGCTTTGACATAACAGACCTCACCGGCTCGATACGAGTCATAAAATTCCTAAAGGGTGAGGACGACCAGTCGATAATAAGCAAAATAAATGTCGGTGACCATCTGAGGGTCAACGGCTTTGTTACATACAGCAGATACGACGAGGATATTATCCTTGAGCCCAAGGATATTGTCGTCGGCAAAAAGTATATCCGCCCCGATAACGCGGAGGAAAAGCGCGTTGAGCTCCATGTCCACACTCGCTTTTCCGCGCTCGATGCGCTGACAGACCCTGCAGCCATCGTAAAGCGCGCAGCTTATTGGGGTCACCCCGCCATTGCCGTGACCGACCACGGTGTTCTGCAGGCATTCCCCGATATGTGGAAAGCCGGTAAAAAGCACGGCGTTAAGATAATCTACGGCTGCGAGTGCTATTTCGTAAACGACATGGACGGAAGTCTTGCCGTTCACGGCGACTGCGACCGCGATATGAACGACGAAATGGTCGCGTTCGACATTGAGACCACCGGCCTCAACGCGGGCTCTGACCGCATGACGGAGATCGGAGCCGTAATTTTTGCCGGAAACGAGATAAAGGAGACCTTCAACACCTTCGTTGACCCCGGAATGCACATTCCGGCGGAGATAACCCAGCTCACCGGCATAACCGACCGCGATGTAAAGGGCGCGCCCTCCGAGGAGGAGGCGCTGCGCAGCTTCCTTGAGTTCGTCGGTGATCGCCCGATAGTTGCCCATAACGCCGATTTCGATACCGGCTTCATGTCGGCAGCCGCAGGACGCCACGGCATAGAGTTCGAGCCCGTGTATCTTGACACGCTCGTTCTCTCGCGCGAGCTTTTGCCCGATCTTAAAAAGCACAAGCTCGATATAGTCTCAAACCGCCTGAGCCTTCCTGAGTTCAATCACCACAGAGCCAGCGACGATGCACTGGTATGCGGACGCATAATGGGGCGTTTTCTCACCATGCTTGCCGAGCGCGGCGCGAAGACGGTTAACGACATTCAGAGCGTTTATTCTCAGATAAAGCCCGCCGATCACGCAAGATCGCGGCATATGATACTGCTTGTAAAGAACAAGGCCGGACTCAAAAATCTGTACGAGCTCGTGTCGCAATCCTATCTCAAGTATTTCCATAAGACCCCAACTATGCCTAAGAGCCTGCTGATAAAGCACCGCGAGGGGCTGCTTGTCGGCTCGGCGTGCGGCATGGGCGAGCTGTACGGTGCGGTGATGCATGGCGCGAGCGATTCCGAGCTGCGCAGGATAGCATCGTTTTATGATTATCTTGAAATTCAGCCGCTGGGCAATAACGGATTTCTGGTCGATAACGGCGTTGTCAGCGACATCACTGTCCTGCAGGACTATAACCGCCGCATAATCGAGATAGGCAGACAGCTTGGTAAGCCCGTTATCGCGGCAAGCGATGTGCATTTTCTCGATGCCGAGGACGAGCAGTACCGCAAGATATTACAGGCGGCAAAGAAGTTTTCCGATGCCGACCGCGGCTGCCCGATATTCTTCCGCACCACTGATGAGATGCTCAAGGAGTTTGACTATCTCGGCGAGGAGATGGCGCGCAAGGTCGTTATCGAAAACACTCGCGCCATTGCAGATATGGTCGATGAGATAGAGCTCCTGCCCAAGGACCTGTATCCGCCAAAGATCGAAAACTCCGCGCGCGACCTCAAGGAACTCGTATACGGGAAGATGCATAAGATCTACGGCGAAAACCCGCCCGAGATAGTAAAATCCCGCGTTGACACGGAGCTTACGACAATACTTGACCACAACTACGATGTTATTTATATGTCAGCTCAGAAGCTCGTGCAGAACTCCCTTGAGCACGGCTACCTTGTCGGCTCACGAGGCTCCGTCGGTTCGTCGATAGTCGCGTATATGTCCGGCATTACCGAGGTCAACTCGCTGCCGCCGCATTATGTCTGCCCCAAGTGCAGGCACTCGGAGTTTATAACCGACGGCTCTTACGGCTGCGGCGCGGATATGCCGCCGAAAAACTGTCCTGACTGCGGCACCCTCATGCGGCAGGACGGCTTTGACATTCCGTTTGAGACCTTCCTCGGTTTCCCCGGAAATGAAAAGACCCCCGATATAGACCTTAACTTCTCCGGCGAGTATCAGGCTCAGGCGCATAAGTACACCGAAGAGCTTTTCGGCTCGGACCATGTTTTCCGCGCCGGAACCATAGGAACGCTTGCCGAGAAAACGGCATACGGCTATGTTAAAAAGTACCTCGAGGAGCGCGATATACGCGTGACAAAGGTCGAGGAAAACCGTCTTGCAAAGGGACTTGTCGGCGTAAAGCGCACGACCGGTCAGCACCCCGGCGGTCTGGTTGTTATCCCGCAGGACATGGATGTAACGGACTTCTGCCCCGTGCAGCATCCGGCGGACGACCCTAAAAGCGGCATAGTCACAACGCATTTTGAATATCACTGCATGGAGTCGAACCTCTTGAAACTCGACGAGCTCGGTCACGATGACCCCACGATGATAAGAATGCTCGAGGACGCAACGGGCGTTAACGCCCGTGAGATACTGCTCTCCGACCCCGACACGATGAAGATATTCACAACGCCCACCGTTCTGGGACTTCCGGAGGACGATGATATTATCGGCAAGACCGGCAGCATCGGCATACCGGAGTTCGGCACCGGATTTACGCGCCAGATGCTCGTTGACACTCAGCCTACTCAGTTTGACACGCTCGTGCGCCTATCCGGCTTCTCCCACGGCACCGATGTGTGGGCGGGCAATATCCGCGACCTCATCGTTAACGGCATAGCTACCGTTAACGAGACCGTAGGCTGCCGAGACGATATAATGCTCTATCTCATACAGAGGGGAATGGAGCCCTCGCTGGCGTTCAAGACGATGGAGGCGGTGCGAAAGGGCAAGGTAAAGAAAAGCGGCGAATTCCCCGGAGATGCCGAAGCACAGATGCGCTCGCTCGATGTTCCGGACTGGTATATTGAGTCCTGCCGTAAGATAGCCTACCTTTTCCCGAAGGCCCACGCCGTTGCGTATGTTATGATGGCTTTCCGCATCGCATGGTTCAAGGTGCATGAGCCGCTCGCGTTTTACAGTGCGTATTTCTACCGCCGCAGTCAGAAAAACAGCTTCGATGCCGAGATGATGACCGCCGGTGTGGACGAGGTGCGCCGCAAAATAAACGAACTCCGGCAGAAGGACGATGCCACTGCCAACGAGGACAGTATTCTTACGACCCTTGAGTCGGTATACGAGTTCTATATGCGCGGCTTTGACTTTGCTCCAATTGATCTTTATGAGTCAAGCGCTACCAAATTCAAGATAACCTCCGACGGGAAGCTCCGTCCGCCTTTTGTGGCTATTGCCGGTCTCGGCGAGGCTGCCGCGGTCGATCTCGAAAACTGCACGAAAAACGGTCAGAGCTATATATCCGTCGAGGAGGTCAGCGCGGCCTGCCCCAAGGTCAGTACCACCCACCTTGAGACCCTGCGCCGCATGGGGGCCTTCGGCGAGATGCCGGAGAGCTCGCAGATAAATCTTTTTGAGGGCTTCTAAAAAAATTGTAAAGATTTTCGGAACAATAGTGACATTTGAGTCGTCTTATTGTATTATAAACCCTATCTGCTTATCGAAAGAAGGAACACCCAATAAAGATATTCAGCTCAAAATCAACAAGAACTACCACAGCCCCCCGTCCCTCGGCATCAAAGCAGGCAAGACCTGTCAAGGTAACGCCGGTAGAGAAAAAACCCGTAGACGGCGCCGAGCGTGTGCAGAAAATTAAAAAGAAAAAGAAGCAGCATAAGCTCAGAAAAACGCTCATCGTTTTAGTCAGCGTGTTTGCAGTGCTCGCGGGATTGTATACATTCGTTGTGTATACGAAAATACCGTTTATAAAGAACCTGCGCGACGCATATATCGAGACCGCAATGCAGACCATGAGCCACCAGTGGCTCGCCGAGCTTTTCTTTCCCGACGATGTTATTGCCGAGGTTATGGCAAATGTTAACGCCGCTCAGGATGCCCAGCAGGGCATAGAAAGCGAGTGGACGCATAAGGTCGAGCAAAAGGACGACGGCAGCTTTTACGAGATGTTTGACGAGATCGACAAAAGCTCGCTCGAGGCATATCTGAAGGCGCATCCGAGCCAGAATAAGAAATCGCTGATGGAGCTCAATATTAACGAAGCCGGACTTGACGACGAGGGCACTACCATCAAAACAAAGCAGGGCGATCAGGTGCTCGCCATAAACGCCAAAAAGGGCGTGCTGCTCGTGCGCGTCAAGGGCTCCAACTATCAGGGCGTGCTCGCCATCCTCAAAAATCCGGAGGATATTCGCTGCTGCATCGCCGAGCATATCGGCTCTTACGGCGAGTTCCTCGAGGACTTTGTGCCGCGCTGCAAGGGTGTAGTCGGAGTAAACGCCAGCGGCTTTTATGATGCCGACGGTGTTGGCAGCGGCGGTACCGTTGACGGCTTGACCATTTGCAGCGGCAAGGAATATGGATACCATACGGCTTACGGCAGAAAGCGTATGGAGTTCAGAACCGATAACAAAATGTATATTGTCGATGCCGATACCAAGGTGTCTCCCAACGCGCGTGATGCCGTTGAGTTTACCCCTGCGCTCATCATCGATGGCGAAGCGCTCATAGACGCGCAGTCGGCGTTCCGCTCCATACAGCCGAGGACTGTTGTCTCCCAGTCGCGCGACGGTGATGTCATGCTCCTCGTCATAGAGGGCAGACTTCCCGGCAGGTCTCTCGGCATCGGGCTTCCCGACTGCACAGAGATCCTGCTCGGATACGATGCGTATCAGGCAATGAACATGGACGGCGGAACGAGTTCGGTAATGTGGTACGACGGAGAGTATATAACCAAGTGCTCAAATCCGGAGATACGGTGCCGCTATCTGCCGAATGCATGGATATATGGATAGAAAAGACCGCGTTACACGCGGTTTTTTCGCGTATGTATTTAATGTATGTGTTTGACAAACTCTGAGTTGTGATATAAATTATTTTCTATGGAAAAGATAAGCTCAAGAAAAAACAGAATAATATGCCATATGCGCGCCGTCGCCTCGGATAACGGCTACCGCGCGGAGTGCTCGCAGTTTATATGCGATGGGGAGAAAACGCTCAAAGAAGCGCTCAGCTTCGGAGCCGATGTAAAGCAGGTGCTCTGGCGCGAGGGAGCCGAGACTATGGAGCTTCCCGAAAGCGTTGAGCAGTACTGCGCTCCGTCGGATCTCGTCGAGTATGCCTCGCCCCTGCGCTCGGGACCAGGACCCGTGTTCACGGTCGCTATCCCTGAATTTGACGATGACTTTAAGCCCGAGCGGGTCATAGTCATTGAAAATCTTCAGGACCCCGGCAATGTCGGAACGGTCATAAGGGGAGCTAACGCTTTCAATATCGACGCCGTCATAATGGTCGGAGCCTGCGCAGATCTGTATAACCCCAAAACCGTTCGCGCGAGCATGGGTGCCATTTTCCGTCAGAGAGTTCTGCGCATGAGCATTGAGCAGCTTGACGGCTTCACTCAGCGCTGGTGCCTGCCGCTGTTCGGAGCGGCGCTGAGCGATCGCGCTGCCGACATACGGTGCACCGAGCTTCACCGCAGCGCCGTTGCCATCGGCAGCGAGGGCAGGGGACTGTCGAGGGAGCTTCTCAATATATGCGGCGGAGAAATAATAATCCCGATGAATCCGCAGTCTGAGTCGCTCAATGCAGCGGTAGCTGCATCGGTCGTCATGTGGGAAATGTCGAGGTAGAGCTATGGATGATGTGCTGTATTGGCTATGGCTTTCAAACACGCCTCAGGTGGGCGCGAAAACCGTAGCCGCGCTGCTTTCGCATTATGAAACGCCGGAGAATGTGTACAACGCCCCAAAGGGCGAACTCGAGCGCATCCTCCCGCGCGATAAGGACGGTGCGCAGCAGCTTGAAAAGCGGAGCCTTGAAACGGCAAAGCGCATACTCGAAAAGTGCGAAAGCACGAAAATAGATATTGTAACTCTTGTCGATGCGCGCTATCCCGAGCGCCTGCGTAATATTAACCTGCCGCCAGCGGTTTTGTATGTCAAGGGAAGGCTCCCGAATATCGACGCGCTTCCGGCGATAGCTATAATCGGTACCCGCAAAGCGACGCACTACGGGCTCAAAATGGGAATGCGCATGGGCTATGAGATAGCAAAATGCGGCGCGACGGTCATATCCGGCTTAACGCGCGGCGTCGATTCCGCCGCGGCTGAGGGCGCGCTCTATGCCGAGGGGCAGGTCATTGGCGTTCTCGGCTTGCCGCACGAGCTTGATAAGAGCAGCTTCTCGCATGAGATAGCGCTCACGGGCGCACTTATAAGCGAATATGCGCCTGGCACAAAGCCGCACAGCTCATTTTTCCGCGCGAGAAACCGCATAACGAGCGGACTTTCGCTCGGCGTTGCCGTGATCGAAGCGCCTATGCGCAGCGGAACAAGGCTTTTCGTAAGCGAGGCTGCCGATCAGGGCAAGGAGATATTTGCCGTTCCCGGCAATGCCGACCAGCCGAGCAGCGAGGGCACGAACCTTCTTATAAAAGAGGGTGCAAAGCCCGTGACCAACGGCTGGGATGTGGTCAGCGAGTTTGCCGCGTTTTATCCGGATAAGCTCAGAGAGGTCAGGTTTAAAGACACCGGACGGCTCATTCCGATGGCGCTCACACAGAGCCAAAACGAGGGCTCAAAAGCCGCTCCTGACGAAAAATGCACGAAAAAAGTTGTTGACAAGGCACCTGACGCGGCTTATATTGACTTGAAGAAACAGCTGGAGGGGCTCAGTCCGAGCCAACTGAAGATAATCGGAGCCATGGATGAAAGCTCGCTTCATGTTGACACGATAATCGAGCGCAGCGGATTTCCGCCCGCAAAGGTGCTCGCGGATCTAACGCTGCTCCAGATAAAGGGCTATGTCCGGCAGGAGACGGGCAAGCGCTTTTCGCTGAATATTAATATGAAATGAGGATAATAAATGCCCAGCGCAAAGAAAAATCTCGTTATCGTCGAGTCGCCGGCAAAGGCGAAGACGATAGAAAAATACCTTGGCAGTGATTATAAGGTCGTAGCGTCCATGGGACATCTCAGAGATCTCCCGAAGAGCACGCTCGGTATTGATATTGAAAATGATTTCGAGCCGAAGTACATTCCCGTCAAGGACCATAAGGAAATAATAGACGAGCTCAAAAAGCTCAGTAAAAACGCCAAAACCGTTTATCTTGCGACCGACCCGGACCGCGAGGGCGAGGCTATCTCGTGGCATCTCAAGGAGCTTCTGGCTCTGCCCGATGAGCGCGCAAGACGCGTTACATTCAATGAGATAACCAAAAAGGTCGTCACCGAGAGCATAGGCAAGCCGCGCGATATCGACAATAACCTCGTCGATGCGCAGCAGGCAAGGAGGCTTCTTGACCGTCTCGTCGGCTATAAGCTTTCGCCGCTGCTTTGGAAAAAGATCCGCCGAGGACTGTCCGCGGGCAGAGTGCAGTCTGTTGCAACGCGCATGGTCGTTGACCGCGAAAACGAGATAAAAAGCTTTGTAAGCGAGGAGTACTGGCTGCTCGACGCGATATTCGGCACCGATAGCGGCGACGGTAAGTTTACCGCAAGGTTTTACGGCAAGGACGATAAAAAGCTCGAGCTCCGCTCCGAGAAAGAGGTAAACACCGTTATAAACGCGACCAAGGACGAGCCGTTTAAGGTCAAAACCGTCAAGCACGGCAAGAAGCACCGCTCGCCCTCGCCCCCGTTTATAACCTCGACCCTCCAGCAGGAGGCAAGCCGCCGCCTCGGCATGACTCCCCGCCGCACCATGTCTATCGCCCAGCAGCTTTACGAAGGCGTTGACATTCAGGGCTACGGCACCGTGGGTCTCATAACCTATATGCGTACCGACTCTCTGCGCCTTTCCGACGAGGCGCTCATGGCGGCGAAAAACTATATCATAGACCACTACGGTAAGGAGTATTACCACGGCTCCTTCCGCGTGTATAAGACAAAGTCCGGCGCGCAGGACGCGCACGAGGCGATCCGTCCGACGAACATCGAGCTCAGTCCCGATGTCGTGCGCAAGGACCTCACCCCCGAGCAGTACAGGCTCTACCGCCTCATATGGGGACGCTTCACCGCCTGCCAGATGGCAAATGCCGTTTACGACAATGTCGTCGTAGATGTTGAGGCAAACAGCTATATATTCCGCTCTAACTACTCCGAAATGCGCTTTGCCGGCTACACCGCAGTGTACGAGGAGAGCAAGGACGAGGAGAGCGACGAGCCCCGCAGCAAGCTGCCCACCCTCGAAGAGGGCGAGCGCGTTTACCTTGAAAAGATGCTGCCCGAGCAGCAGTTCACACAGCCGCCCGCGCGGTATACAGAGGCAACGCTCATAAGAGCCATGGAGGAAAAGGGCATAGGCCGCCCGTCTACCTATGCGCCGACGATCTCCACGATAACCTCGCATGAGTATGTCGTTAAGGACGGAAAATACCTCAAGCCAACAAACCTCGGCGAAGTGGTCACCCAGCTCATGGAGGAGCGCTTCCCCGATATAGTCGATCTGAAGTTCACAAACCACATGGAGGAGGAGCTTGACGAGGTCGAGAGCGGCGAACTCTACTGGAAGCAGCTTCTGCGCGACTTCTACGGCGATTTCAGCACCGAGCTCGAGGATGCCGAGAAAGCGCTTGACGGCGTGAGAATAAAGGTCCCCGATGAGCTCAGCGACGAGTACTGCGATGTCTGCGGCAAGCAGATGGTCGTAAAGTCCGGACGCTTTGGCAGATTTCTCGCTTGTCCGGCTTATCCGGAGTGCAGCTTCACAAAGCCTCTGGTCATCGAAATGCCCGGCAAGTGCCCCAAATGCGGCAGCCGCATACTCAAGCGCACCTCGAAAAAGGGCAACACCTATTATGCCTGCGAGCGCGGAGCCGACTGCCCGTGGCGAGGCACCGCCGCCGACGGCAGCGAGATAAAGGGCTTCATGACATGGTATGTGCCCACAAAGGACAATTGCCCGAGCTGCGGCAAAACACTGTTCAAGCCCAGCGGCAGAGGCAGACAGAAATCGTTCTGCATAAACGAGGATTGTCCGGAGTTCGTGCCGGAGGATAAGCGCGGCTATAAGAAAAAGCCCGCCGAGAAGAAGCCTGCCGCAAAGAAGAAAACAACGGCTAAAAAAAACAAGGAATAACGATATGGAAAAGGTAACGGTCCTCGGAGCGGGGCTTGCCGGCAGCGAATGTGCATGGCAGCTTGCAAAGCGCGGGATAAAGGTTCGCCTCATCGAGATGAAGCCGAAGAAAATGACTCCCGCGCACACATCGGAATATTTTGCCGAGCTCGTGTGCTCAAACTCTCTGCGCAGCGATGAGCTTACGAACGCGGTCGGGCTGCTCAAAGCCGAAATGCGGCGCATGGGCTCGCTCATAATGGAGAGCGCCGACGCTAACCGTGTCGCCGCGGGCGGAGCCCTAGCCGTTGACAGAGAGGCTTTCGCACGGTACATAACCGAGAAGCTCAATGAAAACGAAAATATCGAGGTCATAGCCGGCGAAGCCGTCGATTTTCCCGAGGGCGAGACCGTCATAGCCACGGGACCGCTCACGAGCGACGCTCTTGCAGATAAGATACAGGCGCTCTGCGGAAGCGAGGGACTGCATTTTTACGATGCCGTCGCGCCGATTGTAACGCTTGACAGCGTTGATATGGAAAGCGCGTTTTTCGCCTCGCGCTATGATAAGGGCACGGCGGATTATGTAAACTGCCCGATGGACGAGAACGAGTACAAAGCGTTCGTGCGCGAGCTTTGCAGCGCTAAAGAAGCGGCGGTGCACGGCTTTGACGACGGCGGCGTTTTTGAAGGCTGTATGCCGGTCGAGGTCATGGCAAGGCGCGGGGAGGATACCCTGCGTTACGGACCGATGAAGCCGGTCGGCCTGCGCGATCCGCGCACCGGACGCGAGAACTATGCCGTTGTGCAGCTCAGACGCGATAACGCCGACGGAACGCTTTATAACATCGTCGGCTTCCAGACCCATCTCACCTGGGGCGAGCAGAAGCGCGTGTTTTCCATGATCCCCGCGCTGAAAAACGCAAATTTCGTGCGCTACGGCGTAATGCACCGCAACACATATCTCAACAGCCCCAAGCTGCTCGACAGATACTACAGGCTAAAGACTCAGCCGCGCCTGAGCTTTGCCGGACAGATGACCGGCGTTGAGGGCTATGTCGAGTCGGCGGCATCGGGTATGCTCGTCGGTATAGAGACCGCGGCGCGGCTCATGCAGCTTGAACCCGTCGATTTCCCGCAGGAGACTGCGATAGGCGCGCTGAGCCTGTACATTTCCGGCGGCAGCGTCGGCGATTTCCAGCCGATGAACATAAATTTCGGGATAATATCGCCTCTTGGCTACAGAGTCAAGGGCAAGCGCAATAAAAATGCCGAGATCTCCGCGAGGAGTCTGGCGCTCTTAGATGAAATAATGAAAAAGGAGGTCTTCGGCTGTGAAAATAATAGTTGACGCAATGGGCGGCGATAATGCTCCCGAGGCTATAGTAAAAGGCTCGGTGTATGCGCGCGACCGGCTCGGAGCCGAGATCGTGCTGGTAGGTCGCCGTGAGGAGATCGAAAAGTACCTCGGAGAAAACAGAAAAGGTATTGAGATAGTTGACGCGCGCGATGTCGTCACCATGGAGGACGACCCCAGCACGGCAACCCGCCGCAAAAAGGACTCGTCCATGACGGTCGCCCTGAACCTCCTGAAAAACGGCGGCGGCGATGCAATGGTGTCGGCGGGCTCAACAGGCGCACTGCTCACCGGAGCAACGCTTATCGTAAAGCGCGTAAAGGGCGTTCGCCGTGCGGCGATGGCGCCCGTACTGCCGAGCCGCGAAAATGGGCTTATGCTCATCGACTGCGGGGCAAACGCCGAATGCACGCCGGAGTATCTGCTCCAGTTTGCCTATATGGGCAGCTTTTATGCCCGCAGGATGATGGGACTTGAGAATCCGCGCGTGGGTCTTTTGAACATCGGCGTCGAGCCCACCAAGGGCGGTCAGCTCCAGCACGATACATATAAGCTCCTTACCCGCGCAAACGAAGAGGGCAGGCTGAACTTCGTCGGCAATGTCGAGGCGAGCACCATGCTTCTCGGCGGCGTGGATGTCGTCGTAACGGACGGATTTTCCGGAAATATCGCCCTTAAAACCGCAGAAGGCGTTGCAAAGTGGCTGTTCACCGAGCTTAAAGAGGTGTTCATGATGAGCACGAAGAATAAGCTCGCTGCGGCGGTCATCAAGAAGGATGTAAAGGGTATCGCAAAGAGGATAGACCCCAACGAGGTCGGCGGAACGGCGTTCCTCGGCATATCCAAGCCCGTTATAAAGGCTCACGGCTCCTCCGGCGATGAGGCGTTCTTTGCCGCTATCCGTCAGGCAATGGCGTTTGCCGAGGCGGACATAGTCGGCGATATCGAGAAGAATATAGATTACATGAAGATTTCGGAAGAAGTGTAGTAAGTGAAACAGTTTGAAGAGAAATTAGGCTATACATTCAAGGATAAGCAGCTTCTTTTAAACGCGTTGACGCATAGCTCATATGCAAACGAAAACCGCGCCGAGGGCATCCCGAGCAACGAACGGCTCGAGTTTCTCGGCGATTCTGTGCTCGGCTTTGTCACGGCAAAGCACCTTTATTCGGTCACACCGTCGCTGCCCGAGGGCAAGATGACGAGGGTGCGCGCCGAGCTCGTCTGCGAGCACAGTCTGTACGGTGTCGCGCAGGAGCTCAACCTGGGAGAGGCTCTGCGCATGGGCAGGGGCGAGGAGAAAAACGGCGGCAGAGCCCGCACGTCGATTCTCGCCGATGCCGTCGAGGCGGTCATCGCAGCCATTTTCCTTGATGGCGGCATCGAGCCTGCCGAGCGATTTATAGAGACCATGGTTCTCAGCCCCGAGAGCATTAAGGCGCACCATGCCACCGACTATAAGACCGAGCTTCAGGAACTCGTGCAGCGCAAAGCCGATCAGGTGCTCAAGTACCGCGATGCTGGCGAGTCGGGACCGGATCATGATAAGGTGTTTCTGTCCGAGGTCAGCCTGAACGGTGAGATCATCGGCGCCGGCAGCGGAAGAACGAAGAAGGAAGCGGAACAGGCTGCCGCCTGCGAAGCGCTTGAGAGGCTCGGTAAATGACACCACGAAACAGTATAATCCCCGTGTTTGTACCTCATTTGGGCTGCCCGAACGACTGCGTTTTCTGCAATCAGCGCAGAATATCCGGCAGTCAGGAGCCCGCAACGGCGCAGACCGTCAAAAATGCAATAGAAGCAGCAGCCGCCTTGACCCCAACGGGGACAAAGCGGCAATTGGCGTTTTATGGAGGCAGCTTCACCGCCATACCCGAGCGGCAGCAAACGGCGCTTTTAGATGCCGCAAAGCCGTATCTTAATAACGGTACCATCAGCTCCATAAGGCTTTCCACTCGCCCCGACGCCATAGACACCGCAGTCTTAAAGCGCCTTAAAAATTACGGCGTTGAGACGATAGAACTCGGTGCACAGTCCATGTGCGACAGGGTGCTTGAGCTTTCCGGCAGAGGGCATGACAGCGCGTCGGTGGCAGAAGCGTCAGAACTCATAAAGTCGCACGGCTTTCACCTCATCCTGCAAATGATGACCGGACTTCCGGGCGATACCGACGAAAGCTGTGTTGAAACGGCAAAGCGCATAATAGCGCTTTCTCCCGACGGGGTGAGGATATACCCAACGGTCATCGTGCGCGACACAGCGCTTTGCGATGCGTGGCGAGCAGGAACCTATAAGGAGCACACGGTGGAGGATGCCGTGCGCGTGTGCGCGAAGATCGTTCCGCTGTTTGACGCAGCGGGCATACCGATAATCCGAATGGGACTAAACCCTACGGAGGATCTCAGCGGCGGAGATGCCCTCGGCGGAGCATATCATCCGGCTCTCGGCGAGCTTGTGAGATCGCGCCTCATGCTCGAAAAAGTGCGTGAGATGCTTGACGGAACACCTCCGCAAAGCTCGGTAGCGCTGCTTGTAAACCGTTCGGATGTTTCAAAAATGGTAGGGCAGCACAGGTGTAATGTGGAGGCTTTAAAGCGGGAGTTTTCGCTCAAAGAGCTGAAAATTCGGCAGTCGGATGAAAAAATCGGGCAAATACGCGTTATCAGGCTTGATTAAGGCTGTCGTTTATTATAAAATAATCCGAAACATTAATTATCAGAGGTAGAGCATTTGTATCTTAAAGCATTGGAATTGCAGGGGTTCAAGTCATTTCCGGATAAGACCCGAATAACATTCGAAAAGGATGTAACCGCGATAGTTGGACCTAACGGCTCCGGCAAGTCAAATATATCCGACGCGATACTGTGGGTCATGGGCGAGCAGCGCTCAAAGACCCTGCGCGGCGGCAAAATGGAGGATGTCATCTTCGGCGGCACCGAAAAGCGCGGAGCGCTCGGTTTTGCGCAGGTATCGCTCGTTATAGATAACTCCGAGCATATTTTCGACTGCGACAATACCGAGCTCATGCTCACCCGCAGATACTACCGCAGCGGCGAGAGCGAGTATTACATAAACCGCGAGGCGGTCAGGCTCAAGGACATAAACAGCATTCTTATGGACACCGGCCTCGGCAGAGACGGCTACTCCATCATCGGTCAGGGAAAGATAGCCGAGATCGTTTCCAATAAAAGCACCGACCGCCGCGAGGTTTTCGAGGAAGCCGCCGGCATATCGCGCTACCGCAGCCGCAAGGAGGAGTCCGAGCGTAAGCTTGCAAAAACCGAGGAAAATCTCCTTCGCATAAACGATAAGATAGACGAGCTCGAGCTTCAGGTCGAGCCTCTGCGCAAGCAGTCGGAAACGGCGAAAAAGTACCTCGTTCTGCGCGATGAGCTGCGCGTGCGGGAGATCTCCGTGTGGATGGCGACTCTCGATAAGCTGCGCACTCAGGCGCAGGTCATAGGCGCGGATTACGAAAACGCGAAAAACGCGCTCGACGAGGCCCACAGAAGCCTTGAGGCGCTGTACGCGTCGGCCGACAGCATATCCGAGCGAATGCACGAAAAGGACATCGAGGCGGACAAGGCGCGCGAGAGATTATCGCAGACCGAGGGAAGAGCCGCCGAATGCGACTCTCAGGCGGCGGTGCTCAGAGCCAACATTAAAAGCGGCGAAGAAACCGTTGAGCGCATGAAAAGCGACATAGCCGGAGCTCAGAGCCGCTTGCTTGAGATAGAAAAGCAGATAGACGAAAACGCTGCCCGTGCGCTCTCCCTTGCAAATAGCATATCCGAGCTCACACAGAAGGAGACCGGCAGCAATAATGTCATAGAGGGCTGCCGCATGAAGCTGCAAAGCCGCGAAAATGCGGTAAGCCAGCTCAGAGAAAAGGTGAGCCGCCTTTCGGTGGACTGCCGCAGCATGGATGCCCGCATACATATGCTCTCGGAAATGGAAAAGGAGTACGAGGGCTTTTCAAAGTCCGTAAAAACGGTCATGCGCGAATCCGGAAGAGGCAATCTGCGCGGCGTGCACGGACCGGTTGCAAACCTGATAAAGACCGATAACGAGTATGCGCTGGCTATAGAGACCGCGCTTGGCGCAGCAATGCAGAACATAGTTATCGACACCCAGAACGACGGACGCAGCGCCATTGAAATGTTAAAACGCTCCGATTCCGGCAGAGCGACATTCCTGCCGGTGGACACCGTTCGCGGAAGCATCATGAAGGATGCGCCTGTGAATGATGCGGGCTTTGTAGGTGTTGCATATGACCTCGTAAGCTTTGACAAGGTATACGACGGCATATTCGCAAACCTGCTCGGCAGGACTGTTGTTGCCGAAACGCTCGGCGATGCCGTGCGTATGTCAAAGGCAAACGGCAACCGCCTGCGCATAGTCAGCCTTGACGGGCAGCTCATAAACGCCGGCGGCTCCATGACCGGCGGCAGCGCCGCACGAGGCACGGGCATACTCTCGCGCGCAAACGAGCTTGAAGCTCTGAAAAAGCGCCGCGTCAGCCTCGGCAGGGAGTATGATAACTCCGAGCGCGAGCTCGAGAGAGCCGTAAACGCCCTTTCGGGACTGCGGTATGAGCTTGATGCCGCCATAGAGGAGCGCGCGGAGATACTGCGCGATAAAGCCTCGGCTGAGGCGGAAAAGCGCGCGACCGAGTCCTCGGTGCAGCAGTTAAGGGCGCTGTCCGAGAGTCTGTCCGGCGACAGCGAGCTCAGGCGCGGCGCCATAAAGAGGGCAGAGGATAACTGCCGAGATATTCAGACAAGGCTTGATGCTGTTTTGAAGCAGCGCGATGGTATACTCGCTCAGGCAGAGGGTATAAAGACCGAAATAGCGGAGATGAATGCCAAGAGAATGGAGCTCGAGGGAAGAAGGACAAAGACCGATAAGGACAGTCAGGAGTCCAACCGCCGCCTGCTTGAGCTTGAGCGAAGCTGCGCAAAGCTTGAACAGAAAAAGCTCGCAGCCGATATGGAGGAAAAGCAGATCCTCGATAAGCTGTGGGATAACTACGAGCTCAGCTTTTCGGCAGCGGAGTCGCTGCGTCAGCCGGTCGAGAACCTGCAAAAGGAGACCCGCGGCATAAACGATCTGCGCCGTCAGATATCCGCGCTCGGAACGCCGAATATCGGCGCTATCGAGGAATTTGAGCGCGTTAACACCCGCTATGAATACCTCACCGGTCAGCGCAGCGATATTGAAAAGGCGAAAAAGGACCTGCTTGGCATAATAAACGATGTTACCACCGAGATGAAAGAGGTATTCCTCGGTCAGTTCAGACTCATCGACGAAAACTTCAGAGAGACATTTCTGGAGCTTTTCGGCGGCGGCAAGGCATCCGTTATACTCGAGGACGAGTCCGACCCGCTCGAGTGCGGCATAGAGATAAAGGTCCAGCCGCCCGGCAAGGCGGTGTCGAACATAAGCCTGCTGTCCGGCGGAGAAAAGGCGTTTGTCGCTATTGCCCTTTACTTTGCGATACTCAAGGTGCGCCCGACCCCGTTCTGCGTTATGGACGAGATAGAGGCGGCTCTTGACGAGGCAAATGTCACGAGATACGCTGATTATATGCGCAAAATGTGCGATAAAACGCAGTTTATAGTAATAACCCACCGCCGCGGCACTATGGAGGAGGCAGATCACCTCTACGGTGTCACGATGCAGGAAAAGGGCGTTTCCAAGGTCATAGAGCTTGACCTTGATCAGGCACAGCGTTCGATAGAAAACGACTAAGGAGGGTAACATGGGCTTTTTTGATAAAATGTTCTCCGGTCTTACAAAGACCCGCAAGAACATCGAGGAACTTGAAGAGGTGTTCCGCAACTATGACATAGACAGCGAGGATTTCTACGATGAACTCGAGGAAATGCTCATCATGGCTGATGTCGGCGGCGAAACGACGGCAAAGATCATGTACGACTATAAGCACATCCTGCTCAGATCGCGCATAAACCGCGGCAGAGACGCGAAGGCTGCGTTCGTTTCGTATATGCAGGATATGCTCGGTCAGATGGACACCGCGCTCAAGCTCGATACAAAACCGTCGGTCATCCTCATGGTCGGCGTAAACGGAGTCGGCAAAACGACGACTATAGGAAAGCTTGCCGGAAGTATGACCGCCGAGGGCAAAAAGGTGCTGCTGTGCGCGGGCGACACATTCCGTGCCGCGGCAGCCGAGCAGCTCGGCATATGGGCAGAGCGCTCCAGCGCGGACATAGTGCGCCATGAGGAGGGCAGCGACCCCGCCGCCGTCGTGTATGACGGTATATGCGCAGCCAAGGCGCGCGGAGCGGATGTCGTTATAATCGACACCGCCGGCAGACTTCACAATAAGGCAAATCTCATGAACGAGCTCAATAAGATAACGCGCGTTGTGCGCCGCGAGCTGCCGGAGGCGGATGTCGAAACGCTCATGGTGCTCGACGCCACCACCGGTCAGAACGGACTTATCCAGGCAAAGCAGTTTCTCGAGACTGCCGGCATAAGCGGCATCGTTCTTACAAAGCTCGACGGAACGGCAAAGGGCGGAATCGTTTTCGCAATTTCAAACGAGCTGAAGCTGCCTGTCAAGTATGTCGGCGTCGGCGAGGGCATAGACGATCTTATCCCGTTTAACCCCAAGGAGTTTGTGGAGGCGCTGTTTAAATGATGAAGCTCATATTGGCAAGCAACAACGCTAAAAAAATGAAGGAGCTGCGCGCTATCCTTTCCGATATGGATGTTGAGATACTGTCCCAGCGCGAAGCCGGATGCAATTTTGAGGTCGATGAGACCGGAACGACCTTTGCCGAGAACGCGTATCTCAAGGCAAAAGCAGTGTTCGACGCGACTGGTGAGGCTACCGTTGCGGACGACTCGGGGCTTATGGTCGAGGCTCTCGGCGGTGAGCCGGGCGTTTATTCCGCGCGCTATGCTCCCGGAGAGCACGATGCCACCGATAAGGAGCGGTACGAATACCTGCTCAAAAAGATGGGCGATACCGAAAACCGCAAGGCAAAGTTCGTTTCGAGCATATGCTGCCTGCTGCCCGACGGCAGGATCATCCGCACCGAGGGCGAGTGCCATGGCCGGATACTCACCGAGCCCTGCGGCGAGGGCGGCTTCGGCTACGATCCCGTATTCATGCCCGACGGATATGATGAGAGCATGGCTCAGCTCGGGACAGAGGTAAAGAATAAAATATCACACAGAGCCCATGCGCTCGCAAAATTCAAAGAAGAACTGAGGAAAACCGATGGCATTGACAAGTAAGCAGAGAGCCCAGCTTCGTTCCATTGCGATGACTGAGGACACGATAATCCAGATAGGCAAGGGCGGCATAACCGAAAATACGCTCACGCAGGTAAAGGACGCGCTCAAGGCCCGCGAGCTCATAAAGGGCAGAGTGCTTGAAAACAGCCTTTTGACTGCGCGCGAGGCGGCCGATGAGCTGGCGGAAAAGTGCGCGGCTGAGACAGTTCAGACTATAGGAAGTAAGTTCGTGCTGTATAAACGCAATGAAAAAGAGCCTAAAATAGCTCTTGTAAAAGATAAGAAAAAATGAAAATAACTATCTACGGCGGCAGCTTTAACCCGCCGCACTGTGGTCACATTGAGGCAGCCCATGCCGTTCAGGAACGGCTCGAGCCTGATAAAATGCTCATAATACCGGCGAGCATCCCACCTCATAAGGACCTTGCCGACGGAAGTCCGGATGCCGCCGAGCGTCTTGAGCTCACGCGGCTGGCGTTTGCGGACATTCCGAATGCCGAGGTGTCGGACATTGAGATTAACCGCGAGGGCAAAAGCTATTCAGCGGACACGCTCGAGCAGCTCATGAAGCTTTATCCCGATGCGGAGTTTACCTTCGCAATGGGCAGCGATATGCTGCTTAGCTTTGAGCAGTGGTACCGGTTCCGCTTCCTGCTTGAGAATATGACGCTCGGCGTTTTCTGCCGCAATGAGGGCGAGGATGCGCGCGTTATGCAGCAGGCGGAGTATCTGAAAAAGACCTACGGCGCACGGTGCGTTTTCATAAACCATGAGCCCAAGCCCATGTCCTCGTCGGATATTCGGAGCATGCTGCCCGAACGCAGGGGAGCTTCGTATCTGCCCGAGGAGGTCTATGCACGCATAATCAAAAACGGCGACTACGGCGCTCGGCCGGAGCTGTACTGGCTGCGGGAAAAGGCGTATGCGATGCTCAGCCCCAAGCGCGTTGCCCATGTGGTCGGGTGCGAGGCTGAGGCTGTAAACCTCGCCATGCGCTGGGGCGAGGACCCCGAAAATGCCGCGGAAGCCGGAATACTGCATGATATTACGAAAAAACTTGTATTATCCGACCAATTGATATTGTGCCGCAAGTATGGTATTATAAACGACACCGCAGAAGAGGAAAATGTAAAGCTTCTGCACGCAAAGACCGGCGCGGCGATAGCAAAGGATCTTTTCAACATAAGCGATGAGATCTACGATGCCATCCGCTGGCACACCACCGGCAAACCGGATATGACACTGCTTGAAAAGATAATCTATATGGCGGACTATATCGAGCCAAACAGAGATTTTGAGGGCGTGGAGAAGCTCAGAAAGCTCGCCTACGAGGATCTCGATAAGGCGATGGCACTGGGGCTTGAAATGAGCCTTGAAGACATAAGAAGCTATGGGCAGGAGCCGTACTACGCGACTGCCGAGGCGTATGAATGGTACGCAAAGTATACAAATACACAGTAATAACGGCAGGGGTGCCGGTAGAGAAGGGAACAATGATATGCAGCTATTTGGAGGCAAAAAAGGCGGAAAGCACTCCGGTAACGGCAGTGGCAGAGGATCTGCCGCCAATAACAACGATTATTACAACTATGATTATGCCAAAAAGAGCGCGCCTGTAAAAAGCGATAGCGCTCCCAAGGCGAAAAAGCCTGCTGGAAAGCAGAAAAAGAAGGGTAAGGCGGGTAAGGTCATCCTTATAATCCTGCTGTGCATTGTACTGCTGCTTGCGGCGGCATATGTCTATGTCGAATTTTTCATGAGTGCCCCGACAAGCGATAATAAGGGCATCAATAACAACGATAATAAAGGCGATCCCGCAGAGGTCGTCGAGGGCAGAAAGCCCGGAGTGTATACGATACTCGTCGCGGGCGTCGATGTTGTCAGCAATAATACCGACACCATCATGATCGGACGGCTCGATACCGTAAACCACACGCTCAATGTCGCCAGCATCCCGCGCGACACGCTCACTAACATCAAGCACGAGGTCAAAAAGGCAAACTCGGCTTACCACTATTCCGCATACTACTCCGGCGTAAAGAGTAGCTCCTACTACGGCTGCGACCCGATAGCCACCATGCGCGAGGAGCTCATCCAGTCGTTCCTCGGCTTTGATGTTGACGGTTATGTCCTCGTCAATATGGAGGCAGCCGAGAAGGTGGTTGACACCATCGGCGGAGTGCAGTTCGATGTTCCCCCCGGAATGGACTATGACGATCCCACTCAGGATCTGCACATCCACATTCCAGAGGGCGCTCAAAAGCTCACCGGCGAGCAGTTTGTCCAGCTCATGCGATTCAGAAGCGGCTATGCCGGCGGCGATATCCAGCGCATCGACATGCAGCACGAGCTGCTTATGGCGGTAGCAACCCAGATGCTCAGCCTTAAGAACATCCCCAACCTCAGCGAGGTCATTAGCATTGTCACCGACAACATGAAAACGAGCCTCTCCACCGAGGATATGCTCTACTACGCCAAGGAGTTTTTAAAGCTCGATAAGGATAATATCAAGTTCATGACCATGCCCGGCGACACCAACGGCAGCGTGTTCGGCTCAAGCTATGTGTTCTGCGATATAGACGCATGGCTCGACATGGTAAACGAGTACCTCAACCCGTGGGAGACCGATGTCACCTGCAACAATGTTGACATCGTGACCTATAAAAACGGAAACTTCTATTCCACGACGGGTGAACTCAAGGGCGGGGTGTCCTCGTTCCTGAACTACAGCTCGTCGAGCGCTATGGGCTCGGCGACGGTCTACCCGTATACGGGAAGCACAACAAGTAATACCGACGGTAAGGATGATAATCGATGATGACACCAGATGAAGTCGTAAAGATAGCGGCAAAAGCTCTCAGCGACAAAAAAGGCAAAGACATAAAGGTTCTGAAAACCGATAAGCTCACTACCCTGTGCGATTATTTCGTTATCTGCACGGGTACATCCTCCACGCATATAAAATCACTTACAGACGAGATCGACAAGCAGATGAGCGAGGCTGGCGAGCCTCCCATCCGCCGCGAGGGTTATCGCAGCGGAAGCTGGGTGCTTCTCGACTTCGGCTGTGTCGTGGCTCATGTGTTCACCGAGGAAGCCAGAGACTTCTATAATCTTGAGCACCTGTGGTCCGACGCTGAGGAGATCGAGCTCTCATCCCTTATAGGCCCCTGCTAAGGGGCGTACCGGACACAAAAATTACTATAAGGGAGTTACTAACAATGAAATACGATTTTGCAGCAATTGAAAAGAAATGGCAGGCTATCTGGGAAGAGACAAAGCCCTACGCGGCAGTCACCGGCGACACCACCCGCCCCAAGTTCTACGGACTTATCGAGTTCCCGTACCCCTCGGGTCAGGGACTTCATGTCGGCCACCCCAGACCGTTCACTGCCCTTGATATAGTTTGCCGCAAAAAGAGAATGGACGGCTATAATGTTCTGTATCCCATCGGCTTTGACGCTTTCGGTCTGCCGACGGAGAACTATGCCATCAAGACCCACATACACCCCGCAAAGGTCACCGAGCAGAACATAAAAACATTCACATCTCAGCTCAAAATGCTCGGCTACGGCTTTGACTGGGACCGCGTTATCGACACCACCGACCCCAAGTACTACAAGTGGACTCAGTGGATATTCCTCCAGATGTACAAGCACGGTCTGGCATATAAGACCACCATGCCCGTCAACTGGTGCACCTCCTGCAAGTGCGTTCTTGCAAACGAGGAGGTCGTTGACGGTGTGTGCGAGCGCTGCGGCAGCGAGGTCATCCGCAAGGAGAAGAGCCAGTGGATGCTGGGCATCACCAAGTACGCTCAGCGCCTAATTGACGATCTCGACGATGTTGATTACATCGAGCGCGTCAAGATCCAGCAGCGCAACTGGATCGGCCGTTCCACCGGCGCTGAGGTCACCTTCAAGACCAATATCGGCGACGAGGTCACCGTTTACACCACCCGTGCCGACACACTTTTCGGCACCACCTACATGGTCATTTCTCCCGAGCATCCGCTGCTCGATCAGTGGAAGGACAAGATAGCAAACTGGGCTGAGGTCGAGGCGTATCAGAAGGAAGCGGCAAGAAAATCCGACTTCGAGCGCGGTGAGCTCAATAAGGACAAGACCGGCGTTCGTCTTGACGGCGTTGAGGCTGAAAACCCCGTAACGCATAAGATGCTGCCGATGTTCGTGTCCGACTATGTCCTCATGGGCTACGGTACCGGTATCGTCATGGGCGTTCCGGGACATGACCAGCGCGACTGGGAGTTTGCGACAAAGTTCGGCCTGCCCATCGTAGAGGTCGTTGCCGGCGGCGATGTCACTAAGGAGGCGTTCGTCGCAAAGGACGACAGCGCGATAATGGTAAACTCCGGTTTCCTCAACGGCATGACCGTAAAGGAAGCCATCCCCGCTATGAAGAAATATGTCGTCGAGCAGGGCATAGGCAAGGAGAAGGTAAACTACAAGCTGCGCGACTGGGTATTCTCCCGCCAGCGCTATTGGGGCGAGCCTATCCCCATGGTAAACTGCCCGAAGTGCGGCTGGGTGCCCGTTCCCGAGGAGGAACTCCCGCTGCTGCTGCCCGATGTTGAGAACTATGAGCCGACCGATAACGGCGAGTCTCCTATCGCAAAAATGCGCGATTGGGTCGAGACTACCTGCCCGAAGTGCGGCGGCAAGGCCGAGCGCGAGACCGACACCATGCCCAACTGGGCTGGCTCGAGCTGGTACTGGCTCAGATATATGGACCCGCACGATGATAATGCGCTCGTTTCCAAGGAAGCGGTGGATTACTGGGGTCCCGTCGATTGGTATAACGGCGGCATGGAGCATACAACGCTTCATCTGCTCTATTCCCGTTTCTGGCACAAGTTCCTGTATGACATCGGCGTTGTTCCGACCAAGGAGCCGTATGCAAAGCGCACCAGCCACGGCATGATCCTCGGCGAGGGCGGCGAGAAGATGTCTAAGTCCCGCGGCAATGTCGTTAACCCGAACGATATTGTAAACCAGTACGGCGCGGACACCCTGCGTATGCACATCATGTTCATCGGCGATTTTGAGAAAGCCGTTTCGTGGTCGAACGAAGCCGTTAAGGGTTCCAAGAGATTTCTTGACCGCTGCTGGAACCTCATGGACATGGCGTCCGACGACGAGGGCTACTCGGATAAGAACGAAGCCATCATCCACAAGACCATCAAGAAGGTCGGCTCGGATATTTACGAGCTGAAGATGAACACCGCTATCGCGGCTCTCATGACCATGGTCAATGAGTTCTACGCAAACGGCTGCACCAAGGGCGAGGTGAAGACCCTCATCCTGCTGCTGAGCCCCTTTGCGCCGCATATCACCGAGGAGATGTGGGAGCTCATGGGCTTTGCCGCAAAAGAGGGCAAGATGGCAATGCAGATGCACTGGCCCGAGTATGACGAGACAAAGACCGTTGACGCCACCCGCGAGATGGCAGTTCAGGTAAACGGCAAGCTCAAGACCACCATCACCGTGCCTTCCGACTCCGAGGACAGCGTCATTGTTGACACCGCCTGCGCCGACGAGAAGATAAAGCGGCTCATGGAAGGTAAGCAGCTCGTTAAGACTATCGTCGTAAAGAATAAACTTATCAATCTTATCATAAAGTAAAGGTTGACATTGAGCAGAGAAATTAGTATAATATCAGTCGTTAAGCCATGAATTTGGCCCTTAAAGCGCCGAAAGGTGTTAATGGAGGGAGTGAAATAAATGTCTGAAGTCTATGTCAAGGAGAACGAATCTCTGGACAATGCTCTTAAAAGATTTAAGCGCAGCTGTGCCAAGGCGGGCGTACTTGCCGATCTTAGAAAGAAGGAGTACTACCAGAGCCCCAGCGTAAAGCGCCGCAAGAAGAGCGAGGCAGCACGCAAGAACAAGAATAAGCGTTACTACTGATAACGCAAGTAAAATTCCGCATCGAATGATGCGGAATTTTTTTGCGTTTTTGCGCAGGTCAACAGAGCGTTTATTGACTTTTATGGTAGAATGGAAATAAACTGGATTTACAAACGAAAGGAGGAAGCGGCATGGAGATGAACAAAACAGGGAGGCTTATCGAGCAAATGAGAAAAGAAAAGAATATGACTCAGGCAGATCTTGCCGATGCCGTCGGAGTGTCGAAGCAGGCGGTGTCCAATTGGGAGCGCGGCAAGCGCTTTCCCGACGTTACGCTCATCGAGGACCTTTCGCGCGTGCTCGGCGTAAGTCCGGCGGAGATAATCCGCGGCGAAAGAGCGCCGGAGTCGAGCGTCAGCGCTCCAGAGGTTACGCAGCTCGTTTTCGAGGCACTGAGCGTGCAGAGGAAGGAATTAAACCGAAGATGGCGGCTCATAGCGCTCATGCTCGTTGCGCTGACGGCGATGCTCTGCCTCGGCTGGGGCTATTCGTTCTTTCTTGACAGGTTTATACTGCTCAACTTCGACTTGCGCAATCTGCCCCCTCTGCTCATTGCAGCAGCGTTCGGCTGTGCCGTTCGCTATTTCAGCGCCGACAAGGAGACGTTTTACAGATACTCGCTGACGGCCATGACGGTCTGGATAGTCTGCGAGGCATTTGCCGCGATAGGCTTTAAAAACGAGGCGGTCGCCGAGGTGGCTTTCGGTCTTGTCTACGCCTGTGCCGTCGCCGCAATTTATATCCTCTGCGGACTTATCGGCGCGTGGCTTACGCACTGTGTGCTCCTGCTTGTTAAGCGGAAGAAAAAATGATCTGACGATAAAAATGACCCACCTTGCGCTATCGTCGCAGGGTGGGTGATTTTCATATTTCGCTGAGTACGGTGCACACACCGTCAAAAGCCTTTTGCGCAGCAAACCGCACATTTTTCTCGAAGCTCCCGAGTCCGGCTTCATCCTCGGTGTCCGATATTGCCCGCACGCAGTTAAACGGAACGCTCAGCAGGAAGCACGCGTGAGCCGCAGCTGCCGTTTCCATGTCGCAGCATAGGGGGTCAAAGCGCTCGACTATGCTCTCCCGACCGTCGTCGGTTATAAAAACATCGCCCGTTACGGTCCTGCCGCATTTCATTCCGGCAGCCCGACCGATCCCGACAATATCCTGTGCGCACAAAAAGTCGGGATCTATGCTGCTTGGATGGTAGTCTGTTATAAGCTGTGCCGTGAGATCGTGGTAGATGCAGTCCGTTATCATAACACAGTCGCCTATGTGCAGCCCTTTGGCGATAGCTCCGGCGGCGCCGGACATTATAACGCGGCTGCATCCCAACTCGCGCACGAGCAGAGCCGCGCCCATGGCGGCGTTTACCTTGCCCAAGCCGCAGAACACTGCGGCAATATCCTGCCCGCACAGACTGCCCTCGATGTATTTTGCGCCGCACATTGCTTTTTCACCGCAGCCGAGAGCCGTTTTGTACGGCTCAAACTCGGGCTCGCAAGCGCAAAGTATGCCTATCTTCATCATTCTACCTCCCAAGGCAGCTCAACGAGCGTATACTCATGTCCGACGCTCGGCAGAAACTTTTCGGTTATGTCCGCCGTTTTTATCCTCAGCGTCGAGGTGTTTATGCAGGGGTGGCAGCCGATGTATTCGTCGTTCAGAAGATCCTTGTCGATGATAAGATGCACTCTGCCGCCGTCGTTGAGAAGCCCGAGAACGCTCACAGAGCCCGGCGTTATATCCAAAAGCTCCTGCATATGCTCGCTCGATGCAAACGAAAGGCGCGCGGTGCCTATCTGCTTTGAAAGAAGCTTTGTCTTGAAAGGCTTATCGCCCGGCATAAGCAGCAGATAAAACTCGGTCTGCTGACGGTTTGTAAGAAAAAGATTTTTGCATATCTCGGCGCCGAGCGTAGCCTCTATCTCGTGGCAGGCTTCGATGGTGTCCGCATGCTCGTGGTCAACGCCGGCGTATTCAATGCCGAGGGCATCGAGCGCATCGTAGCATTTTTGCTCCTTGGGGAGCCTTTTTTCGGCATCGGCGGGTCTGCCGGTGCGCAGTGAACCAATATCCATAGTGCTTTACCTCTTGTTAGACGGCAGCCAGATGCGATTTTTCTCCGCTGCCTTGATAAGCTCGTCCCTGAAATCTGGGTGAGCGATGCTGATAAGCGCGTCGGCGCGCTCCCATGTGGTCAGACCTGCGAGGTTTACCACACCATATTCGGTGGCAATGTAATATGCCAGCGAGCGCGGCGTTGTGATAATATCGCCGCAGAAGCTCGGAACTATGCGGCTGTGCATAACGCCATCCCTGCCGGTGTGCGTGCTGCTCATGCAGATAAATGCCTTGCCGCCGCGCGCCATGGACGCACCGCACACAAAGTCGAGCTGACCGCCGGTGCCGCTTATCTGCCTCGTGCCGGAGCTCTCGGAGCTTATCTGACCGTACAGGTCGGCAGCGATGCACGCGTTTATCGACACCATGTCGTCGTTCTGAGCTATCACATATGGGTCGTTCACATACGAAAGGGGATAGCCCTCGTAATCGGGGTTATCGTTGAGCCATTCGTTGAACTCATGGCTGCCTATGGCAAGCCCGAGAACGCCCTTGTTCGGATGCAGCGTCTTTTTGGCGTTCGTGAGCTTTCCGGCTTTGAACATGGAAAGATAGCCGTCCGAGCACAGCTCCGTGTGCATTCCGAGGTCTTTAAGGTCGCTTTCGGCTATGAGCTCACCGAGCGCGTTCGGCATACCGCCGATGCCGAGCTGAACGCACGAGCCGTCCTTTATGTACGGCAGCAGGAGATTAGCTATCTGCACATCCGTTTCCGTAGGCGCGGGGTTCGGCATCTCGAAAAGGGGCGCGTCGCCGCTTTCAACGATGTGATCGACCTCGGAAATGTGTATCTTTGCGTCAGCACTCCCGCGTATGCGCGGGATATTGCGGTTTACCTCGACTATGACTATGCGCGAGTTATCCGCTATGCATTTTGACATACCCAGCGAGGGACCGAAGTGGAAATAACCATCGTCGTCCATGTCGGAAACGGTGACCATGCACACATCCGAGGTGAGAAAGTTCTTGTAGTACCACGCGAGATTTCTGAACACCATCGGCTCAAAAAATGCCCTGCCTTTGTCGCACATTCTGCGCTCATAGCCCGAGCAGTGCCATGTGTTGTATACAAAATGCTCCATCTCGGGGTCGCACTCGACTACCTGTATCGGTCCGAAAATGAGATCGCCGCGTATCTTAACACCCTTTAGCTCGTCCTTTCTTTTCGCAAGCGCTGCATCACACTTTACCGGAAAGCCGAGATTTGATGTGTATTCGACCCAATCGCCGCTTTTGACGCACTTTACCGCGTCCTCGGCACTTTTAAGCTTTGCGTTATATTCATTCAAAAAGCCCATATAAGACCTCCTGCGCTGTTTTGTTTATTATCGCATATTTTGTCTTTCCGTGCAACTTGTAAAAGCTTGCGCAGGGGTATATAATTATTCTGATTTTATGTTTTTTTGAGGTTTAAATATGAGACTGTGCAGCGAGAAAGAACTTGATATATCGAAAACCTTTGAATGCGGTCAGTGCTTTCGCTGGAACCTTGGCGCGGACGGCATTTACCGCGGCGTTGTCGCGGGGCATTACGCGGAGGTCTCGACGCATGACGGCTCGGTTTACATAACATCAGATGCGCCCGATGAGCTGTGGTCGGAGTATTTCGATTTATCCACAGATTATGCCGCCGTGAGCAAAGCCTTCACCGGCGAGTATCTCGAAAAGTGCACCGAATACGGCAGCGGCATACGCATTCTCCGTCAGGACGGCTGGGAAGCGCTGTGCTCGTTTATCATATCCCAATGCAATAACATAAGCCGCATAAAGGGCATCGTTGAGCGCCTCTGCGAAAACTTCGGCGATAAGCTGTCGAACGGCGAGTATTATACATTCCCGAGCGCGCATGTCATAAGCCTTTTAACGCCGGATGACCTGTCCTGCATCAGAGCGGGCTACAGGGCGGAGTATATAATAGCTGCGGCACAGGCTGTGGAAAACGGGGAGATAGACCTCGCAGCTCTCAGAGCGTGCGACTACCGTCAGGCGATAAAGACCCTGCGTACAATACGCGGAGTCGGGGAAAAGGTCGCAAACTGCGTCGTGCTGTTCGGGCTTTGGCACATGGAAGCGTTTCCGATAGATGTCTGGATGCGCCGCGCGCTCAAGGAAAACTTCCCGCCCGATTTCAAGCCCGAGAGTCTCGGCGAATACGCGGGGCTTGCCCAGCAATACATATTCTTCTACGCCAGAAGCATGAGGAGAGAAAAATGAAATATAAACTGCTTGCCGCCGACATGGATGCGACGGCGTTAAACTCAAAAAAGGAGCTCACTCCGGTCACCGTCAGCGCGATGGAGCGGGCGATAGCGCAGGGCAAGGTGGTTGCGTTTTCAACGGGACGCAGCATCAGCCTCGTAAAGCCCTATATAGACCTCGTGCGCGGTATGCGCTATGCCGTTACCGGCTCGGGAGCCTCGGTCATAGATACCGTGACATGCGAAAAGCTGCTGTACGAGACCATTGACCCCGAGACGGTAAAATACATTGCCGCCCGCGCCGCCGGCTATGTTATGCCTATATTCTTCATAGACGATAAGACATACAGCAGCTCGTGGTGCGTTGATAACTGCGCGGACTTCGGGCTGAACGCGTATGAGCCGATATACCGCTCACAGATGAACCTTGTGGACGATGCCTTTGCGTTTTTCATGTCCGATCCAAAGCCGGTGGAAAAGCTCAACCTGTTTTTTGCCTCCGACGGCGAGGCGGATGCGGTGTATGAGCAGATAAAAACACTGCCCGTGCGTTTTACGAGCAAAACGGAGCGCTCGCTTGAGATAAACGCAAGCGGCGTGAGCAAGGCCAAGGGACTGAAGGCGCTGTGCGCAAAGCTGGGGATAGACATGAGCGAGTGCATCGCAATAGGCGATGCCCAGAACGATGAAGAAATGCTCGCCGCCGCCGGATTGAAGGCTGCAATGTCAAACGGAAGCGCGCGTGTAAAAGCCATTGCCGATGTCATCGCGCCCGATTGCGACAGCGACGGTGTGGCAGCCATAATTGAACAATATTTGCTTGATTAGATAAACGGATTATAGTATAATAAACCGATTAGGAGTGAGCGGTATGAATGATAAAATATTAAAGCTCAAGCAGTGGATAGACGATAGCAACAATGTTGTTTTCTTCGGCGGAGCCGGAGTATCGACCGAAAGCGGCATACCCGACTTTCGCAGCGTTGACGGACTTTATAACCAGCAGTGGAAATACCCGCCCGAAACGATACTCAGCCACTCGTTTTTCGTTAAATATCCGGAGGAGTACTATCGCTTTCACCGCGAAAAGCTCGTCATAGACGGGGTAAAGCCCAATGCCGCGCATTTAAAGCTCGCCGAGCTCGAAGAAAAAGGCAAGCTGCGCGCGGTAGTAACTCAGAATATCGACGGGCTGCATCAGGCAGCCGGCAGCAAAAAGGTGCTGGAGCTCCACGGCAGCATTCTGCGCAGCTATTGCAGCCTGTGCGGAAAGCCGTATCCCGCGGATAAAATGAACCATGGTCAGGGCGTGCCGCACTGCACCTGCGGCGGAGTTATAAGACCCGATATAGTTCTGTATGAGGAACCGCTTGACGAGAATGTCATAACCGAGGCTGTCCGTGTTATCTCCGAGGCGGAGGTGCTCATAATAGGCGGAACGAGCCTTAATGTGTATCCCGCTGCGGGACTTATAAATTATTACCGCGGAAATAAGCTTGCACTCGTTAACCTCAGCAGCACGCCTTATGACGATGAGGCGGACCTTGTTATAAACGAAAAGATCGGAAAGGTGTTTAGCCAGCTTTGAGTAGAATAGATGTAATGGGCGTCGGGTTTGACGATCTGACGCGGGATGAAGCGATAACCCTGTGCAAAAATCTCATAGAGGAGCACCGCGGCGCATATATGGTCACCCCGAATCCGGAGATAGTCATGGCGGCGTGGGATAATCCCGAGCTGCACAGGGCAATATGTGATGCAGACCTCGTGATACCCGACGGTATCGGAGTTGTAAAGGCGGCAAAGATACTCGGAACCCCGCTTAAAGAGCGCCTGCCGGGGATAGAGATAGGCGAGGCTATCCTTGAATATGCCTCGAATGTCGGCAAGAGCGTTTTCCTGCTCGGCGCAAAGCCCGGAGTAGCCGAGCTGGCTGCGCAGAAAATGCAGGAGATGTATCCCAAACTCAATATCTGCGGAGTAAACGACGGGTATTTTAAAGACGATGCCCCCGTTATAGAGAAGATAAATGCCGCAAAGCCCGATTTTCTCATGGTCTGCCTCGGCTTTCCCAAGCAGGAGCTCTGGATGGCTGAGAACGCACCCAAGCTCGATGTAGGTCTTATGGCAGGTCTCGGCGGCTCTCTCGATGTGTTTGCCGGAACCGTACTGCGCGCGCCGGAAAAGTGGCAGAGGATGAATGCCGAGTGGCTTTACCGCTGCATAAAGGAGCCGTGGAGATTCAAGCGCATCGCGCGCCTGCCGCTGTTTATCTTGAAAGCGATATGTAAAAGGATAAGGAAGTTTTTCAATGGAAAAGGGTAAACTCATCGTATTCGAGGGCATCGACGGCAGCGGCAAATCCGCTCACTACAAGCGCGTGTGCGCCCGCCTTGAAGCCGAAGGCATCAAATACAATCACATAGTTTTCCCCCGTTATGATAACGAGAGCAGCTCGCTCATAAGAATGTACCTCGGCGGCGAGTTCGGCTCAAATCCCGCGGATGTAAACGCTTATGCTGCATCGACCTTCTATGCCGTCGACCGGTTCGCGGCATACCGCACCGATTGGGGAAAAGCGTACAATTCCGGCGAGTTCATCCTCTCAGACAGATATACGACCTCGAATGCCGTGCATCAGGGCGCAAAGCTTGCCGACTGCGAGCTCGAGGGATTTTTCGATTGGCTGTATGACTTTGAATATGTCAAGCTCGGATTACCTCGGCCCGATCTTGTTATATACCTCGATGTCAATGTCGAGACCTCGCTTCGCCGTATGAAGCACCGTCAGGAAAAAACACACACAGCGGCGGATATTCACGAGAAGGATATTACCTATCTTGAAAACTGCCTGCGCGTTGCGGATAAAGCCGCCGATTACTATGGCTGGACAAGGATACCGTTTGAAACGGACGGCGCCGAGCGCGAGATAGAGGAAAAGCACGAAGAGATATATTCTATTATCAAAAATGCTCTGTGATAAAAATACCCTGCGCGAGAAAAAGCGCAGAGAAACGGCGGCGCTCTCGGATGAATATATTGAAAAGAGCAATGCCGCCATACTCGAAAAGCTGCTGAAGCTTCCGCAGCTTGAGCAAGCCGGTACGGTTTTTGCGTATTGCAGCGTCGGCAGGGAGGTATCTACCAGCGGGCTTTTGGAGCTTTTGCTGCTGCGAGGACAGCGCACGGCGCTTCCGGTGTGCGGGCAAAACGGCGCTATGGAATTTTATGTGCTCGAAAGCCTGCCGCAGCTATCCGCCGGAGCGTTCGGCATACCCGAGCCGCCGAGGTGCATTCCGGCAGTACCGGCGGCAAACGATGTAATGATCGTTCCCGCGCTGTGCTGCGATATGCACGGAAACCGCCTCGGTCACGGTGGAGGGTACTACGACCGCTATCTTGCAAGGCACGAGGTGTTCACCGTGTGCCTGTGCAGGGCAAAGCTCATTGAGAGCGCGCTCCCAACGGAGCATACCGATATTCAGGTAAATTTGGTCATAACGGATTAAAAAAAGGAGCTCCTGAAGGAGCCCCTTGAGCCTCACTCAGCAGCCGCAGCCGCAGTCGTTGTTGCCGCAGCCGCAGCCGCTGTTTCCACAGCCGCAGCTTCCGCCGCAGTTGCCGCAGCCGAAGAAGAGGATGATGAGTATGAGGATTATCCAGATGCAGCTGTTGTTATTGTTGCAGAACATATATATGACCTTTCCCCGCGCTTGAAATTTCGCAGCTCGGTCCGGCGCGGCGGACTCACGACACGAAATTATCCGTTAGTATCGCAGCAGCGCTGCGTCTGTGATATACTATGCCGCTAAGGCAAATCAGGTTACAATCGGCAAAGGAGACTTCTATGGCTGATAAGAACAAAGATTTTGAGGAGCTCTTCGGCAAGAGCGATGACGACAGAACGAAAAAAATGAAAACCGTTCCCAAAAGCAAGCCACAGCAGCCGAAAAAGGCGTCTGAACCCGCGAAAAAGTCGGGAAACGGCGGCAGCGAGGTGAAAAGCGGTTTTGGCGGCGGAATGCTGTATTTTCTGTTTGTCATAAGTGTGAGCGTCATTCTCGCCTGCCTCGCGTGGGCGGCGGCTACCGATGTTCTGGGCTTTAAATCGTCCGACACCGTTGCGCAGATAACCCTCGATAAGGACAGCTTCACCTACAAAGAGGTCGAGGTGAAGGATGATGACGGCAATACAAAGACCAAAAAGGTGCATTATGCCGACATGAGCTATGTTGCCGATAAGCTCAAGGAGCAGGGCATCATAAAATACAAGTGGCTGTTCAAGCTCTTCGGCGCCGTGTACAATGCCGATGAGAAGATAGACCCCGGCACATATGAGCTCAAGGCGGTCTATGACTACAAGGCGCTTGTAAAGAAAATGACCTCCGGCTCAGGCGCGATGGTCACGAAGAAGATAACCTTCCCCGAAGGCTACACCATGCGCCAGATATTCAAAAAGCTCGACTCCGAGGGCGTTTGCGATTATGACGAGCTCATGGACGCAGCGACCAACGCGACATTCAATTACTCGTTCCTTGAGGGCACCGAAAAGGGCGATCCCACCCGTCTGGAGGGCTTCCTGTTTCCGGATACCTATGAGTTTTACGAGGGAATGCCTGCGGCTACCGCTATAAATAAGCTGCTCGAGGGTTTTCATTATAAGATTACCGCAGAAATGCTCGAATGGCAGCAGGAAAGCGGCTATACCATGCGTGAGATAATAACCATCGCGTCCATGATAGAAAAAGAAGCCGCGACCGATACAGAGCGTTACACCATAGCTTCTGTTATCTATAACCGGCTTAACAAGGACTGGGCACTTCAGATAGACTCGACAACGCTTTATGAGTACCCTGACCATGAGGGTGCGCCCACGGCGGAGATGCTGTCTAAGGACAGCCCCTATAACACCCGTATCAGCAAGGGGCTCCCGCCGTCTCCCATATGCAGCCCCGGTATAGTTTCCATTAAAGCCGCGCTCAGACCCGACAGCACGAGCTATATGTACTATGCGCTGAACACCGAGACCGGCTCGCACGAGTTCTTTACCTCTGCTGACGCGTTCAACGCCTTTGTAGCAACTCAGAAGTATGACTGACAGAAAACCGGAACTGCTTGCACCGGCAGGAGACATGGAGCGCCTTGCAATGGCGCTCCACTACGGTGCCGATGCCGTGTATCTGGCGGGAAAACGCTTCGGAATGCGTGCCTCGGCGGGCAATTTCTCGATGGAAGAGCTTGCACAGGCGTGCACGCTTGCGCATGAAAACGGCGCTGCGGTGCATCTCACCTGCAACACCCTCCCGCGCGAGGACGAGCTGAAGGCTCTGCCGGATTTTCTGCGCGAGGCTGAAAACGCGGGGGTAGACGCGTTTATAATTGCCGACCTCGGCGTTATGAAGCTGGCGGAACGCTATGCGCCGTCAGTTCAGCGCCATGTGAGCACTCAGCTCGGCGTTATAAACAGCGCAACGGCAAATGTGCTTTACAGCATGGGCGCGAGCAGGGTAGTGCTTGCGCGCGAAACTCCCATGAAGGATATTTTCGAGATCCGCGCGAACACACCGAAGGAGCTTGAGATCGAGGCGTTCGTTCACGGAGCCATGTGCGTTTCGTTCTCCGGACGCTGTCTGCTGTCAAACTATCTCACGGGCAGAGACGCAAACCGCGGTGCCTGCGCGCAGCCGTGCCGCTGGAAATACAGGCTCGTTGAGGAAAAGCGCCCCGGCGAATACTTTGATATAACCGAGGATAACGGGACATATATACTGAACTCGCGCGATATGTGCATGATAGAGCACATACCCGAGCTCATAGCCGCCGGAGTTACGAGCTTCAAGATAGAGGGCAGGATGAAATCCGCCTACTATGCCGCGGCTGTCACGAACGCATATCGCCACGCTATCGACTGCGCCGCAGCAGGAGAACCTCTGCCGCAGGTGTGGATAGACGAGGTATATAAGCTCAGCCACCGCCCGTACTGCACCGGCTTTTACTTCGGGGACCCCGGTCAGCATTATGCCGAAACGAGCTACTATTCGCAAGCGGAGGTGTGCGCGGTCGTTGAAGAATGCGACAAAGACGGCAACGCCGTTTTGACACAGCGCAACAGGTTCTGCAGGGGCGATAAGCTTGAGCTCATGACAAATGATTCAGAGCCCGTGCCGTTCACGGCGGGGTATATGGAAAATGTCGATGGCGAGGAGATAACTTCAACGCCGCACGCCATGATGAAGTTTAAAATGAAGCTGCCCGCACCGTGCGGCAGACTGTCGATAATAAGAAGACTGAAATAGTGAAAGAGGAGAAGAGATATGAAAGCATACGGAGTAAATGAGCTCAGAGAAATGTTCCTGAGCTTTTTCGAGAGCAAGGATCACCTGCGCCTGCCGAGCTTTTCGCTGGTGCCGCAGAACGATAAATCCATCCTGCTCATAAACGCGGGCATGACCCCGATGAAACCGTGGTTCAAGGGTGAGCAGATACCCCCGAGAAAACGCGTTTGCACCTGCCAGAAGTGCATCCGCACCGGCGACATCGACAATGTCGGTCACACCGCGCGCCACGGCACATATTTTGAAATGCTCGGCAACTTCTCCTTCGGCGATTACTTCAAGCACGAGGCTATCGCGTGGAGTTGGGAGTTCTTAACCAGCGAGCAGTGGGTCGGGCTTGACCCCAACAGGCTCTACCCCTCGGTATACCTTGATGACGACGAGGCATGGAACATTTGGCACGATGAGATCGGCATACCCGCAGAGCGCATATTCCGCTTCGGCAAGGAGGATAACTTCTGGGAGCACGGCGCCGGTCCCTGCGGTCCCTGTTCGGAGATATATTACGACCGCGGCGAGGAGTACGGCTGCGGTAAGCCCGACTGCACCGTCGGCTGCGACTGCGACCGCTATATCGAGGTCTGGAACAATGTTTTCTCGCAGTTTGATAACGACGGACACGGCAACTACACCGAGCTCAGCCAGAAAAACATCGACACCGGCATGGGTCTTGAGCGTCTTGCCGTTGTGTGCCAGGGCGTAAACTCGCTGTTTGATGTCGATACCGTTATGAACATCACCCACAAGGTGTCCGAGCTCACCGGCGCACACTACGGTCAGAGCGAAAAGCGTGATGTTTCCCTGCGCGTTATAACCGACCACATCCGCAGCGCGACCTTTATGATATGCGACGGTATCCTGCCGTCGAACGAGGGCAGAGGCTATGTTCTGCGCCGTCTGCTCAGAAGAGCAGCGCGCCATGGCAAGCTCCTCGGCGTAAACGAGCCGTTCCTTTACAAGGTCATCGACACCGTTATACATGAAAACGAGTGCCAGTACCCTGAGCTGCGCGAGAAGCAGGATTATATAACCCGCGTCGTTCAGAGCGAGGAGGCAAGCTTTGCAAAGACGATAGATGCCGGTATGCAGATATTCTCCGGCATTTTGCAGGAGCACAAGGCAAAGGGAGAAAGCGTTTTCTCCGGAGCCGATGCGTTCAAGCTCTATGATACCTATGGCTTCCCCGTGGATATGACCGCCGAAATGCTCGCCGATGAGGGCATGAGCGTTAATATGGACGAGTTTAAAGCTCTCATGGAGGAGCAGCGCGTCCGCGCCCGCGAAGCGAGAAAGGCTCTCGGCGACCTTGGCTGGGAGGGCATCGACTTCGGCCTTGATGCAACGCCCACGGAGTTTACCGGCTATGATAAGCTCAGCGATACCGCAACGGTGCTTGCCATCGTGAACGGCGATGAGCTCGCCGGTGAGATAAGCGAGGGCTGTGAGGGCATAATCGTTCTTGATAAGACCCCGTTCTATGCCGAAATGGGCGGTCAGCTCGCCGACAGGGGCGAGATAGGATTCAGCCTTGAGGATATAGAAAACGGTCAGTTCACCAGATTCATCGTAAACAATGTCAAGAAAGATAAGGGCAACAAGTACCTGCACTACGGTGTTGTGGAGTCCGGCTCCATCTCTGTCGGCGAGGAGGTAGTTGCCAATGTCAATCCCGAGCGCCGCAGAGCCATCTCCCGTGCGCACTCGGCAACGCATCTGCTGCACGCCGCACTGCGCAAGGTTCTCGGCGACCATGTGCATCAGGCCGGCTCGCTCGTCGATGTCGATGAGCTGCGCTTTGACTTCACGCATTTCAGCGCCCTGAGCGGCAAGGAGATAGCTGCAGTCGAGGATGCGGTCAACGACGCCATCCTTGAAGGCATGGACATAAGCGTTCGGGAAATGAGCCTTGAGGCTGCAAAGGAAAGCGGCGCAACGGCGCTGTTCGGCGAAAAGTACGGCGATGTCGTCCGCGTAGTCAAAATGGGCGATTTCAGCACCGAGCTGTGCGGCGGCACTCATCTTGACAACACCGCCAAGGTCGGCATGTTCCATATAACTGGCGAGTATTCCATTGCAAGCGGCGTTCGCAGAATAGAGGCCGTTACCGGCAGACGGTATCTTGAAATGGCAAAGCACTCTTACCTCACCGTCGCCCGCGCCGCGGAAAGCCTGAAGGCAAAGCCGAGCGAGCTGCTTGCCAAGGCTGAGGGCTTTGTAAGCGAGGTCAAGAGCTTGCGCCAGAAGGTAGACAAGATGAAGGACAAGATGCTCGCTTCAGATGTGGAGAGGTTCCTCTTTGCCGCAAAGAAGATCGGCGATTTCCATGTCCTCACTGCGACCCGCACGGATCTCGACGCAAACGACCTCAGAAAGATCGGCGATTTCCTGCGCGACCGCGACCCGAAGATAGTAGCCGTTCTCGCGACCGCTACCGAGTCCAAGGTCACATTCGCAGCCTGCTGCGGCAAGGACGCAGTGGCGGCCGGTATAAAGGCGGGAGATATTGTCCGCGCGGTCTCCGCAGTGACCGGAGGTAAGGGCGGCGGCAAGCCAGATTCCGCAATGGGCGGCGGCACCGAGGTGCTCAAGATGGATAACGCCCTTGCGATAGTTGACGATCTCGTGGCTGAAAAGCTTGGAATTTAACAGGAGGTATTGGTATGAACGACTGTCTGTTTTGCAAAATAATCGCGGGAGAGATCCCCTCGACAAAGGTCTACGAGGATGAGAATGTGTTTGCATTCCGCGATATAAACCCGCAGGCTCCGGTCCATGTGCTGGTCCTGCCGAAGCAGCATATCTGCTGCGCCGATGAGATAAACGGCGAAAATTCCGATAAAGTCGCAAAGTGCTTTGAGGCGATCGCAAAGATAGCAAAAAGCGAGGGTCTCACAAACGGCTACCGCGTTGTAAATAACTGCGGCGAGGACGGCGGACAGACCGTCAAGCATCTGCATTTCCACCTCCTCGGCGGCAAAAAGCTGCCCGAGGGCATGGCATAAATAGTTAATAGCGTAAAAAAGCAGCGTTCTGCTGCTTTTTTGCGCATACGGAAGGTGTGGGAATGAGAGGTATACGCAAGCTTGCCATAGCGTGCACTGGCTATTGCGCGGCGGTTTTTATGTCGCACTATGTCATGTCGCGCACGCAGTTCGGTGCGGCAATGGCGCTGTGCGTAGTAATCGCACTGTCTGCACTGCTCGCCGAGGGCAATATGCGAAAGCGCGTTATAATATTCGCCGTTGCAGCGGCGGCAGGCTTTGCGCATTATGAGTTAAATTGCTGGCAGACCATAGATAAATGCGAAGGCTTCTTGGGTGAGAAGGTGCAGCTTTCAGCCCGCGTGACCGATTATCCGGACAGGCGCAGCAATGTGACGCTTATATATGTGAGGGTGACCGACGCGAGGTACCCGAATGTAAAAGCCCTGATGTTTGACTATTCCGACGGAGCATCCGACCTCCGTCCCGGAGACGAGATAAGCCTCACGGCAAAGCTCACGAGCGCAACCGAGCGCTATGGCGAGGATACCGATTCCAATATTTCAAAGGGCATTTACCTGTGCGGCAGCGTTTCGGGTGAGATAGAGCGAACCGGACGCTGGAGCGGCGCGTTTTTATACTTTCCCAAGTATATCGGCAACGCCCTGCACACTCAGATAGGCAGGCTTTTTCCGGACGATGTCTCGCATTTTATGAAGGCGCTGCTTGCAGGCTACAAGGGCGATTATTATAACGACGATAAGCTGTATTCCGCAATGAATATAGCGGGACTTGCCCATGTAGTCGCCGTTTCGGGAATGCATGTGGCGTTTCTCATCGGTGTGCTGCAAAGCGTTTTGGGAAAGACCCGCCGTTCGGGAATAATGTGCATCGCGCTTGTCTGGCTGTTTGTAATAATGGTCGGCTCGCCTCCGTCGGCGGTAAGAGCGGGGATAATGATAAGCATGGTGCTGCTCGCACCCATAGCCGGCAGAATAAACGACAGAGCTACGATGCTGTCTTTTGCGCTGGCGCTTATTCTGCTTGCAAATCCGTTTGCAGCAGGAAGCGTTGCGCTTCAGCTCTCCTTCGGCGCGGTGGCGGGAATGTTCCTGTTTGCCCAGCCGCTTTATGTTAAAATGAGCGAAAAGCTGGGCTTTCCGAGACCGTTGGAACGCGTCGGCAGCTATATCACCGCAACGCTGTCAAGCTCGCTTTCCGTAACGGTTTTCACCGTGCCTCTCGTAGCGGTGCATTTCGGATATGTAACGCTTCTTGCACCGATAATGAACATCCTCTGCCTCTGGGCAATATCCATACTGTTCACCGGCGGCTTTTTGGTGTGCGCCATAGGGCTTATATCCGCTCCGGCAGCCATGCTTCCGGCGGAAGTGCTGGCATACCTTGTCCGCTATATTGCCGTCGTGGTAGAATATGCGGCTAAGCTTCCGTTTGCCGCAGTGTACACGGAAAACGGCTATGTGCTTGTATGGCTGATCGTATCATATGTGATGTTTGTCGTGTGCGCGGCCGTAAGGCGAAAGCGCAAGCTGACGCTTTTAGCCCCGACCGCCGCGTGCCTTGTACTGCTGGCGCTCGTTTTTGTGCGCACCGATACGGATATGCGCGCCGACACCGGAACGATAAGCGTTATGAGCGTCGGCAACGGACAGTGCATCGCGGTAACGCAGCGGGATAGCTGCGTTGTCATCGACTGCGGCAGCTACGGAGTTATCACGAACGCGGGCAATATGCTCTCATCCTACCTCCATTCAATGGGGCATAACGATATTGATTATCTCGTGCTCACGCATCTGCACACGGATCATGCCACCGGAGCCGCGCGACTCATGGACCTCATGCGCGTAAAAATTCTTGTGCTGCCGGACAACGCCGCCGACACGAGTGCGGACGGTATGCTTGAGAAGCTCCTTGCCGCGGCGGACGAAAACGGCACCCAAGTAGTTTACATAACACAAGACAGCGAATTGACCGCAGGCGAGATAGAGCTGGATATTTTCGAGAGCTCCGAGCGCGGTAAGCGCAATGATAGCGGAATTATGTTAACCGTAAGCATCGGCGAATACGATATGCTCGTTACCGGCGATGTCGAGATGAGCGTTGAGCGCGAGCTCGTTTCAAAGCATGAGCTTTCAGGCACTGAGCTTCTTATCGTGCCGCACCACGGCTCAAAATATTCGTGCAGCGACGAGCTTTTAAACGCCGTTTCTCCGGATACAGCCGTTGTATCCACCGGATATAATAACTACGGGCATCCTTCGGATGAAACGCTTGAACGGCTCGACAGGCACGGCATAGAAACACTTCGCACCGATGAACTCGGGAGAATTATCATTCACATCACGGCAGGTGATTAAATGGCAAAGAGATCAAAAAACGAGGAAAAATTTAATTATAACGAAAGCGTGCGCAAGCTCAGAACTCAGGGACCGGAGAGGCTTTATCTCATATGGGGACCCGAGGACTACCTTGCCGAGCGCTTTTTTGAGGAGATAAAAAAGCAGTGTCTGACGAGCGATGCCGATGATTTCAGCTATCGCCGCATCGACGAGCGCGATTTCACGGCCTTGAGCCTGCGAGAGGCGGTAGATAGCGTGCCTTTTCTGTCCGAGCGAAGCCTTGTCGAGATCCGCGGAGCGGATATAAACAAGCTCAAGGAAGCCGACGAGGTAGCGGCGATACTTTCGGATATACCGGAGTACTGCACCGTCGTGTTTATGGCACCGGTCGGCTTTGAGCCGGATAAGCGCCTGAAGCTGTATAAAGCCATAGCAAAGCTCGGCAGTGATGTATGCGTCAACGCGCAGAGCGGCGATATGCTCATAAAGTGGATAATAAAGCGATTCGCGGCGGCAGGGAAGGGTATAGAGCTCAACGCTGTGCAGCGGCTTATAAATGTAAGCGGCGGGCTTATGAACGGGCTCATTCCCGAGATCAATAAGATCGCATCCTATGTAAAATCGGACAGAGTGACCGAAGCCGATGTAAACGCCGTTGCCCATCATATCCCTGAGGCAGTCGTTTTCGACATGACCGAGGCGCTGGCAAACGGCGAGAACAACGCCGCGATGCGCCTTCTCGGAGAGCTTCTGGCGGATAAAAATAACGAACCGACGATGATACTTGCAATAGTCGGCAACCAGATGCGCAGGATGTACGCCGCGCGTGTAGCCATAGATTACGACCTCGGCAAAGATTATCTTATGAAAACGCTTGCGCTGAAATATGATTTCATAGCGAGCCGGCTTTTGGCGGCATCACGCCGGTTTTCAACACAGCAGATAAAATATGCCGTCGAGCTGTGCGCGGAAACCGACTACGCCATGAAAAGCACGAGAACCGATCCCACCGAGCTTTTGAAGGACTGCGTGATGCGCATAGCGTCGGGTGAGACCGGTGCATAGCGTATCCGAGGTAATAGTGGTTGAGGGACGGTATGATAAGAACACGCTTTCCCAGATAATAGACGCCACCATAATCGAGACCTCCGGCTTCGGCGTGTTCAATGACAGGGAAAAGCAGCAACTCCTGCGCACCCTTGCGCAGAAGCGCGGGCTTATCATTTTCACCGATCCCGACGGAGCGGGGCTCGTCATAAGAAATTTCATAAAGGGCTGCGTTGACCCCAAGCTCGTAAAAAACGCCTATATCCCCGAGATAGAAGGCAAGGAGCGCCGCAAGGCAAGATCCTCGCGCGAGGGAAAGCTCGGAGTCGAGGGCATGAGCGAGGAGGTAATAATGCGCGCGCTCAGGCAGGCGGGAGCAACGATAGACGGGCAGAATAGGCAGCAGGGCGAGAAGATTACCATTGCCGATATGTACGCCAAGGGGCTAACCGGAGCGGCGGGCAGTGCCGCTAAGAGGACCGCTTTTCTCAAGAAAGCGGGGCTTCCGCACAAAATGACGGCTCAGGCGCTTTTGCAGGTGATAAACGCGCTCATGAGCCGCGAGGAGTTCCTTTCGGGAGAATATTAAAAACAGTGGCAATATACGACATGTTGTGTTATAATCATTTGTCAGTAATAGAACTTGGAGGATAAATATATGAAATGCCCGTTTTGCGGATTTCTTGAAAGCAAGGTCATCGACTCCCGTCCCGCCGAGGAGGGCACGACCATTCGCCGCCGCAGAGAGTGTCTGGCATGCCAGAAGCGCTTCACTACATATGAGACCATCGAGCATCTGCCTCTGGTCGTTGTAAAGCGCGATGGTTCCCGCCAGCAGTTTGACAGAGTCAAGCTCATAAACGGCATGGTGCGCGCCTGCGAAAAGCGTCCGGTAACGCTCTCTCAGCTTGAAAAGATAGCCGACGAGATAGAGCAGGAGCTTCAGAGCGCGCTCGAGCGTGAGATCAGCACTGTTGAGATCGGCGAAATGGTCATGAAGCGCATAAAGGCGGTCGATGAGGTCGCGTATGTCCGCTTTGCCTCCGTTTACCGCAGCTTTAAGGACATAAATACATTCATGGAGGAGCTCACAAAGCTCCTGAGCGATAAGTGATCAGAAAATACTTCCGATGCTTATCTGCTCCATCGTCATAAGCGAGTTGAGCGTTTCCTTCAAAAGCCCGTAGGAGCCTGCCGCAGCGCCGGCATCCTCGGCGTAAATGTCGGTCTTTAACTGGAAAAACGCCTCGGTCGTAGAGTTTATCTCGCTGTGGCGGATGAAGATATGCGTGTAGCCGTCAAGCGAAAGCCAGTGCTCTGCGGCAGCGTCTATCTGCTGCCTGGCACTATCGAAGTCACCGGAAACGGCACTTTTGTATGCCTCGGTCACCTCGTCCGTCAGAGATCGGACCATCTGTTCGGTAACTCGGATGTTTATTAGAACTCCGGCGAACAGCAAGATAAGCAGCGCTCCGGCGACGATCTCCTTTTTCATGCTATCCCTCCCTTGTCTGGCAGAAAATGCTTCCGCTGTCTGACAGTGTGAGAATGTAAACATCCTCCGCGCCGGATATGTTCCGGCGTCTAAGCTCATTGACGAGCCAACGCCTGTCGCGCCCGAGCAGACGGAGATTGTTGTCAAGTATCCTGCCGTCGTTAATTATGATGTGAGCATAGCACTCATCCTGCCCCGCAACACTTAGCTGACCCGCGGTGGCGGGCTGACTGTCACTTTTGAGTATTATGCTGAGCTGACCGTTCGTTTCAAGCACCGCGTAGGCTATCTGGCTTGCGTCGCTTTGCCCCTGAGCGCGCAGCTCCTGCATGAGTTCGTCTATCGTAAAGCGGTTGCGCTGCATTTTTTCGCGGTCTATCTTGCCGTTTTTAATTATTATTTCGGGCTTTCCGTAGGTGAACTTGCGAAGCCTTATGCACTTTAAGTTAAGCCCCGCAATGATTATCTCAAGGCAGAACATAATAGCTATAGGCAAAAGCCCGTTCAGAAGCGGGATGCCTATATCCTGCAGCGGCGTTGCGGCAAGGTCCGCAATGAGCGCCGCGACTATAAACTCGGAGATCTCAAGCTCTCCGAGCTGACGCTTGCCCATAAGCCGCATCGAAATGAGTATCGCAAAATATAGTATTACGGTGCGGATAAATATAATTGCCAAATATATCGCCTCCGCTTGTATTTTTACCTGCAAAGGCGCGAATTATCAGGAAAGGATGAATAACGATGAAGATCATTGTTGACAGTCGTGAAAAAATAAGCGCGTTGGCAGCTTCCATGATAGCCGAGCACGCCGAAAAGGTACCCGGTTGCGCAATGGCGTTCGCCTCCGGACGAACCACAAAATATGTTTACGATGCCTTGGCAGAGCTCAACTGCAAAGCGCTGAGCGGGTGTAAGGCGTTTACCGTCTGCGATTATGTCGGGCTCGACGCGGGCGATGAGCGCTCGTGCGCGTTCCGCCTCAACGAGGAGCTGTACTCCAAGGTCGGAATTACGAATATACATACTCCCACGCCGGAAAACGCCGCCGAGTTCGACGCTCAGATCGAGCAGTGCGGCGGTATAGAGCTTGCGGTGCTCGGCATCGGAACGAACGGACATATAGGCTTTAACGAGCCCGCAACGCCGTATGATTCCTACACCCATGTCGTTAAGCTCACCGACAGGACAAAGGCGAGAAAGGCCGAGCGCTTCGGCGGCGAGGAAAATGTGCCGGATAAAGCCGTCACCATGGGGCTCAAGACCATATGCGAGTCAAGAAATGTGATACTTGTTGCATTCGGCAAGGAAAAGACAGAGATCATCCACGAGCTTGTCTATGGCAAGACCTCGACCTATGTACCGGCTGCCATGCTTCAGATGCATATGAATATGACGCTTCTGCTCGACAGCGACGCTGCGGCAAAGCTTTAAGCTAAAGGAGAAAACAATGGGCAAATACTTCGGAACTGACGGATTTCGCGGTGAGGCAAATGTTGACCTGACCGTTATGCACGCCTTTGAGATAGGCAGATACCTCGGATGGTACTACGGCAAGGATAAAAAGACGAGAGTTGTTATCGGCAAGGACACGCGCCGTTCGAGCTATATGCTGGAGTCTGCACTGTGCGCGGGACTCACCGCCTCCGGTGCGGACGCGTATCTTCTCCATGTAACTACTACGCCGAGCGTTTCCTATGTCACCCGTGCGGATGATTTCGACTGCGGCATAATGATCTCGGCAAGCCATAACCCTTACTATGATAACGGCATAAAGCTCATAAACGGCAAGGGCGAAAAGATGGGCGACGAGGTACTCGACGCCATCGAGGAGTATATCGACAAGGCAGCCGCCGGCGAAAAGGACTCTCTCCCTTACGCAACTGGCGAGAAGATCGGCAGAACTGTGGACTATTCCGCCGGCAGAAACCGCTACATCGGCTTCCTCATTTCCCTCGCAACGCGTTCTTACAAGGGCAAAAAGGTCGGTCTTGACTGCGCAAACGGCTCAACATGGATGATGGCAAAGAGCGTTTTCGATGCACTCGGCGCGGATACATATGTTATCTCCAATAACCCCGACGGTATTAATATCAATGTAAACTGCGGCTCTACCCATATAGAGCAGATGCAGAAATTCGTTCTGGATAATAAGCTCGATGTCGGCTTTGCGTTCGACGGCGATGCCGACCGCTGCCTTGCTGTAGATGAAAAGGGCGGCATAATAACGGGCGATCATATCCTGTATGTCTGCGGCAAGTATATGCGCGACAGCGGCATTATGGGCGAAAAGAAGATCGTCACCACCGTTATGAGCAACATGGGACTTTACAAGGCGCTCGACGCCATCGGCATAGGATATGAAAAGACGGCGGTCGGCGATAAGTATGTCGCGGAGAATATGCGCGCAAACGGCTATATCCTCGGCGGCGAGCAGTCGGGACATATCATTTTTGGACGCCTTGCCAACTCCGGTGACGGTATACTCACCGCCATCAAGATAATGGAGGCAATGTGCGAGAGCAAGCAGCCGCTTTCTGCACTCGCGGCGCCGGTTGTCATGTATCCGCAGCTTCTTAAAAATGTCGTCGTCACCGATAAGGACGAAACCCTTGAGTGCGCCGAGGTAAAGAAGGCGGTTTCCGAGATGGAGCAGCAGCTCGGCGACGAGGGACGCATACTGCTCCGCAAGAGCGGCACCGAGCCTGTCCTGCGCGTTATGGCGGAGGCAAAAAGCAACGAAATGTGCGAAAGGTGCGTTGACTACATAATAGATGCCATGCATAAAAGCGGCAGACTTATCAAGGTGAAATAAGATGTATACGATAACTGATTTGCTCGATCTGAGCAAGACCATAGCCGCGGACCTCTTTAAGGATAAGATCTATCCGTGGGAGGCGCTTGCGGATATAAGCAATTTTATAATAAAGCTCGGCAACACGCTGCCCGAGGACGAGTATGAAAAGCGCGGCGAGAATGTCTGGATCGCGCGCGATGCAAAGATTTTTCCCTCGGCATATATAGGCTCTCCCTGTATCATAGACCACGGCGCAGAGGTGCGCCACTGCGCATTTATCCGCTCCAGCGCGATAGTCGGCAAAAACGCCGTCGTCGGCAACTCCACCGAGCTTAAAAATGTCGTTTTGTTCGACGGAGTGCAGACTCCGCACTATAACTATGTCGGCGATTCGATACTCGGATACAAGGCGCATATGGGCGCAGGCTCGATAACATCAAATGTCAAGAGCGATAAAACGCTCGTAGTTATAAAAAACGGCGATGAGCTCATACCGACGGGGCGCAAAAAGGTCGGAGCGATACTCGGCGATAATGTCGAGATCGGCTGCAACAGCGTTCTCAACCCCGGCACCGTTCTCGGGCGCAGGGCAAGCGTTTACCCCACCTCGTGCGTGCGCGGAGTTGTGCCCGAGGACGGGATATACAAGAGCAAGGACGATATAGTTATAAGAAAATGAGAAAAACCCGCCGCGGCGGGTTTTTCAAATTATACGAGGTCCTTGTATTCTTCACAGTTCTGAACATTGTCGGGCGGGAAAAATTCCTCGACAGGGAAGCGTATGCGCCCGAACATCGTGCAGGGATCATCCTCGGACGAGCCGACGCATTCCTTGTCGGGCAGGCAATAGTCGTAAGCGGGGATAAGAAGCTGCGTTGAGCGCTCGAGGCGGATTATCGAAAACTGCCCCAGCGTTACATACACATGGCGCGTACCGCCGGTCACGGAGATCTCCTCGCCGAACGAATCGAGTATCGCCTGCGGAATATCGCGCTGATCAATACCCGGATCGGGCAGCGCTGTTTCGGCAAGGGACATATGCAGCGCTATGGGATCCACCGCATCTACCTCGGCATAAGGCATACTGCCGGCACCGTCCGGTGTTCCGCTGCCGTCGGAGGAAAAGCTTCTGACCCTGCCCTCGGAGCCGAAGAGCATGACTCGCTTGTCGAATACAGCAAGCCCCGTAAAGCTCTGGTTTGCGGGGAATGTCTCGCCGGTTATCTTGTAGAAGTAGGTCACATCCACCGTGTAGTAGCCGCGGTTTAAGCATATCTCGCTTACCGAGACATCACACTGCAAAAGCTGCGCACATTTGGGACGCACGCTGAACGCGCTCTCTATGTACGGAAGAGAGCTGACCGTGGGGTATACCCGCAGATCCTCAACGCAATCCTTGTCGCGGCAGGAATCCATTATCTTTCTTGTACTGATGCAAACGGCCTCTTTGATGCAGTCATTATCATTGACCGGACCGGGTACGACCCTGTCTGCCATAAATATACCTCCCAGAACGAGATTGAAGAAAAACTTCAGTACAGTCTATGCTGCGGGCATAAAAATGTGAAGATAATTGGATTTACAAAAATAAAAGTATGTATTATTATAGGTAGAGTGAGAAAGGAGACGGTGAAATGGATAAACGCGTATTGCTCATACTCATAGCAGCGGAGGTGCTGATATTTATTGCGATGTTGCTTGCCGACTTCGGCGTTATATCCACGGGTTCGCCGCCGCTGTCTCCCAAGGGCATCATACTGCATATAACTACCGTCTTTGTCATCATCATATGCATAAGGGCTTATAAAAGGGGCGAGTGATATTAATGGAGAGACTGGGTTTTATCCACGAAAAGCTTGACATCAAGATCCTTATACTTTTTATACTGCGCCGTCTGCCGGGCATAGTCGCGCCCATCGACCTTCAGGATTTCACTCAGCAGTGCGATGAGGGGTTTGGCTATTTTGAGTATTCCGACTGCCTTGCCGAGCTCATAGAGAGCGGGCTTGTGAATGAGGAGGAAAACGGGCTGAGCATCAGCAAGCGCGGCGCAAACGCCGTGGATGCCGTGGAAAGCAGCCTGCCGTATTCCGTCCGCAAGAGGGCTGAAAAGATAATCGCGCCCGAGGCCGAGCGCCGCCGCAGACTCGAAATGATAACCGCGCAGCACAGAATGCGAGAGAGCGGCTGCTTTGTAACACTTGCAATGTCTGACGGTAAAGGAGAGATAATAAGGCTCAACATCCTATCCTCGGGCGAGGAGCAGGCTCTCAGGATAGAAGAAAACTTCCGCGATAGGGCGGAGGATATATATTGCAAGATCATAGAGCTTCTTGATAAGCGCGACTAAGGGTAAAAAGCCGATAGACGGGAGGGAAATCCCTCCCGTCAGCTATGTGAAATCGGCTTTTATTATATTTTACAGATAAACCACAGGAGGAACACAATGGAAATCAGAATTCCGGATGGATACAAAAGTATCCTCAGCGTTTACGACACTCAGAAGGCGATAAGCCTTTTGAAACGGCTTTTCGAGGACAGGCTCGCCGCGCTTTTAAATCTCTACCGCGTATCGGCACCTTTGTTTGTTGACTCCAATTCCGGACTTAACGATAATCTCAACGGCTACGAGCGCCCCGTATCTTTCGACATTCTTCGTTCGGAGACCACCGCTCAGGTGGTGCAGTCGCTTGCAAAGTGGAAGCGCCTTGCGCTCAAGCGCTATAATTTCTTCCCAGGCAAGGGACTTTACACCGATATGGACGCTATCCGCCGCGATGAGGACGAGCTTGACAACCTGCACTCGGTGTATGTTGACCAGTGGGACTGGGAGAAGGTCATTCTCTCGGAAAACCGCAATATAGATTACCTTAAGCTCACCGTTATGGATATAGTCAAGGCCCTGTGCGACACGCAGGATACCATGCAGGCGATATACCCGCAGCTCCAGTGCCTTTCAAAGCTCGAGAGAAATGTCACCTTTGTCACCTCTCAGGAGCTTGAGGATATGTACCCCGGTATGACCGCGAAGGAGCGCGAGAACGCGTTCACGCGCGAGCATAAAACAGTGTTCATCATCGGCATCGGCGGCGCGCTCAAGTCCGGCAAGCCGCACGACGGCAGAGCTCCCGACTATGACGATTGGTCGCTCAACGGCGATATACTGTTCTGGTGCGACTGGCTCGACTGCGCCATTGAAATATCCTCCATGGGCATCCGCGTTGACCCCGAATCGCTCGACAGACAGCTCAGACTTGCCGGATGCGATGACAGAAGAGAGCTGCCGTACCACAAAATGCTCTTAAACGGCGAGCTGCCTCTGACCATCGGCGGCGGTATCGGTCAGTCCCGTGTTTCGATGCTTCTGCTCGGCAAGGCTCATATAGGTGAGGTGCAGGTCTCCATCTGGGATAAGCACACCGAAGAGGTATGCGCCGAAAAGGGAGTAATGCTACTGTAAGGCGCTACATAAACTTGCATAGGTGTTTTTATGGATATAATTGAACTTATAAAAGTAATAGTTCTCGGCATAGTCGAGGGCATAACGGAGTGGCTGCCCATCTCCAGCACAGGCCATATGCTGCTGGTGGATGAGTTTATCCACATGAATGTAACGCCTGAGTTTAAGGAGCTTTTCCTGTATGTCATCCAGCTCGGTGCGATCCTCGCCGTCATCATCCTGTTCTGGGACAAAATGTGGCCTTTCCAGAGCAAAAAGAAAAACGGCACGGTGATAAAAAAGGACACATTCATAATGTGGTTCAAGGTCGTCATTGCCTGCATACCCGGCTTTGCGGCGTACCTTGTCCTTGACTTTGTCGATAATTGCTATGTCGTCGCTGCGGCGCTTATAGTTTACGGTATCGCGTTTATTGTTATCGAAAACTGGAACAAGGGGCGCACTCCGCGAGTGAACACGCTTGAGGAAATATCCTATAAGGATGCTTTCCTTATCGGACTTTTTCAGGCGCTTTCCATCATTCCCGGCACATCCCGCAGCGGCTCTACCATAATCGGCGGACTTATCATCGGAGTGTCGCGCGTTGCGGCAGCAGAGTTTACCTTTTTCCTCGCGGTGCCCGTAATGGTCGGCGTATCGCTTTTAAAGCTGCTGGCTTTCGGCTTCGGCTTCACGAGCGCCGAGCTCATAACGCTTGCCGTGGGCTGCGTAGTTGCGTTTGCCGTGTCAGTCGTAGTTATAAAGTTCCTCATGAGCTATATAAAGCGCAAGGACTTCAAGGTGTTCGGCTGGTATCGAATTATCCTCGGCGTTGTAGTTGTCGCATACTTCCTGCTCAAGTAAACAAAAAACCTCCACTCCGCCGATGCCGTATAGATGCATTTCGGTGCTATCAATAATCGGAATAAACGACTTGCGGAGGATGACTGTGGAAGCTATAGTATACACAACTCAAACAGGCAGCTCGCGGCAGTATGCGCAGCTGCTGGCGGAAAAGATCGGATGCAGCGCATACTCTCTTGCCCGCGCCAAGGAGACCATACCGGCAGACTCGGAGATCCTATATGTCGGCTGGGTCTCGGCAAGCACTGTCAAGGGCTATGCCACTGCCGCAAAGCGCTATAATATCCGTGCGGTGTGCGCCGTCGGCATGGGACAGACGGGAACGCAGACGGATGTTATCCGCGGCAAAAACTCGATACCCGATTCTGTACCGATTTTCACGCTTCAGGGTAATTTCGATGTGAAAAAGCTGCACGGCGTTTACCGTGTCATGATGGACATTATGGTAAAAACCGCGGGCAAAGCACTTGCCGACAAGCCCGACCGTACCCCTGAGGAGGACGACCTCCTCGACATGATGATAAACGGAGGAAACCGAGTAAGCCCCAAAAACCTGAGCGCCGTGCTCGACTGGTACGAAGAGAAAGGCAAGGCGAAATGAAGCCTACAGCCGTTGACCCGAGCACGACTTCGCGTGCAGAGGCGTTTGAGCTGTGGATGCGTGCGCCGAACCCGATGGTCACATTCTTCAAAACGCTTGATGTAACTCCGCTTGTACGCTTGAGCCGCTCACGCTCAATGAAATTCAATATGCTGCTGTGCTGGTGCATTGGCATGGCGGCGAGCAGCATCGTCCGAAACAAACTCGGCGAGGTGAATTCGTGCGATGTCCCGTTTTGCGATGATCTTGCGCAGTTTGAGCGCGACTATCTGCGCCTTACCCGCAAGGCTGCGGAAACCTGCTTAAACCACGATCTCAGCAATCATATGGTCATCGGCACATCGGCAATAGCCGATACGGAGCTTGACGGCGCCGTAGGCATGAACAGCGGCATTTTCAATAATCCGTTCATCATCTGGGGCAGATACCGCAAGGGTATATTTAAAACGACCCTGCCAATATCATTTCAGTTTCACCATACGCAAATGGACGGAGCCCATGCCGGAAAATTCCTTGGGCTGCTGCAAGAAAACATAAGAACTATCAAAAGGAGTATTTTTTGAAGCTTAATAATTTGTCATTGGATCGTGTGATCTGACCGGGAGGTCAGGCAAAACATCACACGCCGGTCCTCCCGAATATGGAACTTTCATTTTCAGGAGGAATAACGATGAACCGAGAAAATAAAAGAAAAACCTTTGAAAAAGGCTACTACAAGACCCACGCCTGCAATGACAGCTTCACCTGCAAGGTCTGCGGCAGATTGTGCACCCCGCAAAACGCCGGAAGCGATCACCGCAACCATTGCCCGAACTGCCTTGCCAGTCTTCATGTCGATATTGAACCCGGGGACAGGCAGTCAGATTGCGGCGGCATCATGGAGCCCGTGGCTGTATGGGTGCGCAAGGGCGGCGAATGGGCGATCATACACCGCTGCCGCCGCTGCGGAGCCCTCAGCTCAAACCGCGTGGCTGCGGACGATAATCCCATGAAGCTTATGAGCATCGCAATGAAACCGCTGTGCTCGCCGCCGTTTCCGCTTGAGCGCATAGAGGAAATGACCGCGCTCATGGGCGGGGAGGGAAGCCTTAAATAAAAGATTCAGCGCAGAAACGCAATTGCTCTCTGCGCTGTTTTACTTGAATAAGGTAATCAGATATAGTAAAATGTGAACAAAGCATTAGAAAAAGTAAAATATCAGGAGGAGACTATATGCATTATGAGATAATGGGCGGCGCTTTCCCCGTGGTCATCTGCCACCTTGCCGATGGCGAGAAGATGATAACCGAGAAAGGCTCGATGGTCTGGATGAGCCCCAATATGCAGATGGAGACCACCGGCGGCGGACTTGGCAAGATGTTCTCCAAGGCGTTTTCCGGCGAGAGTATGTTCCGGAATATCTACACGGCGCATGGAAACGGCATGATCGCCTTCGGCTCAAGCTTCCCCGGGCAGATAAAGCCGGTCAGCATCAGTCCCGGACAGGACATGATTCTGCAAAAGAGCGCATTTCTCGCGTCGGAGCCGAGCGTTGAGTTGTCCATCCATTTCAACAAAAAGCTCGGAGCGGGACTTTTCGGCGGCGAGGGCTTTATCATGCAGCGTCTTAGCGGCAGCGGTATGGCGTTTGCCGAGATAGACGGCGAGCTCGTTGAATATGATCTTGCACCCGGACAGCAGATCGTTGTTGATACCGGCAATGTCGCGGGCTTCAGCGTCGGCGTGCAGATGGAGATCCGTCAGGTCCCTGGGCTTAAGAATGTGCTCCTCGGCGGCGAGGGCTTGTTCAACACCGTGCTCACAGGTCCCGGACGCATATGGCTCCAGACAATGCCCATCAGCAGCGTAGCCGGCGCCATACGCCCGTTTATCCCCACTGGCAACGGATAATTTAAAAAACCCGCCTATACAGGCGGTTTTTTTTAATTACAGAGCTTTTGTGTATGCCTTTATGTATGCCGCAGCGTCTGCTTTATGTGCGAGCCGTTTCCTGCACCAAAGTTCATGGAAATGATGGGCTGGAACGCATGACCCACGCTGTATGCGCAGCACTGCACAAAGGTACTGATATTTATAATGGGCCCGTATATTGCAAGGACGTTTGAGCCGAGGTATTTCATGATCTGCCGGTTAAACAGAACGGTGAGTATGCCCCATTGCGACATCTATGAAAAAAGATAACTACGCCGAGCCACGCGAGAAACGGACAGTATGACAGAGCCGATCACGGCTGCCGTGAAGTACTGGTTTTCGGTCCCGTCGCCGTTTCCGGCTCCGCCGCGCTTTGTGCTGAATATAACGCTGCTGCCGATGCCCATGAGCAGACCGAGACTGTATATGATGTTCCACACCGGCGCGACCACAGCCAGCGCAGCCGTGCCGTCAGGCCCCTGATACTGCCCGACCATCGCCATGTCAACAACGCCGTATATGCAGGAGATAAGGGCGCTGTTTCTTCGAACAACTCACCCTCCGAGCGAACGGCACGAATTTTAACACAAGCTTACGGACTTTTCAAGCATCAATACATAAAAAGTCCACCGTAATCTTAACTACGGTGGACTTTTGGCAGCGGATGAAGGATTCGAACCCTCACAAACGGAGTCAGAGTCCGGTGTGCTACCATTACACAAATCCGCTAAGCGCAAGAGCTATTATACAGCAAATTCTGAATTTGTCAATAGAAAATCGCAACTTTTTTAAGAAAAACGGCGGTCGGATCCGACCGCCGTTTTATATCCATATCAGACCTTGAAGTTGACGGAGGTGTCACCCTGCTCGTCAACGCCGAACTCGTAGTCCTTGCCGGGCAGTATGGCGTTTACCGCGATACCGACGAGGGACGCTACCGCGAGACCGGACAGCGAGACGATGCCGATCTGGATGCTGCCGACGGAGTAGTTGATACCGATGGCGAGTACGAGGATGAGCGCTGCAACGATGACATTGCGGCTGTTGGTGAAATCGACCTTGTTCTCAACGACATTGCGAACGCCGACCGCGGAGATCATACCGTAGAGGATAAGGGATACGCCGCCGATGGTTGCAGTGGGCATTGCGGTGATGAGAGCCGCAAACTTCGGGCAGAAGGAGAACACTATCGCAAAGCAGGCCGCTATGCGGATAACGCGGGGGTCGTAGACCTTGCTGAGTGCAAGAACGCCGGTGTTCTCACCGTAGGTGGTGTTTGCGGGTGCGCCGAAGAGGGATGCCAGAGTAGTCGCCAGACCGTCGCCGAGGAGGGTGCGGTGCAGACCGGGATCGGCGACATAGTTCCTGCCGCAGGTGGAGGATATTGCGCATACATCGCCGATGTGCTCGACCATGGTTGCCAGAGACAGCGGAACGATGGTGAATATGGCGCTCAGGAGCATTCCGGTGTCAACATTCATGTTGAACAGGTGGAAAACGCTGTTTTTCCACACAATGGGCAATCCGATCCAATCGGCTGCCGCAACGGTCTCAGCGACATTTGCGCGAGATGCGGGGTCAACGAGCATCGAGATCGCGTAGGAGCCGAGAACACCGATGAGGATGGGGATGATCTTCGCCATGCCCTTGCCCCAGATGTTGAAATAGATGACTATGATGATAGCTGCCGCGGCGACGAGCCAGTTTGCATTGCAGTTATTGATCGCCGAGGAGGACAGAATAAGACCGATGGAGATGATGATAGGTCCGGTGACTATCGGGGGGAAGAACTTCATGACCTTCTTTACGCCGAATGCCTTAAACAGTGCGGACAGTAAAACATACATAAGTCCCGCGCAGGCAACGCCGAAGCAGGCGTAAACGAGCAGGTCGTTGTTGTATATTGGCTGACCGGCAGCATCAATGCCGACGGTGCGAATGGCGTTGTAGCCGCCGATGAACGCAAAGGACGAGCCGAGGAACGCGGGGACCTTGCGCTGTGTCAGCAGGTGAAACAGCAGTGTGCCGAGTCCGGCGAAAAGCAGGGTCGTTGCAATGTCGAGCCCCGTCAGGATGGGAACAAGTACAGTTGCTCCGAACATTGCGAACATGTGCTGGAGTCCCAGAACCAGCATTCTGGGGGTGCCAAGGGTGCGTGCGTCATACACGGGTCCATTAATCACTGTTTTTTCCTTCATTGGTGATTGTACCTCTCTTTGTGTAATTTGGATTTATATAAAGGGTATTTGCTCACTCTGCTTCCATGAGGTAAACGCCGGTCTCGCCGTCAAACTCCGGCAAGCGTACCTCTATAAGCTCGGCTCTGGATGTGGGGACATTTTTGCCGACATAGTCCGCCCTTATGGGCAGCTCTCTGTGACCGCGGTCTATCAAAACCGCAAACTGGATGCTGCGTGGTCTGCCGGCGGAGAACACCGCTTCGATAGCGGCTCTGGCGGTCCTGCCGGTGTAGAGCACATCGTCTACCAGAACGACATTCTTATCGTTTACATCCGTGCCTATATCCGCGCGAACGAGCACCGGCGCGTCGCTCTCGTGGCTTAGATCATCGCGGTAAAAGCGGATGTCCACGCTGCCGCAGGGAACGGAGATGTTTTCTATTTTCATGATATTATCGCGGATGCGCTCGGAGATGGGAACTCCTCTGCGGCGTATCCCGACGAGCACGACCTTGTCAACGCCCTTGTTTTTTTCGGTTATCTCATGTGATATGCGCATGAGCGCGCGGCTCATCGCGGCTTCGTCCATAAGTCTTGCCTTGAGCTTCATAGTCTTCACTCCAAACAAAAGAAAATCGCCCTGCCGAAACACGGCAAGACGCACAAGAACATGGCTCTATCAGCATAGAGCGACACCATATCTGCGATTTTGCCGGCTTCTCTGAACCGTCTTAAAAATCTTTTCTATGCGATTATACTTGCTCATTAACAGTTTTGCAACACCTTTTTTCCTTTTCGGACGATATTACAAAACCCGCGGCAAATTACCGCGGGTTTTAGCTTATTTTGCTACATTGTACACATCCTCGCGCAGATGCAGGAATGTCGGAAGCTGTCTGCGCACCGATGCGACCTCGCCGAGGTCAATATCGCAATAGAGTATCTGCTCTTTTTCGTCGCACGAAGCAAGCACCATGCCGAAGGGGCTTGCAACGGTGGAGTGTCCCCAGCACTCGTAGTCGAAGTTTTCGTACCGAGCAGCCGATGCGCCCACGAAGTAGAGCTCGTTATCCATGGCTCGTGCGCGGATGCTTAGCTCCCAGTGGCGGGGACCGGTGGTCATATTAAACTGTGCGGGGCAGAATATCACCTGTGCGCCGCGATTTGCCTCGGCGCGGGCAAGCTCCGGAAAGCGGATGTCAAAGCATACCATAACTCCCATTTTGCCGAAGCGGGTGTCAAAAACGGTGATCTCATTTCCCGAGGCAAAGCTGTTGGACTCTTTAAATCTGACGCCGCCCTCGATGTCAACATCAAAAAGGTGCACCTTTCTGTGTTTTGCTATCTGCTCTCCGTTCTCATCAAACACAAAGCAGGTGTTATACAGCACCTTTCCGCACCTTTCCGGCACCGAGCCGCCGACAAGTATAACTCCGTTTTTCTTTGCCCAGCGCGACATTGCATCTGTGCTCTCGCCGTTCTCGGCGTTGGCAAACGGGTGGAAATACTTTTTTGAATACGGGCAGTTCCACATCTCCGGCAGAACGACCACCGCTGCTCCGTTTTTTGCAGCCTCGGCTATCATGCGCTGAGCCTTATCCATGGTGAGCTGCTTATCCAGCTCCGTTCTGAGCTGGATAACGGCTAACTTAAACTTTTGCTCCATCGTGTTCACCTCAAAGGCAATTTTCAAGATAAGAAGCTATGTCGAACTCCTCGGTGGGGGCGTCTTTGCGCAGATACAGCGGGTGGTGGGGGTGCCCCTTAACGGATCTTTTGCCGGCACTGTACCACTTTGCACCGTATTTTTCGCCTATGCGCACCATGTCGAGAACGCAGTCTTTAAGATACGGACGCTTTTCGATTATTGTCCCCCACGCTGCCCACACCGCGGGCGACACGCCCTCGCCCACATTCTTTAGTATGTACTCAAACGCCCGCATATTCTCGCGGTGCAGCTTTTCGTTGAGCTCTATGTCCATATCGTCGGGGTTCGTTGCGCGCTGAGCATAGACATTGAACATTATCCAACTGTCATAGCCGTTGCCCTGCGCAATGCGCGCAACGCTTTTTAGCGTGTTATCAAGATCATCAGGAGCGGCGGTGGACGGATTTATGCCGATGCAGATCAGAGGATCACTGCCGCGAGTGCCGAGAATATAACGGTAGTCGGCGTAATGATCGGGCACATATAACCACTTTGCGGCATCGTAATTGCCGGATCTTACGGACTCCGCAAGCGCCTCATCAAAGCTCATTATATCGAGCAGGCTGCTTTCACAGCTCGGTATGTGCATTATTTTACCGCCTCGAGCAGGGCATTCACTCTGTCGGTATCCTCCCAGCGAACGCCGAGGTCGGTGCGGCCCATGTGACCATAGGCTGCGAGCTTTCTGTAAATGGGCTTTTTGAGGTCGAGGTCGCGGATTATCGCGGTCGGGCGCAGATCAAACACCTTGTTGACGGCTTCCGCGAGCTTCTCGTCGGAGACCTTGCCGGTGCCGTAGGTATCGACCATGACGGAAACGGGGCGCGCAATGCCGATGGCATAAGCAAGCTGGACAAGGCACTTATCTGCAAGACCTGCGGCTACGATGTTCTTTGCGACATAGCGGGAGGCATATGCTGCACTGCGGTCGACCTTGGTAGGGTCCTTACCGGAGAATGCGCCGCCGCCGTGAGGCGCGCTGCCGCCGTATGTGTCAACGATTATCTTTCTGCCGGTGAGACCGGAGTCGCCCTGAGGACCGCCGATGACGAAGCGTCCGGTCGGGTTTACATAATACTTGGTACTCTCGTCGATGAGCTCGGCGGGAATGCTGGGCTTTATGACGAGCCCGATCATATCGCTGCGGATCTGCTCAAGGCTGACATCGGGCGAGTGCTGGGTGGAGAGGACAACTGTGTCAACGCGAACGGGCTTTCCCGCATCGTCATACTCAACGGTGACCTGAGTCTTGCCGTCGGGACGCAGATAATCGACCAGTCCGTTCTTTCTGACCTCGGCAAGGCGCTTTGCTATCTTGTGGGAAAGGCTTATTGTAAGAGGCATGAGCTCGGGAGTTTCGCGGCAGGCATAGCCGAACATCATGCCCTGATCGCCGGCGCCGTTATCGAGCTCGGCTTCGCCGCTTTCCTTGGCCTCAAGAGACTTGTCAACGCCGAGAGCAATGTCAGACGACTGCTCGTCGATGTTAGTGATTATGCCGCAGGTGTCGCAGTCAAAGCCGTATTTTGCGCGGTCGTAGCCGATCTCGCGGATAACATCGCGCGCGATCTTTGCAATATCAACATAACACTCGGTGCTTATCTCGCCCATGATGTGCACAAGTCCGGTGGAGACGGTGGTCTCGCAGGCTACACGGCCGTTGGGGTCGTTTTCAAGGATTGCGTCGAGTACTGCGTCCGATATCTGGTCGCATATCTTGTCGGGATGCCCCTCGGTCACGGATTCCGATGTAAACAGTCTTTTGCTCATTTTCTTTTCCTCCGAAATAAAATTTCCGAACACACAATACGGCTACGAAATAAAAAACTCCGTCATACCGACGGAGCAACAAGTTTGGTAATAAGCCTCATCTTTCGATAATCACCGCCGGATTTAGCACCTTGCTTTCGCAGGTTGCTGTGCTTCACAGGGCCGTTCCCTCCGCCACTCTTGATAAGGTGTTCAGTTTTCGATAGCATTATAGCAGATACGACAGCTTTGTCAAGCTCTATTTTTGATAGTGACAAAAATCCGCACATACTGTATAATGTTGCTATTAAAATACCGGAGGCTGAGCCATGATAATCGTTTTGAAGCACGACGCGACTCCTGAGCAGGTCGAGGACCTCAGATGCTGGATACGCTGCCATGACCTCGATGTTCAGACTATCAAGGGCGACCATCAGAGTGTTCTGGTCGTTATCGGCGATGCAGACAGGCTGGATGTTTCCTATGTCGAGGATCTGGACACGGTCTCGTATGTAAAATCGGTTTCGCAGCCGTATAAGCTCGCGGGGAGGGCATTCCGCTGTGAGGATACGGTGATAGACATTGGCAGCGTCAAGATAGGCGGCGGGCATTTTGCGATGATAGCGGGACCGTGCTCGGTCGAGAGCAGGCGGCAAATGCTGTCGATAGCCTCCGAGGTCAAGGCTGCCGGGGCTTCGCTGCTGCGCGGCGGGGCATTCAAGCCGCGCACCTCGCCGTATTCATTTCAGGGACTTGGTGAATCGGCTATCCCGCTGTTGGTCGAAGCCGGACGCGCAAACGCAATGCCCATAGTCAGCGAGATCACCGACAAGTCGCAGCTTGATCTGTTTGAGGAGGTTGACCTAATTCAGGTGGGGGCTCGTAATATGCAGAACTTTGAGCTTTTAAAGGAGCTCGGCAGGCTGAATAAGCCCATTCTGCTCAAGCGCGGCTGGGCTAATACCGTTAAGGAGCTGCTCACCTCCTCCGAGTATATAATGAAGGGCGGCAACGAGCGCGTTATTCTCTGCGAGCGCGGCATACGCACATTTGAGCCGTATACGCGCAATACGCTTGACCTGTCGGCAGTTGCGGTGGTCAAGGATCTCAGCCACCTTCCGATAATCGTTGACCCAAGCCACGCGACGGGTCACGCCAAGTATATCGAGGCAATGTCGCTGGCTGCCGTCGCCGCCGGTGCGGACGGGCTCATGATAGAAGTGCACGACGATCCTGCGCAGTCAAAGTGCGATGCGGCGCAAGCCATAACGCCGGATCAGTTCGGGCAAATAGCGCAAAAGGTAAAAGCAGTGCGCGCCGTTATTTCTGCATTCTTGACATCGCCGGTGGGCTATGCTATTATATTTCAGCGGCAATGTGCAGAAGTACCCAAGAGGCCGAAGGGGCTCCCCTGCTAAGGGAGTAGGCGTGTAAAAAGCGCGCGAGGGTTCAAATCCCTCCTTCTGCGCCATGAAAAGAGCACACTTTTGTGTGCTCTTTTCAATAATATGATACTTGGAGAGTTATCGAAGTGGTCATAACGAGGCGGTCTTGAAAACCGTTTGGGCGAAAGCCCGCGTGGGTTCGAATCCCACACTCTCCGCCATAAGCAGTCCACTGAGCTCGGTGGGCTGCTTTTTTCATGATCTTTAGATTAATTAAAACCCGAGGGGCATTGCCACTCGGGTTTTAGCTGGGCTTGCATCGTCCGCAGGGAGAATAGCCGGAAGCCTCGGCTTCCTCGGCGGAGTCAAACCATATCTTGTTTTCGGAGCTGATCCTGCCTGCCGAGGAGCAATCGGGCAAATGGTACTTGTCCGACTTTGAGCTGGCAACGAACCTGCCGCTCACAGCGCCTCCGTCATCGGTGCTCTCGGGCTGAGCCGCATCGGTCTCCACCGGTACAGGCGCTGCGGTCGCTGTGACAGGGCTCTGCGTTATGTGCGTTTCGGTTATCACGGAAGACGGCGCCTCCTTCGCTGGCATTGACAGCACCGCGATAAGCGCCATTGCGATACACACTATGAGCTTTTTGCCATATCCATTGCCGCGCGATTTAAGCGCCATAACGCCGAACAGCACCGCGCCGAGCGCGGAAACAATGATAACGGCGAGAAATATTATCCTCAAAGAGATGCCCTCCGATAATGCTTCATGCCCATATCATACAACAGCTTCCGCCGCTATTCAACAAAAAACCACTCTGCCGTTGACAGAGTGGTTTTTAAAATCATGTGCTCTGCGCTTTTATGTCGCGGTTTATTATTCTCATTTCGCCGATTATGAGCACTGCGACCGTGATGGCGGCGAGTATATCGCCGACGGGACCTGCGTACAGAAGACCGTCAATACCCATGATGCCAGAGAGAATGTAAGCGCACGGCAGAAAGTACAGGAGCTGGCGGGTGAGGGTGCACACCATTGCCTTGGTGGGCTTTCCGATAGACTGGAAGAAGATACCCGACGGTATTAGGAAGCCGACGAGGAATACAACGCCGAGGAATATGTGGAAGCACTTGAGCGCAAATTCGTTGTACAGATCGTTTTCCTGGCCGAAGATATTTATTATCTCCTGCGTGAACAGCTGGAAGCAGCCCCAGCCGATGAGACCGACCGTGAGACCGATGATTATAGCGCGCAGATAAGTAGCCTTGACGCGGTCAAAGTTCTTTGCACCGTAGTTGTAGCCGATTATGGGCTGACTGCCGATACCGAGACCGACCATAACGCTCACGATGATGGAGTTAACTTTCATAACGATGCCCAATGCCGCAAGAGGTATATCCGGACCGTAAACGCTCTCGATGCCGTACTTAACGGTGAGGTTATTCATGCATATAACTACGATCGTCGAGCCGAACTGTGTAAAAAAGCTCGATATGCCAAGCGGCAGGAAGGAGATGAGCGTTTTGCCGCTGAGCTTTGTATATTCTCTCTTGAACTTAATGCCCTTCAGACGGGGGATGTAGGCAATGGCAAGCACAAAGTTGAGTACCTGACCGATTATCGTTGCCCACGCAGCGCCCACAACGCCCCAGCCGAGACCGAGCACGAACCATGCGTCGAGTATGACATTGAGAACACAGCCCGCGATGTTTGAAAACATCGCGTATTTCGGGCTGCCCTGTGCTCGGATTATGCTGTTCACCGTCATGCTTATGCACACAAACGGAATACCAATGAGCGTTATGCGCGCATACTCGGTGGCATATCCGAATGTTTCCGCCGCGACCTTCGTGCCGCCGCACAGGTTAAGAACCGGCGTCAGCAGAAGCTCCATGGACAGCGTTATAACGAGACCCGCTATGAGTGAGATCACAACGCCGTTGCCCATGGTGCGGGCTGCTTCGTCGTAGTTTTTCTGTCCGAGCTTCAGGCTGAAATAGGCAACGCAGCCGTCGGCTATCAGGGTGCCTATCGCCATTGCTATGGTAACGAGCGGGAAGGTGAGGTTTGTTGCGGCGTTGCCGTACATACCGACGCCCTGACCGATAAATATCTGGTCTACTATATTATATATCGAGTTAACGACCATTGAAGCTATCGCGGGGAGCGAAAACTTCAGCATAAGCTTTGCGATGGACTCATTTTCAAACATCGCAAGCGAATTGTTGCTATTCATTCATTTCACCTGGATAATTCAAAATTCAAACGGGGGCAATTATAACACAATTGCTCCCGCTTGTAAATATCAATAAAAATTGCAGCTATTTTTTGTTGAACCTGCTGTAAAGCCGTTATGCTTTCGCTTCTCTTATGAACTCATTTGCGGACGCGCCGAGCAGAATGATGTACATGCACCAGTACATCCACAGCAGGGAGATCACTATCGTTGCCAAACTGCCATAGGTCGAGTAGCCGCTGCCATAGCGGATAAAAAGTGAAAACGCCCATGTAAACAGCAGCCACAGACCGGCAGCGCCGGCAGCGCCGGGGAGCAGATGCAGAAGATTTATCTTTATTCCCGGAACGCCCTTGTATATTGCGAGAAAGACGACTGTGAGGATGATAAACGCGAGCACGAACCGCAGCTTGAGAAGAAGATTCAGCGCGGGGGATACGAATGGCAGATTGTCGTTAAGAAATGTGTAAATGTCCTGCCCGAAAACCATCAGACCGAGGATGACTATTGCCACCACGATCATGCCTACGGTGTAAAAGCAGGCAGTTATGCTGCGGCGCAGGAATGAACTGTACTTGGGTGAGTTGAATATATCCTCGATGCCGCGGATAAGGGCGGAAAACGCTCTGCTCGAGAGCCATATGGTGAGCAATATCGAGAGCGGCAGGACCGCGCTAGGCGCAAAATAAATATCGTCAACGACCGATTCGATGATCGATTGCAGGGCGACCGGTATGTACCTTTCTATCGCGTTGAACAGAGTCTCCTGCGAAAGACCGGTAAACGGTATTATAGCAGATAAAAGCGCGACAAAGGGCACCAGCGACAGAAACATATAAAACGCGCTTGCCGCAGCGTGCGCGTTTATATTGTTCTCGCTGATGTCGAATGTGAACCTTTGGATCGCTGCGATAACTTTTTTCATAGCACCTCAACAAATTACCGCCCGAAAGGACGGTAATCGTTCAACATATAAGGGTAAGTCTGCCGGGAAGATTTTCGATCTTGTGACTCTCTGCGCCGCTGCCGCGCTCGCCGTCGAGCGACCAGTCGAGCTTTTTGGGAGCTGTGATCTTCAGCTCGCTTGCCTGGAAGAAGTCGAGGAACGGGGAGGAGTAGTCCTGTGTGAGAACACCGAGGATTATGCCCTGAAAATCAATTATGGTACGAGGCTCGTGAACGAGCAGCACCTCAAACTTTCCGTCGTCGGTATCAACAACCGTTTTCGGCAGCGTTATCGTGCCGGCAACGGAGGTGGAGTTGCACACAGCCCCGAAAATGTAGTCGCCCTCGCAGGAGAAATCGCCGAAGTCAAGCCGCAGATGATGCGCCTTTATCTTGGGCAGATCCTTCACCGCGTCGAGCAGATATGCCGTGTGACCGAGCGCGTTTTTGAGGTTCTGCGGCGTTGTGTACGAAAGCCACGAGAATGCGCCGAACGCCGCAACATAGGAAAAGTACTGGTCTCCGAACTTGCCGATGTCTATGCTCTTGGGCTTGCCGGATACTATATCGTGAGCCGCCGTGAGCATATCTGAGGATATGCCGTGGCACGCGGCAAAGTCGTTCGTGCTGCCCGAGGGAATGTAGCCGAGCGGGGTTTGGCATCCGCCGTTAACTATGCCGGTTATGACCTCGTTTAAGGTACCGTCGCCGCCGATGCAGACGATAAGGTCAAATTCACTGCCGTAGTACCGTGCAAAATCGGTGGCGTCGCCGCGCTTTGCCGTGGGAAACACCGTAACGGCGTAATCCTTCTGAGCGAATATATTGATTATATCGGGCAGAAAGCGGAGAGATGTGCGTCTGCCGGAAACAGGATTGATTATGAGCATCAATCTCTTTAGTTGGGAAAAGGTCTTCATTATAGCTATACTCCGAAAGCTTTAAATAATTCCTGCAACGAGCAGGCAGAAATATGCCGAGGGGATGGAAAACAGCAGACTGTCAACTCTGTCCATAACACCGCCGTGACCGGGGATGAGATTGCTGTAGTCCTTCATACCGGCCATGCGCTTTATGAGCGAGGCGGCAAGGTCGCCGATCTGACCGAAGCTCGAACAGATAAGCGCCGTAAGCGTGCAGCCGAGCAGATTGACACTGAACCACTGCTTCAGCACAAAGAAAAGTATAACTCCGGCGACCACCGCGCTTATCGCGCCGCAAACAGTGCCCTCAACTGTCTTGTGCGGGCTCACCTCGGGAGCGAGCTTATGCTTGCCGAAGCGCTTTCCTCCAAACAGCGCAAAGCTGTCGCACACCCATGTCGAGATGCAGGCTATGGCAAACACGGGGATCCATACCCTGCTGTCCATAAGCGCGAGCTTGCACACTATCATAAACGGAGTAACAGGGTAGGCGAGAACGCCGAGCGTCGCCAGAGCGCCGGGAGCGCGTACCTTTTTGGAAACTATACCGGCGGTCATCGCGGCAAAGACCGTGACAAAGAAGGACGCCTCGTAGACGAGCGCATCGGCTTTAAACCAGATGGCCGCCACGGTGCCCACGGCATAGATATACAGAAGCCACGGCACACAGTGCACATCCTTGCAGCCAATGGCGCGGCAGGTCTCCCATATCGCCATAACGGTGGCTGCGAGCAGAAACAGCACTCTCGTAACGGGACCTAATGCAAAACAGGCAACTACAAGTATTATAAGTACCGTTGCCGAAATAACTCGTGTTTTCAAAATGTTTACCTCTTTCGCTGCGGTGCGGAAAAATCCGCCGCAAAATTATATTACCTAATATAGCATATCAGCATTGTCCGGACAACAACAAAAAGTTTCAAAACCGTTGGATAAAACGAAAAAGAAATGGCCGTGAAAAATTATTCTTGTCTTTTTGAAGAAAAAATGTGATACTTAATGATATATTCCGTCTCTATTATTAGAAGTTAGGAGAAAGTTTTGGACGATCGGCGTATTGTAGAGCTTTTTCTTGAGCGATCGGAAGAAGCCATATTGCAGACAGATATTAAATATGGCCGCTATTGTCACAGAGTTGCCTTCAATGTCCTCGGAAATACGGAGGACAGCGAGGAGTGCGTGAATGATGCGTATATGCGCGTTTGGGGCAGCATACCTCCGAACGAGCCGGAGTCGCTGTCATCATATGTCGGTAAGATAACGCGCAACCTCGCGCTCGATAAGCTCAGGCATAAAAACAGTGACAAGCGCGGAAACGGTGAGGTGCCGGTATTGCTCGATGAACTTGCCGAGTGCGTTTCCGGAGCCGACGAGCTTGCAAGAAGGCAGGACTCGGCTGAGATAACCGAGGCGATAAACTCGTTTCTGGCAACTCTCAATCAGGTCGAGCGCGGCGTGTTCATGCGTCGGTACTGGATGATGGAGCCCATCGCCGATGTCGCCGACAGGTATAATATATCCGTTTCAAAAACAACAACAATGCTTTTCAGGCTGCGCGGCAGGCTGAAGAAACATTTTATGAAAGAAGGAATATCTCTTTGAGAAGTGAAGAACTCCTCCGTTATATCGGATCAGTCAAAGAAGAGTATATTGAAGAGATAATGGTCGAGACTCCGCGCTCGGCGAGGAGAGCCGCGGACTCGCGCAGGACAATAGCGTCCATTGCCGCAAGCCTTGCGGTGATAATTCTCGGTACTGCGGTCATGGCGAACAGCGGTGCTAAGGTCGATACCGGTTCCATGGAGCTGTCCGGCGGCACGAAAACGGTGGCAATGGCGCAGAATAGCGTTATCATGCTCGATGTAAACCCGAGCATCTGCGTTGAGGTAAACGACCGAAATGTCGTCGTTGCGGTAAAAGGGCTCAACGAAGAGTCGCAGACAGTGCTCGAGGGACTTGAGCTCAACGGAAAGGATTATTCCGAGGCTGTCACCGATATAGTCACAAAGCTTCAGGAAACGCAGTATCTGACCGAGCTTAAAAATTCGATACTCGTCAGCGTTTCCGCGCCCGATGAGAATATGGCTTCCGAGATATTGCAGACCTCTATTGAAGCGGTCGAAAATGTCGGCAAAACGGTCGATTATGCGTTCTCGATACTCAGTCAGGTGATAACCCACAATGCCGATGCCGCGGCATCCGGCGAAAAATACGGGGTGTCCGAAGGCCGAGTAGATATGATAAACAAGTTTATAGCCGAGCACTCGGATTACAGCTTTGAAACTCTCGTAGAGAATAATGTCCAGCTTCTGAACCAGCTGTTTGAGTATGTCGGTCTGCCCGAGGGCATCGAGCGCATCGGCGATGTCGCCGGAGTCGTTCCCAAGGACTGCGAGGCAAAGCTCAACCTTAATGAGCTGAGCGGCGATGAGCTTATAAGCTTCACCAGCGCCATCAGCGATTTCTACGATAAGCTCAGCGAGTACTACAGCACCGGCGATATAGCAAAGCGCATCGGCTATGCATTCAACATCGTTGAAAGCAGCACCGAGGACGGGCACAAGTTCTGGGCGGTGCTTGCGGAGAGCCTTACGAAGAATATCGGCAACCACGGCGCGATAATAAACATCGGTCAGAGCACGAGCGACTGGCTGAGCCAAAGCGAGATAGGAAAGGTCGTAAAGCATATTTACAATGAGCTTGCGGCGTGACCTCCGAATATAAAGCCCACATATGACGAAGCATCAGGAGTGAGAGCTCCTGATGCTTTGCTATATCCGAATAATATTTAATAAACCCCCTACAGGATGATTCCTATAGGGGGTTGAGTTTTCAAGTGCTGAAAACGGGGACTGTGTTAACAAATTTGTTGCAGTAGCGGGACAGTACAGCCGCGACCATCGCCCTGCTTGCCGTGCCCTTGGGGTCGAGGGTAGTGTCGGTAGCGCCGTTTACGAGCCCCGCGCCTATAGCCCACTGGAACGGCTGCGTCATGCCGCGGGAGATCTCGAGCACATCGGAGTAGCCGAGTATGTTCGTATTATCGTACAGCGAAACATTGTCTCCGGCATAGCCCTTGGCATAGCGGAACAGGAATGTAACGAGCTGCTCGCGGGTTATCGAGTAGCCGTAGCCGAACTGCGTTGTTGACATGCCGTTTACTATTCCGAAGTAGCTGCCCCAGCGTATCGCCTCATAAGCGTAGCTCGAGGAGGAAACATCCGTAAAGCTGCTGCCGCTTCCGGGCACGGTCGGCGAGCCTGACAGACGCCACAAAACGGTTATGAACATCTCGCGCGTCATGGGCAGGTCGGGGGAGAAGGTGGTCGCGGAGGTGCCGTTAAACAGTCCTGCGGAAACGCAGTAGCGCACATTGTCGTAGAACCAGTCGTCGGACTTTACATCCTCAAACGGGGAGACCCAGTTGTAGAATGCGTCGTTCGTTACCGGCGCAAACAGCGCTATCATGCTGTGCTCGCTGCTTATGCTTACAAATGTGTAGCTGCCGCCGTCAAGAGTGACCTTGCTGCCGTCAACGAGCGTGTTCTTGGTGTAATACCCGCTCGCGGAGCTTACGCTGAAGCTGAGGTTTTCGCCCTTTGCAGCCTTCATGCTCTCAGGACTTATCGTGCCGCCGGCGGACTGGATAATGTTTATCGGAATGTTGTATACCGGCTCGTCAACATCGTCATAGGCGTCGTCACCGGGGTATGGGTCGGTGCCCTGACCGAGCTTCCATTTCGCCGTGAGCGTAGTCGCGGTCTTGACATCTACCTTGCTGCCGGCGGGATAATTTGTGCTTGACTTACCGTCGTTCCAGCCGAGCAGGATATATCCGTCCTTGTATACAAACGGAAGCGATACCGTGCCGCCGTCGTCCTCAAAAACGCCCTTCATGAGCGAACCGCCGTTGAGGTCGAGCGTTGCGTTGCCTATTTTAACGGTGCCGTTATTTACGATGGTTGCCCCGCCGGTCGTGCGTATCCTCGCGTTTGCGGAAACATTAAGCGTTCCGCGCTTTTCTATCGTTATGGTGCTTCCTGCCGGTATCTTGTGCGGATTTCCGCTGTCAAGCGTGGAGTTAACTATGAATTCACCGTCGCGCAGAGTTAGGTTATAAGCGTCTTTTCCACCGTTTTCGACCTCGCCGGAGAAGAAGGTGAGGCTCTGGGTGCCGTAAAACTCACTTCCGCAGCTCATGTCCGCATCCTTGTCGGCGTATATAAACAGCTTGTACGCGCTGCCGTCCCAAACGGATATGCTGCCGCACTCTTTAACGATGAACATTCCTATGAGCTGCTGCATGCTGAATACCTTTACGGGAGACTTTATAACGAGTGAGTAGTCGCCGGTGAGTATCCTGACATTATCGTCAAGGGTAATAGCCTCGTTTTTGGTCAGAACGACATTTGTCGCAAGCGTTACATCGCCGCCGTTTTCCGAGTCGTTTGCGGCGTTTACCGCCTTAACGAGCGAGTAGTACTCCTGCCCGTTAAAGTAAGCCTGCACCTTTCTGTAATCGTTTTCACCCATGGTGTTCGACGCCGAGATCAGAACGGGGAAGAAGGTAACGCCCATCTTGGCGTATTCCGCAGTGTTGCCGATAGCCCAGTAGCAGTAGTTCGTCTCGGGGTGAGCATCGACATAGAGCTTGAGCGCACTGAGCGCATTGCGGGTAGATGTCCCCTCAACGCTGACACTCTCGTGGAGAATGCACGCTGCGCTCGTTCCGTTAAAGTACTGAACATTGCTGACTACGGGCGTTGATGCGGCGCCGTATGCCTGCTGGCAGGTGCCGTACAGGTAGTAGCAGTATTTTATTGTGGTGCCGAAGGCGTATCCGGCGATCGCACCGTATTCGTTGGCGTTGACTACGGCGCCGTAGTTCGTGCAGTTTATTATGCTGCCCATGTTCGCGCCGCCGACAAGACCGCCGGCGTTATTGCTCAGCGCCGTTACCTCACAGCTCGACCAGCAGTTTGCAAGCGTTGAGAAGTTAAAGTCGCCGACTATGCCGCCCGCGTTCGTGCTGCCGCGAACTATGCCGCAGATGCCGAGGTTTTTGATGAGCGCACCGTCACTGGCGTGACCGAACAGACCCTGGTCATCGTCGGAGGTGTTTATGTACAGGTACTTTACCGTGTAGCCTTGACCGTCGAATATGCCCTTGAACGGCTCGCTCACATTGCCTATCGGAACCCATGACCTGCCGGTACCGGAGGAATACTTTACGCTCATGTCAACATCGCGGGTCATGAAGAAAGTTATGTTTTTCGTTTTAAATCCGTCGTTAACATAGCCTCTGAGCGCTTCAAGGTCGTCAAGACCGTTTATGCTGTAGAACGCGCCCTCAATGCCGTCGGTGCGTGTGCTGTACAGTGCGCTCACGGACGAGGTTGCGGTGTAATCGCCGCTGTAGTCGTCATTTTTCGTGTCGGTTCCGGTCTCGGGATCCATAAGGCGCGGATAATGTCCGGGGTTGTTGCCGTCGCCGGCAACTATCATAACGCTGGAGTTATACCATCCGGAATACTGCGCGTTGTTCTGCAGCAGCACCCAGGCATTGAGCGCGTCGAGAAGGCTCGTCGTTGTGACATCGTCTATAACGGTAGCGCGCTCGAGCGTGCAGAAGTAGTCGTCGTTTTCAAAGCCGTAGACGAATGTAATAATGTCGGCGGTGCTGCTCTTGCTGAGCGTGTTATAGCCCGCGCCTGCGGAGTCCTTCAGGAAGTAGCAGTTCTCGACTGTCGATTTGCCCATATCGTCGCCGAATATGCCGCCTGCAACGCAGGTCTCGCCGCCGTAGCACAAAACAGAGCCGTAGGAAACGCAGTTTCTTATCGTTGTGTGGTCTATCCTGCCTGCGATGCCGCCCGTTTCGGACTCTGACTGTATGCTCACCGCAGCCCAGCAGTTTTCGATAACGCCGTTGTCTATCTTTCCGACAATGCCGCCGCAGTTAAACTCGCCGACCATAGCGCCGACAACACCGAGGTTTTTGATGGTCGCGCCGCGGGCCCTGCCGAACAGACCGAGGTTATCACCCTTTTCGTTGGTCATAAACAGACCGTAAACCGTGTAGCCGCAGCCGTCGAAGGTGCCGCGGAACATATATCTAAATGTAGCGGGATCGAGCGTGCTGAAATCCTTGCCTATCGGCTGCCATCCGTCGCCGGAGTTGCCGAGCGCCTTTATGGAAATGTCAACATCGTCCTTGAGGTAGAAGGTAACGCCGTCGGTATCCTTGCCGCCGTTTACAAACTCGGCAAGCATCTTGAGCTCACTGCCGCTCGATATGCTGTAATGCCCGCCCTGGACCGCGTCCTTGCCGGACTCGTAGAGCTCCGTCATTGTCGAGGTCTCGGAGTATATAACGCCGTAGGGATTTTTGGTGTCGTCAACATCCACCCGCGGCTCGTCAACGCGCTTTACGCCGGAACCGTCGCCGGGGAAGAGCTGCGTCGGATGGTCGCCCTGTATGCGGGCTATACCAGCCGCGCTGGAATCGTATTTCCAGAAGCGGAAGCTGTCGTTTGTCGCAAGGTATGTCACCCAGTGGTTTAACACATTCAGAAGCATTATGCCCGAGGCGCTTCCGACCGTTACCGAGCGGTCGAGCTTAAATCCTTCGGAGCTGTTTGTGAACGATACTACCGCCGTCTGGGTAGCGCTGTTATCGCCGCAGCCGGATTTGGCGTTGGCAGGGTAGTAGCAGTACTTTACATTCACCGCCGAGGAGGTCGCGCCGACTATGCCGCCGGCTTTCGACTTTGCGGTGACCTCCTTGAACGATACGCAGTTAATTATGCTGCCCGCATCGGCTTTGCCGACGATGCTGCCCACTCTGTCCGAGGCGTTGATCTCGCCGGCAAACCAGCAGTTTACAACGCTGCCATTTACAAGATAGCCAACGATGCCGCCGGTATCGTCCCTTGCGGTTATAATGCCTGTTGCAGCGACATTCTTTATCTCGGCTTCCTGACCGTCAACATATCCGAAAAGCCCCTGAGTGCTTCCGGTGTTTATGTAGTTATCAGCAAGCAGATAGCCCTGACCGTCGAAAACGCCCTTAAACGGAGTCTTGTCGCTGTTTCCTATGGGTATCCAAGTCTGCTCGGTGGTCATCGCCGAAATGCGGGTCATGTTTATATCCGCGGTCAGGAAAAAGGTTATTCCCTCGGTGGCGTAGCCGTTATTAACATAGTTACGGAAGTAAACGAGCTCGTCGCCGCTGGATATGCTGTAAAACCCGCCGGTCTCGCCGTTTTTCTCGGACTCATACAGCGCGGTCATGCTCGCCGTTGCGGTGTAAATGCTCTCAACGGGCGCAATGTATCCGGGATACTCCATGCTCGGGTATCTTCCGTCAACACGCCCGACGCTCTGCGACGAGGTGTCGTACAACCATGTGCGGAAGCTTCCAAAGCCGCTGTTCTGGTCGATCCATTCATTCAGCAGAACTATAAGATCGTCGGTCTTTTCCTTTCCGACGGTGAGCGCCTTTTCGGTGAGAACCTCGGTGCTGCTGCTTGCAAAGCGGTAAACGCTCGCGGAGCTGCCGAGCGCCGTGCTGCCAACGGACTTGTCCGCACCGTAATAGACATAGTAGCAGAAATCTATCTTACCGCCCGCCGATACCGTGCCCGCTATAGCGCCGGTGTTCTTATCGCCCTTGATGTAGCCGTAGCTCAGGCAGTTTTCGATTTTTCCGCCGCTGACCTCAGCGGCAATGCCGCCGATATTGCCGCTGCCGGTAATGTCAACAGCCGACCAGCAGTTTAGAACCGAAGCGCCGCTGAGCCGGTATACTATGCCGCCGAGCCCGTCGCCGCCGCTAATTTCACCCTCAACGCCGAGATTTTTGACAACAGCGTCTCCGCTCACATTGCCTAAAAGGGCAAAACCGTCTCCGGCTGAAGCGTTTATGAGATTTAAAACGGCGAAACCGCAGCCGTCGAAAACGCCCTTGAAGGCGTTAAGAGAGCTGCTGCCTATCGGCGTCCACACCTCGTCCTTGTCGAGCTTGATGTCGCCTGTAAGATAGAATGTCGCACCGGCGGTGCTTTTGCCGGAATTGACATACTTCTCAAAGCTTATAAGCTCGGCGGCGGACGAAATGCTGTAGCTTTCGCCGGAAACGGCATCCGCGCCGGAATCGTAAAGCTGCGTTGCCGTCATTTTAGGCGTATAGCCGCAGGCATCCTCCGCGACTGCCTCGGCTGCCGGTATGTAAGCAAGTCCGAGAAGCATCACTGCGGCAAGCATAAGGCTTATGGTTTTCTTCAGTGCTGTGTTCATTTGGTTACCTCCGAAAAGGGCAAATTAACAAATTAATACATTTATCATTAATTCTAATAATAACACAATTAGCCCCTTCGGTCAAATGAAACGCCGCAGCAAAAACACAACATATATGTGCTCACCACCGCGCTTGACACAATAATGTTGAAAACGACAAAAAAATGTGATATAAAAGCATTGTGAATTTAAAAAAGTCCGCTCAAACGGCGGACAAAAAGGAAAACGAAATGTCAAAAATAAAGTATAAACTCGCCATTGGTCTGGCGGCGCTGCTGGTGATCGGCGGCGCTATGTACATATACTTTGCCCACTATGCCCCGTATAGACCTGATGCTCAGCAGGAGGTCAGCGTGTGGTATGTAAACGACGATGCAATGTGGTCGGGGTTTGAGGCGCTGTGCGCGGAGTATAACGAGGGCGACGGCGCAGAATACGGCATAACCGTTGTGCCGCGCGGCTTTGAAAGCAGCAAGGAGCTGTATGACGAGGTGTGCGCAGCCGCTCAAAACGGCTCTCAGCTTCCGGATATGCTTGCCTGCGACACCGATTTTGCGGCATATCTTGACTCCGAGTCCCTGCTTGCGGATATGGATGCCTATTTCGGAAAGTGGGAGACCTCGGATTACGATGAGTCGATGCTCGGCGCGGCTACCGGCAAAAACGGGCTCGTGGCGGTGCCTATCGCGGCGGAGACTAATGTTTTTATCTTAAACACCGAAATGTTTTCCGATGCCGGAGCAATATCGAGCTTTGAAAAGCTGTGCTCGGTGGCAGGGGAGTACTATAAGCGAAACACGAGCAGCTTTTTCTCAATATCCGACTACTCGATGTTTTTCCGCAGCAGCGTTGCGCAGCTCGGCGATGAGTTCGACGGCGTGAGCCCTTATGACACGGATAACGAAAATTGCAAATATGTCTATAAGCTTCTTGCCGAAACGGCGTATGACCGCGGGGTTACCTCCACAAACGGCAAGGCGACGCAGCTCCTTGCCGACGGTGAGATAGCCGCGGCGATAGTCTCGAGCGCGGACATCATGCAGTATGCCGCAAAGCTCGACGATGATAGGTTCGTGTTTGCTGACTTTCCTTATATGAAGGACGGTATGCCGGTTTACACCGAACGGGTGCTTGGCATGACTATACTGGCATCCGACGAAAGCCGCGAGAGGTCGTCGCAGATGTTCCTGCGCTGGTTCTGCTCGGCAAAGGTCAATAGCCGTTTCGTAGCCGATAGCGGATATATGGCGGCCATCGGCACTCAAAGCGGCACATCGGAGCATCCGGTGTATGAACGGCTCATGGAAGCCATAGACAAAATGCAGTCGGATGCGCGGCACGAGGAATATGCCGCAAACGCGGAATACTCGGTAAACAGCAGGAACTTTGATAATGTCCTGAACACTATAATGGATTCACTAAACTAAATATACAGAGGTGCATGAACAATGGAAGGATTCAGAGTACTCGAAATCAAAAAAAGCGTTTTTGAAAACAACGACAGGGAAGCGGATAAGCTCAGACAGGAGCTCAAAAAGGAGAAAACATTCCTCCTAAATCTCATGTCGTCCCCCGGCTCAGGCAAGACCACCACCCTCAAGGCGACGATCGCCGCTCTCAAGGACGAGATGCGCATCGGCGTAATGGAGGCGGACATCGACTCGGATGTTGATGCGCATACCATAGCGGAGACCGGCGCAAAGGTCATCCAGCTCCACACCGGCGGTATGTGCCACCTCGACGCGGGCATGACAAAGCAGGGACTTGAGGGTCTTGGAACCGAAAATATAGATTTTGCGATCCTCGAGAATGTCGGCAACCTCGTTTGCCCCGCAGAGTTTGACACGGGCGCCGTTAAAAACGCCATGATCCTCTCCGTTCCCGAGGGACATGACAAGCCCCTCAAATATCCCCTTATGTTCTCTATCTGCGATGTGCTGCTCGTAAATAAAATCGATGTAATGCCGTACTTCGACTTTGATCTCGATAAGTGCCACGAGTATGTTAAAAAGCTCAATCCCAATATAACCATCATCCCCATCTCCGCAAGAACCGGCGAGGGCATCGACCAGTGGGCAGACTGGCTGCGCACTCAGGTCGCCGAGTGGAATAAGTAATAAAAAAAGGACAGCTTCTCAAAGAAGCTGTCCTTTTTATCATGATCATGTCGGCTCGTAAGCCTTTCCGATCTCGTTTCCGTCGGCATCGTAGTCGATGCACTCCATGAGCTGCGGATCAACATGGCTCTGGCGTTTTATCGTCATGCCGACTCCCTGATTGTTGAACACCCAGATGTAGTTGTTCCAAACGGTGGGGTCTTTTTTCTTGAACACGGTGGTCTCATTGAGCTTGCAGAACTTTGCTCTGCCCTCGGCGGTGTCAAGAAGGTCGCCCTGTCCGGTGTAATACAGCTCGTCGTTGTATTTATAACCGTCCTGCTCCTCAATCTCTTTTTTCAGATCGGTGCGTTCGTCGTTTGTCATTTATACTCCTCCGTATAGGTTTTTGCTAATTGTATCACGATATTTTTCCACTTGCAAGTAAAGGATATTTAATAACTATTTATCCTGATTTTTGTTGACCGGAGTAAAAAAAGTTGGTAAAATAAATATAATGCAATTTAGACGCGTTATAGCCGCGCTGGACATATGAGGTGGTTTGTTTGTATAAAACTATAATCGTCGAGGACGATCTGATGGTCTGCTCGATACTGGAAAAACAGCTTGGCAAGTTTCCCCAGCTAAAGCTCTCCGGCAATTTCAGAAGATGCACCGATGCGCTCGAGTATCTGACCGAGCATCCCGACGGGGCTGACCTCGTTGTTCTCGATTATTTCATGCCCGGCATGAACGGCATAGAGTTTCTGTCACAGCTCAGAAAAACGAATGTCGATATTCAGGTCATTATGATAACCTCGGCTGACGATTATTCGGTCATCCGCGCCGCAATGTGCTATGGCATATGCGATTACATTCTCAAGCCCTTCAACTCGCTGCGGCTCGAGAAGGCGATAGCACGATTTGACACCGTTATGAAGCTTGTGCGCAGCACCAGAGTGTGGACTCAGGATAAGGTGGACATTCTGCTCACCCCGCATCGCAATTATAACACCGACCAGCATACCGCCGGAGTTCCGAACCCCGGCAAGATCAACAAAACGACTTTGGAGAATGTGCGCACATTCATGCGCTCGTGCGCGGACAAAAAAATGCCGCTTGTCGAGATAAGCGAGGGACTTGGACTTTCGACCGTTACCTCGCGCAGATATTTAAAGTATATGCACAGCCTCGGCGAGGTCTCCATAACGCTTGACTGTAAGACCGGCGGCAGACCGTCGGAGATATTCGAGTATAAGGAGCGGAACGATGACGAAGCTTGAGGGCGCCTATGCGCGCTGCGGCATGGATTATGCCGGAACGATCGACCGCTGCGCAGGAGATGAGCAGATGCTCAAGGACCTTCTTTCCATGTTCCTTGCCGATGATAACTTTAAAAAGCTCATGTCTGCGCTCAATGAAAATAACGCCGAAAAGGGCTTTCGTGCGGCTCACTCGCTCAAGGGAAGCTCCGGAATGCTAGGCATGACAGGGCTGCACGGCGTTCTGAAGGACATGACGGAGTGCCTGCGCGCGGGAGACACCGTTTCCGCTGCAAGCTACCGAGAGGCAGCCGAGCGGGAGTATGCCGCTGCCGCGGAAATGATAGGCTCGCTATGATAATTCTCGGAACGGCGGCATTTTTGCTCATGCTGCTGGGGGATATAAACGATGCCGTTTTAGGCAGAAGGCTCCTGCGTCTGTGCTTTCCCATAGGGCTTATTATGCTTGCCGCCGCGACCGGAGCGAGGATAACTCTAAAGGGCGCGAACCTTACATGGAGCATCCTGGCGGCTGCCTTTCTGCTGCTTTTGCTGTATGCGCTGTTCGGCTCATTTCCGGTCAAGGAGGCGTATGCCACGCAGGATACCGGACGGCAGGTGTGCGACAGCAGTTTTTACGCAATGTGCCGCCACCCCGGAGTGCTGTTCTTCGCGGGGCTTTATATAAGCCTGCACTTTGCCGTCGCGCTGCCGCTTGCCGACGCACTGATATACACGGGGCTCGACCTGCTTCTGGCTTTTGCAGAGGATGTGTGGATATTCCCGAAAACCATAGGGGGCTACGGTGAGTATAAAAAGCGTGTGCCGTTTATTATACCCCGCGCCGACGGCATTAAAAAGATATTTAAAAGATAAACCATTCGGATAGAAGATATGACCTTTCAACAGAAACTGAGAAAATTCAGCAAGCAGCAGCTCTGGCGGGAGTATTGCGGCTATCTGGATCTCAACATAAAAGAGTATATGTACATCCAGCGCAGACTCATGCAGGAGCAGATAAACTCCTGGTGTGAGAGTGAGCTGGGCAAGAGCATATTTAAAGGACCCGCGCCCGAGAGCATCGAGGACTTTATCAGGCGCATGCCGCTCACCGGCTACGAGGACTATGCCGATATTCTGTTCAGGCGTGATCCCGCGGCACTGCCGGCAGCTCCCGTTATTTGGATAGAAACGACATGGGAGGGCGGTCTGCGCCCGATAAAGATCGCGCCGTACACCCGCAGTATGCTTGATTCTTATAAGCATAACATAATGGCTATGGCAATGCTCGTGTCCGGAAAGGGTAAGGCAGATTTCAATATCCGCCCCGGTCACCGCTTCCTCTATGGCGGCGCACCTCTGCCGTATGAAACCGGACTTATACCTACCCTCATGAACGAGGAAATGCGCTTTGAGTGGCTGCCCGACAGCGACGAGTATTCCGACTTGTCGTTCAGCCAGCGCATGAAAAAAGGCTTCAAAATGGCATTTAACGGCGGAATTGATTACTTTTTCGCCATGGGCAGCGTGGCAAATTACATAACCGAAAATTTCGATAAGCAAATATCCACGGGCGGCGGGGGAGGCGGAGTGCAGATCTCGCCGGTCATTGCCGCGCGGTATTTGAAGGCAAAATATAACTGCCGCAAGGAGCACCGAAGGATAAAACCGGTCGATCTTTTCAGGATAACCGGCTTTGCCTGCACCGGCACCGACGGCAAGTGCTACCGCGACAGGCTTGCTGACGCATGGGGAGTTGCGCCCGTCGAGGTCGCTGCCGGAACGGAGTCTACCTGTGTCGGATGCGACACATGGGAGCAGCGTGGAATGGTGCTGTTTCCGGATTCGTGCTTTTATGAGTTTATACCCGAGAGCGAAATGCTCCGCAGCCTTGACGATCCCGACTACACCCCCATGACCTGCCTTATGGACGAGGTCGTCACCGGCGCAAAATACGAGATCGTCATAAGCGTTCTGCACGGCGGTGCGTTCATGCGCTACCGCATCGGTGATGTGTACAGGTGCACGGAGGTCGATAAGCAAAGTGGAGTGCCGAGGTTTACATATGTTGACCGTATACCTACGGTCATCGACATAGCAGGCTTTACCCGCATAACGGAGAAATCCATAAACGAGGTCATCCGCCTTTCAAAGCTCGGCATCGGCGATTGGCTCGCGGCAAAGGAATATGACGGGGAGAACACGCCGTTTCTGCACATCTACCTTGAGGTAACGCCCGAGGCGAGCGCAAACGATGTCGTCACAAAGCAGGTGCTCACCGAGCATTTGTCGGTGTACTTCAGGTATTTTGACAGCGACTATAAGGACCTTAAAAAGCTTCTCAATATAGAGCCGCTTCAGATAAGCGTTCTGCCGCACGGCACTATCGAGTCGTTTGAAAAAGCGCACGGAGAAAAGCTCCGGCGCATAAATCCCGATCCGCTGCGGCTTAAAAATATGCTCAGCGGGATAAACTTGGACGAAACGGAGGCGAGAGCATGAATGTATCCTTCATATACATAAATATCGCGGCGTTTTTGTGCTTTTCGCTTATGTTCGTGGCATTCTGCGCCGCCGAGCGCAGCCGCGAAATGCGGGCGTGGCTCGTCCTGCTCGGGGATATGGTGCTGTGGTCCGGCGGCTCGGTGTTCATGCGCCTGAATGTCTTCCCAAGCTATGAGTTCTGGTACTATGTCTCGCTGCTTGCGTTGTTCTCTATAGCATTTTTGGTGTACAACTATGTTTATCAGTTTGCCAATGTCCGCAACGGGCTCACGCGCGTTATATGGTTTATCGGAACGATAGTCATACTTGCTATATCCGCCACCGGCTATTTCCTCGCTCCGCCCAAGGTGTCCTACGGAGCCGACGACATGGCGGTATACACCTACGCGATGGATTGGCACATCGGCATTCCGCTGGTATTTCTAATGTTCATTGTGGGCTCCATCATAAAGCTTTTCCGCGGTATACTCAGCACCAAGGGCAAAAAAGCGCCCGGCGTTATGGAGCTTATAATCGGCTGCTATCTGCTGGCGTTCGGCAATATAATTCAGATACTTCCCGGAAATACATTCCCGTGGGACGCGCTTTTCGGAACGGCGTTTGCGATAATGTTTATCCGCTCGCTGTATAAGCGCCGTATGTTCGACACTACTCAGGTCATATCCAGCAGCATACTTATGCTTGTTTCGGCGGTGCTGTGCGTGAGCATCGCGGCGCTTTCGTTCAGCAAAATAGTTGCCTTCCTCGAAAACTTTGGCGGCCATCTCGGCAGTCCGGAGGTCGAGGCGTTTGTGCTGCTCACTGTTATACTCTTTGCGGCGATAACGGCGTTCAGAAAGCTCCTCATGTCCATATTCTCCGATGAGGAGCGGCAGGGCAGCAGAATAAAGCAGTACAGTGACAGCGTTTCAAAAACGCTTGATATTGACAGCATTTTAAGGCAGACCGTTAAGGTCATAAAAAACGAGATCCATGTAAACCAGCTTTATATATGCCTGCTCGATAATGGCAGGTATGTTCCGGTATGCAGCGCTATGCCCTTAAAGCCAGCGAGCTTTACTATAGCAGCGGATCACCCCTGTGTGCGCTATTTCGAGGAAAACGGCTCGGATAACAACCATATAGTCCTCAAGGAATTTGAGACAGATCCGCTTTATAAATCCATGTGGGGCTCCGAGCGGGAAATGTTCTCCGAGCACGGAATATCGTGCATAAGCGCCCTCAAGGACGGCGGCAGCGTCGTGGGGTTGCTGCTGCTTGCCGAAAAGGAGCGCGGCGTGAGCTATACATATGCCGATTTTTCGTTCCTCAGCACGGTCTCGTCCATAGCGTCGATAGCCATAAAGAACGCAGCTCTTTATAAGCAGGTCGCCGAGCGCGAGCATCTTTTCTCGAGCATGACGGCGTTTATACCCAATGTCATCCTCATAAAACCCAAGGGCGAGAGCCGCTTCTGCTTTGTCAGCGCCAACACCGAGCGCGTGCTGGGACTTCGCAGCAGTTATTTCACACAGCGTTCGGCGCGGCAGGCGCTCGCCGAGTGCATGGACGAGGAGAACACTGCCAAGGTCATAGCCGCGCTCAAGGGAGCCGATGGGCAGAGTGAAGGCTATGCAGCCGACATTCCGTTTAAAACCGGCGACGGCAGGGACATAACTCTTCGATGCGCGTTTTCGCCCATAGTCTCCGACGGTATCGTTTCGCATTATGTGTGCGTCGCTACGGATATTACAAGGGATATTGAAACTCAGGTGCTTCTGCGAAACTCAGTGGAGCTTGCGCAGGATTCGAGCCGCGCAAAGGGCGAATTTCTGTCGCATATGTCGCATGAGATACGCACGCCCATGAACTCCATCGCGGGACTCACATACCTCGCCCGCGAAATGGTCGGCGAAGGGCGCGATGATGAGCTGCGAGATTACCTCAACCAGATAGACCAGTCATCGCAGTATCTTCTCAGCCTGCTCAACAACATCATGGACATGAGCAAGATAGAAAGCAGCAAGTATGAGATTAATTCAAAGCCGTTTTCTCTCACCGATGTCCTCGACGAGGTCTATTCGGTGTTCAGCGCGACCATGAGCTCCAAGGGCATCGACTTTAAGCTCGACACTGCCGGCATAAAGTATGCCAATGTCCTCGGCGATGAGCTTTCGCTGCGCAAAATTCTCAATAACCTTCTGTCAAACGCGAATAAATTCACCAAAACCGGCGGCAGCGTAAGACTCGAGACATATCAGAAGATGATCTCGGATAAAACAGCCGTTCTGCACATCGAGGTCTCCGACACGGGCATCGGCATAAGCGAGGAGTTTGTCGGGCACCTGTTTGAGCCGTACACTCAGGAGATGAGCGGAAACGGTGGCAGAGCAGCCGGAAGCGGCCTCGGAATGGCTATCTGCAAGAGCATGATAGACCTCCAGGGCGGCACCATATCCGTTCAGAGCCGCCTCGGTAAGGGTACTACCTTTACCGTTGAGATACCGTATGCCCTGAGTGCCGCGCCGGAGCTTGCGCGCAATGAGGTAGACTGCACTTCCATAAACGGCAGAAGAATAATGGTCGTTGACGATGTGATGATAAACACCGTCATAACCTGCCGCCTGCTCGAGCGGCACGGTGCCGTTGTCGATTGCGCCGAAAACGGCAGGGAATCGGTGGAGCTTTTCAGATCAAAGAGCGATTGCTACTACGACTGCATTCTTATGGATATTCAGATGCCGGAAATGAACGGTATCGAAGCCGCGTCAGAGATCCGTGCCTCCGGCAAGAGGTATTCGCCGATCGTGCCCATAGTCGCAATGACGGCGGACGCATTTATAAACGAGCAGGGAGGAAGCCTCAGCGATTTTAACGGCTATATCCTAAAGCCCGTTAAGCCCGATGAGCTTTATGCAAAGCTCGTTGCGATTTTTGATAAATAACGAGGTCAGCGATTTGAATAAGGTGTTTATAAAGGGGCAGACGATAGCGGCAAAAATATGGAGCAGCAAATACTATCTGCCCGTGCTGGTGCTCATTGCCGCAATAGCGGCGTTTACGAAAACGGCGCTTGAGTGCATGTATGTTTATGTCGCAATATGCGTTTTTATGTTTCTTCTGTGCGACGATATGCTGTCGGTGTTTGCGCCCATACTGTTCACTCTGCAAATTTCTATAGAGTACTACAGAGACTATTCCGTGCTCACGCAGTATATGTGGTATGCGATAGTGCCATTTGCCGCCGCAATGCTTTTTAATATCGTCTATTACCGCAGACCCATGGTTAGGGGAAAGTTTTTGTATCCGCTTGCGGCAGTTTCGGCGGCGCTTATCCTCGGCGGCATTGGAACGATAAGCTCGAAGGAGTATTTTTCGGCTACCGGGCTTTACTATGTGCTTGGCCTCGGAGCGGGGCAGCTTGTGCTTTATATGCTGTTTACCTCGCGCCTTGAGAATAAGAGAGATTACGACCGTATTTTACGCGTGTCACAGGTGATCTACGCGGCGGGGCTCGTGTTTGCTTTCGTTATCTTCGGCTTCTATGCAGAGAATTTCGCAAAATTCCTTGAAAAGGGCGGGGTACTGTTCTTTAAGCCCCGCAACTATGTGACCAGCGTTTTCCTCATGAGCATACCCATGGTGTGCATACTGGCAAAGCGCAGCAATGTCTACCTCATAGGCGCTGCACTCATGTATGCCGCTATGCTGCTTTCCGGCTCGCGCAGCGGGCTGCTGTTCGGAACGGTCATAATGCTCGTGTGCGCCGTGTATCTTTACATTACGAATAAAAAGAGCCGCAGGCTCTATAATTGGCTGTTCGGCGCTGCGATAGTCCTCGGCGGAGCTGCCGCGGCAGTGCTGATCCCCAAGCTCTATTCCGCGCGCTTTGCAAGCGGAAGCGTCGGCGATAAAACGCGCATAGAGTTTATAAAGCGCGGAATATCCAACTTCCTCGAGCATCCGCTGTTTGGCATAGGCGTGGGCAGTATGAAGGACTTGTCTATCTTTAAGGCGTATGTCCCCGGAAGTCTGATGTTTTACCACAATATCGTCATCCAGATCATAAGCTCCACAGGACTTGCCGGAGCCGTCGCCTACGGCTGGCAGTTTATACTGAGAGTGAAAATATTGCTTGAAAACCGGAAAAGCGAGCTTTTGGAGTTCGGCTTTACCTACCTCGGCATTCTCATGATGAGCTTTACAAACCCCGGCATATTCTGCCCGTTTCCCGAGGCGGGACTGCTCACATTGATCTTCGCACTGATAGAAAAAGAGAGTAAAACTCAAAATATAATGGAGGAAGAAAAATGAAAAGAGTACTCAGCATCGTGCTGGTGCTCATGATGCTCGTGTCGCTTGTGCCTATGGCAGCGCTTGCGGCTGAGGATTATGACACCGTCACAGGTACCATCATGTTTAACGCCGGACATGATGATTCCAAAACCGACCATCCGTGCCCGTTCACCTACAGCGACGGATACTTCACGGACACGGCGTACAGCTACCGTCAGGATCTTGCGACCGCGACCATGGCAATGTGCCTTGCTGCGGGAAATGTCGCCGATCCTGCGCGCTATCAGGAGGGACCTGCAAACCTCATCAGCTTCTTTGAGCAGATTGGCTTCAAGGACTTTGAGGCAAATCCCGATTACACGAACCGCCCCGGACGCAACACCTTCGGCGTTGGCATAGCCAACAAGGAGATCACCGTAAACGGCGAGAAGTACACCGTTATCGGCATCGGACTTCGTGGCTGCGGCTACTATGCGGAGTGGGCAGGAGACCTGAATGTCGGACTTGACGGCGACCACACCGGATTTGCCATCTGCCGTGACACCGCTTTAGCGTTTCTGCAGCAGTACCTTGCAAATCACCCCGAGATAACCGGTAAAATTAAAGTCTGGTGCACCGGCTACAGCCGCGGCGCTGCGGGCGCCAATATGCTCGGCGGCAAGCTCGACGATATGATAATGTCCGGCGAGCGCATCGGCAAAAATGTCACGCTTTCCGTTGAAGATGTTTACATCTACACCTTTGAGGCACCCAAGGGGGCGGATGCATCAAAGGTCGGCGGCAGGGTATACAACAACATTCACAATGTTGTAAACTACAATGACCTCGTTGTGCGCGTAGCGCCCGACTGCATGGGCTTTGCAAGATACGGCGTTGACCATGTCATGCCCTCGGCAAAGCTCGACAGCAACTATGACGAGCTCAAGGCAAATATGCTCGCTGTTTTCAATACCTTTGAAAATGCCGGTGAGTACCGCATTGATAACTTCAAGTATGTCACCGTAACCCCGAAGGCTACCGTCGATAAGATAATCGCGAGCATCAAGGGCGATGTAATGACTCAGGGCGAGTTTCTTGATATATTCGTCGAGAAGCTCTTTACCAAGGTTTTCACCACCCGCGCAGATGTATACGCGGCTCAGGACGATATTCAGGAGCTCGTTCTGCCGCTCATCGGCACCTATCCCGAGCAGTGGGACACCGTTAAGCAGAGCCTTGCCGAGAATGCCAAGGATAACCTTGCAAAGATAATGGCGGCGCTGTTTAAGGGCGAGGATTCGGCAGTCAATGTCATTGCCGATATCGTGCTTGACACCATGCGCGATGCAGGCATAACCGAGTACAACGCCGAGCAGGTGCGCGAGATGATCCGCCCGCTGGTAAAAATGCTCGTCAAGATTGCGGCTGCCTGCCCCGACGAGCTTGCAACGCTGCTGTACAATATCGTCGGCATAATGAGCGCGCACTATGGCGAGCTCGGTATGTCGTGGATGATGAGCATTCCCGCCGATTACATGACCAACAAGCAGAATACCTCCAAGCCCGAGGGCGAGCTGCCGTTTGTCGATGTGCCCGACGGCGTATGGTACTATGATGACCTTAAATATGCCTACGATAACGGTCTCATGAACGGCACGAGCGAGAATACCTTCACCCCTGAGGGCAATGTCACCCGAGGTCAGGTCGTAACGGTGCTCTACCGCCTTGCCGGAGAGCCCTCCGTGAAGGGCAAGACCTGCCCGTTCACCGATCTCAAGGGCGAGTGGAGCAAGGATGCGATAATCTGGGCATATAACTGCGGCATAGCCAAGGGCTTCACCGAAACGAGCTTCGGCGAAAATGTCAATGTCACCCGCGAGCAGCTTGCCTCGTTCCTGTTCAGGTACGCCGATAAGCTCGTATATTTCGGTGAGACCGACATTCCCGCAGACTATACCGCCTCTTACAGCGATGCGTCAGCCGTCAGCTCCTACGCAAAGGACGCAATGCTGTGGGCAAACGGCGCCGGCATAATCAAGGGCAACCCCAACGGCACCCTCGACCCTACCGGAAACGCCACCCGCGCACAGTTTGTGTGCATGATCGCGCGCTTCGACCGCGATGTGCTCGAGTAAACAATATCAAAGCAATATTAAAGCTGCATCGTTTCGGCGATGCAGCTTTTTTAACAAACATTACCTGTCATGACATGCGAATGAACATTTGTAGTGTAAATGTATAATTAGACGGGAAATACGAATTTACTTGTGCATTATGTACAACAAAATTTACGATTTATTCTAATTATTCACGCTCTTTTTGCTTGTTTTTTAATGAGTATATGTTAAAATAAAACTACACAGCGTATAAGGTGGAGGTAGCTGTCACCTCCATGCGGTGGAGTTTAGTTTTTGCTAAGGAGGAACAACTTATGAATGTAAGAAAACGCGCGTTAGCGTTTGTCATGTGCATCCTTATGATCATGACACTGCTGCCGTTTAGTGCATTTGCCGCCGACACTGGGGATGTCGTTTACGGCAGATACGATGAAAACGGCAACTGGGTCCAGGGTGACTATGCAGACGGCGTGTGGAAAGAAGGAAACATCGTTACAAAGAAGGAGGCTACTTCTCTCGGTAATGATGAATATCGCATAGACCTCAGCGTTGCGATAACCACAAAGAAGACGGAGGTTCCCGCCGGCTCGGCGGCTACTGTTCTGGTGCTTGATTGCTCCGGCTCGATGGCTTACTGTGCCGAGTGCGGAGGCTATGAGAAGATTTTTAGTAGTAAAGTATTTCACAATGATGGTTGCAAGTATAGCGGTGATGTAAAACCCGAGCAGACCCGCCTCACGGCAGCTCAGAATGCGGCAAACAGCTTCCTTGACAGCTATAAGGGAGATAAAGCGGGGCAGGGCCGCTATGTTGCGGTAGTGTCCTTTGCAAGCTATGCATCTACCGTGTGCGATTGGCAGGATGTTTCTACCGAGGCAGGTCTTGCGGCGGTAAAGAGCGCAATATCCGGCATTTCAGCCAATGGCGGCACTAACACAGATGCAGCCCTCAGGCAGGCGGCTTCTCTGCTCGGCAGCGACACCGTTAAGAATCTTCAGACCAAGAATGCCATCCTGCTCACCGACGGTGTGCCTACCGTTTACGGAGACGGCAAATATGATGACGGCACCTATGGCAGCCCGAGGACAAGCTACTATGCTCAGCAGGCAGCAACAACTCTGAAGGATACCGGCGCTGACCTTTACACCGTATGCTTCGGCGCAACCAAGGACACCGACACGGCTTATAAGCCCAACAAGGATAATCGCAATGTCGGCGAAGTCAAGGTCACCCAGTTCCTTGCTGACTACATAGCAACAAGCGCGGACAAGGCATACAATGCCGATAATACCGACGCTCTGAACGCGGCGTTCGCCGCAATAACCCAGACGATAGTCGATGGCATCACCACCGGAATGGTCGTCAACGACTCCGAGACCGAATTTGTCAAGATGACGAGCTTTCCCAAGGCGTATAAAGCCACGGCAAACGGCTATGCGTGGACTCTTTCCGATCCCGTTATAACTACTAACGGTGATGAGACCACCTACACATACAGCGTGAGCTATACCGTAAAGCTCGACACCGCTAAGGAAGGCTTTGTCGATGATGAATACTATCCCACCAACGGCGTTACCACCCTGCACTACAAGGATGCAGACGGCGTTGATAAGAGCATCGACTTCACCGTTCCCGGCGTTCGCGGAAAGGCACCCATCCACAATGTAAGCTATGCCTACGAAGGAAGCCTCATCCCCGAGGGTGCAAACGACCAGCTTCCCGAATCGGCGGATTACAGAAAGGGCACAGCAGTTCCCGCGGCAGCAGTTCCCAGCATGCCCGGTTATGAGTTCAGCGGCTGGACTACCGATGATGTCACAGTTAACGCCGACGGCTCGTTCACAATGCCCAATAACGATGTTAAATTCGTCGGTACATGGACAAAGAGCGACAAGCTCGAGTACACCGTTAACTACTACCTCAACGGAACGAAAACACCCGTGGCTGAGTCCAAGACCGTGGGCGGTCAGACTCTCGACGCGGAGGTCACCGAGGCTCCCATTTCCATTGACGGCTACACTGCGCTTGCAGACCAGAACGGAACCATCACCATCGCCGCCACCGGCAATGTGATCGACTTCTACTACTATAAAAATGTTACCGTCACCGCAAAGAGTAATACAGTCACATATAACGGCGAAGAGCACAGCGTAAGCGGCTTTGACTGCTCCGATGCAGACGCAAGCTTTGACCTCACCGTCGGCGCTAAGGGCACCGAGGTCGGCGAGTATGATGCAGAATTTGCAGACGGCACCGTAGGCGCCGTTGATGCTTCCGGAAAGTACATCATAACCGAAGCAAACGACGGCAAGCTCACAATCACTCCAATCGATGCGGTTGTTGTCACGATTACGGGCAATAAGAACACCGTTTCTTACAATGGCAGCGAGCAGTCCGTTACAGGCTATGAGTTTGAATCCAACAATCCGCTCTACACTGCAAATTGCTTCAACTATAATGGCGATGCCATAGCCCATGGCACCGATGCAGGCACCTACGCAATGGGTCTCAAGGCAGAGCGGTTTACGAACACGAGCACGAACTTCACAAACGTTAAGTTCGTGGTCACCGACGGCAGCCTTACCATCGATAAGATAGACGCGAGATTCACCGGCCAGAGCGATACCGTTACTTACACCGGCAGCGAGCAGTCCATCACCGGCATCACCGCGGCGGGTCTCCTTGAGGGTCACACCTATGAGGGACTGACCTATGCCGCAAAGGGCACCAATGCAGGCGAGTATAACGGCGCATTCAGCGGCACGGTCGTCATTAAGGACGCAAACGGCACCGATGTGACCGAAAACTACGCAGTCACGAAGACTCCCGGCAAGCTCACCATTGACCCGATACGCGATAAGGTCACCGTGACGATTACGGGTAACACCGGCACGAAGCCCTATAACGGCACAACTCAGACCGTTACGGGTTACACCTTCAATAGCGATAATCCTCTTTACACCGAAAGCAAGGTCAACTTCACAAAGTCCGACGGCGCAACCGCAGCGGGTATCACCGCCGGAACGTACAATATGAATCTCAAGCCCGAGCATTTCAGCAACAAGGACACCAAGAACTTCACAAACGTTGAGTTTGTGGTCACCGACGGCTGGCTCAGGATCACCCCGCTCGACGCCTTGGTCATAACCGCAAATGATGCAACTAAGCCCTACGACGGCAAACCTCTTACCGAGTCCGGCTTCACCTATGTCGGAAAGCTCAACAAGGGCGACACGATCGAAGCGGTCGTTGAAGGCACGATAACAGACGCAGGCGAGGCAGCGAACGTCGTTATGTCGTACAAGATCATGCACGGCGATGTCGATGTTACCGCAAGCTACGGCGAGGCAGCACTCAAAAACGGCACTCTTACCGTCACGCCGCGCAGTGTCATCATGACCAGCGCAAACGCCGAGAAGCCCTATGACGGCGAGCCTCTCACGAACGGCACTGTCACCGTAACAGGCGATGGCTTTATTGAGGGCGAGGGCGCAACGTATGCCGTGACCGGCACTCAGACCGACGCAGGAGAAAGCGACAACACCTTCACCTATACGCTCAAGGATAACACCAAGGCCGGTAACTACAAGATCGAGCTCGCCCCCGGTAAGCTCAAGGTCACTCCGATAGCCGATAAGGTCACCGTGACGATTACGGGCAACACCGACACCAAGCCCTATAACGGCGAGAAGCAGTCCGTAAAGGACTACAAGGTCGAGATAAGCAATAAGCTCTACACCGAAAATTGCTTCAGCTTTGACGGCAAGGCGGTTGCTGAGGGCACCGATGCAGGCAGCTACGCAATGGGTCTCAAGGCAGAGCAATTTAAGAACACGAGCACGAACTTCACAAATGTTGAGTTCGTGGTCACCGACGGCAGCCTTACTATCGATAAGATAAACGCGACTTTCACCGGCGATAGCGATACCGTTACTTACACCGGCATCGAGCAGTCCATCACCGGCATCACCCCGACGGGTCTCCTCAAGGGTCACACCTATGAGGGACTGACCTATGCCGCAAAGGGCACCGATGCAGGCGAGTATGACGGCGCATTCAGCGGCACGGTCGTCATTAAGGACGCAAACGGCACCGATGTGACCGAAAACTACGCAGTCACGAAGACTCCCGGCAAGCTCACCATTAATCCCATAACCGCTAAGGTCACCGTTACCATAAACGGCAACACTCTGACCGTTAAGTACGATGGCGATGAGCATACCGTCAGCGGCTACACCTACGAAGCCAGCAATAAGCTGTACACCGATAAGGACTTCATGTACAAGAAGGATGTGCAGCCCGAGGCAAAGGGCGTAAATGCCGACACCTACATGGTCGGCCTCGCCGCGGAAGACTTCATGAACATCAATGATAACTTCACGAATGTCGAGTTTATCGTTAACGACGGCTCCCTCGTCATCGAGAAGCGCGTTGTGAAGCTCACCTCCGCAAGTGATGAAAAGACCTACGACGGAAAGCCCCTCACCAATGATACAGTCAACATAAGCGGCGATGGCTTCGTTAAGGACGATGCAGTCCTCTGCGATGTCACCGGCTCCCAGACCGCTACCGGCTCGAGCGAGAATAAGTTCACCTACAAGGCAAAGGGCAACACCAACCTTGCTAACTACGAGATATCCACCGAGTTCGGAACCCTCACCGTAAAGCAGCTTCTTGAGACCAGCGAGCACTTCAACTATGTTATCGGCTATCCCGACGGCACCATCCGTCCCAACGGCCACATCAGCCGTGCTGAGGTCGCAACGATATTCTTCCGCCTGCTGACCGATGATGCACGCGCAGAGTTTAACTCCACCGAGAACAGCTTCAAGGATGTTGCGGCAGGCTCGTGGTACAACAGAGCCATTTCCACCCTTGCAAATGCGAACATTCTCGTAGGCGATGAGAACGGCAATTTCAGACCGAACGATCCCATCACCCGCGCTGAGATGGCAACCATCATAGCAAGGTTCGATAAGCTCACCGAGACCGGCAAGACCTTCTCTGATATAAAGGGTCACTGGGCTCAGAAAGACATCGAAATGGCAACGACCAAGGGCTGGCTCAACGGCTATCCCGACGGAACCTTCCGCCCGAACAACGCTATCACCAGGGCTGAGACCTTCAAGATGATAAACAGAGTGCTTAACCGCTGTGTCGTCTCTCAGGAGGATCTGCTTGTTAACGACATGAATGTCTGGACGGACAACATGGATCCCGAGGCGTGGTTCTACTACGATGTTCAGGAGGCGACCAACAACCACGAGTGCGAGCGCATCGACATGAGCGAGCACGAGCACTGGACAAAGAAGCTCACCGACATTGACTGGGCAAGCTACGAGCTCTGAATTTATACCAAAACCCTATCACAAGGCAGACTATCTGCCTTGTGATTTTTTTATTATCGTGGTATAATAATCCGTAAAACATTGCGGAGGTCGCGGCCGTGGATAAATTTAAGCTTGTGTCGTCATATTCGCCCATGGGTGATCAGCCCGAGGCTATAGCTCAGCTTGTTTCCGGCATAGAAAACGGACTTGATGAGCAGGTGCTCCTCGGTGTAACCGGTTCGGGCAAAACATTCACGATGGCAAGCGTTATCGAGAAGATAAACCGACCGACCCTTGTCCTGGCGCATAATAAGACCCTTGCGGCTCAGCTCTGTTCGGAGTTCCGCGAGTTCTTTCCGGAGAACGCGGTCGAGTATTTCGTCTCGTATTACGATTACTATCAGCCTGAGGCATATATACCTCATACCGATACATTCATCGAAAAGGACAGCTCAATAAACGACGAGATCGAGCGCCTGCGTCACAGCGCGACCTCAAGCCTGTTTGAGCGCCGCGATGTGATAGTCGTTGCATCCGTTTCCTGCATTTACGGCTTGGGCGACCCGATAGATTATAAAAACATGGTCATATCGCTCCGACCGGGGCAGACGCGGGACATTGACGAGCTCCTGCGCAAGCTTATAGAGATCCGCTATGAGCGCAACGACATTGCCTTTGAGCGAAATATGTTCCGCGTCCGCGGCGACACGGTCGAGATATTCCCCGCATATGCCACCGATAAGGCGATAAGAGTGGAATTCTTCGGCGATGAGATCGACCGCATAAGCGAGGTAAATGTAGTTACCGGCACGCCGCTGCGGTATCTGAACCACGCCGCCATATATCCGGCAAGCCACTATGTCGTCGGCAGGGATAAAATGGCGCGCGCTATAGACGATATACGCAGGGAATGCGAGGAAAGAGTAAAGTACTTTGAGGATAACGGCAAGCTGCTCGAAGCTCAGCGCATATCCCAGCGCACGAATTATGACATTGAAATGATGCAGGAGCTGGGGTATTGCTCCGGTATCGAGAACTATTCCCGCATCATATCGAACAGACCTGCCGGCTCCGCTCCGATGACGCTGCTTGACTATTTCCCGAAGGACTTCCTGCTTTTCGTGGATGAGAGCCATGTAACGCTGCCGCAGGTCAGAGCAATGTACCGCGGCGACCATGCGCGAAAGGAGTCGCTCGTTGAGTATGGCTTCCGGTTGCCGTCTGCTTACGACAATCGCCCGCTGAAATTCGAGGAGTTCCAGGAGCGAATAAATCAGGCGGTGTATGTCTCTGCAACTCCGGGCGATTATGAGCGCGAGCGCGCGGGGCAGATAGCCGAGCAGATAATCCGCCCGACCGGACTTCTCGATCCCGAGATCTCAGTGCGTCCCGTGCAGGGGCAGATAGACGATCTTATAAGCGAGATAAACACCCGCATCGAAAAGCACCAGCGCACGCTTGTAACAACGCTGACAAAGAAAATGGCGGAGGATCTTACGGAGTATCTCGGCGCCGCGGGCATAAAATGCCGTTATATGCACCACGATGTAGGCGCGATAGAGCGCATGGAGATAATCCGCAGCCTGCGCCTCGGTGATTTCGATGTGCTTGTCGGCATAAACCTCCTGCGCGAGGGTCTCGACCTTCCGGAGGTCAGCCTTGTTGCCATCCTTGATGCCGATAAGGAGGGTTTTCTGCGCAGCGAAACGAGCCTTATCCAGACAATAGGCAGAGCCGCACGAAATGCGGAAGGGCTTGTCATAATGTATGCCGACACGGTAACGCGCTCAATGCGCCTTGCCATAGACGAGACCGAGCGCCGCCGTGCAAAGCAGGCGGCGTATAACGAGGAGCACGGCATCGTGCCCAAAACCATAGTCAAGAGCGTGAGAGAGCTTATCGAGATCTCGAGCGAGAGCGAAAAGACTCTGCGCCGCGCCGACGGAGTGAAGCTCACCCGCTCCGAGCGCAAGGAGCTCATTGATAAGCTTGAAAAGGAAATGAAAGCTGCCGCAAAGATGCTTGAGTTTGAGCTTGCAGCTCAGCTTAGAGACGAGATAGTGCGCCTGCGCGGTGAGGAAAAGAAATGAAATTATTGATACTCGACGGAAACAGCATAGTGAACCGCGCATTTTACGGCATCCGCCAGCTCAATGCGCCCGACGGAACGCCTACAAACGGAGTCTACGGCTTCCTGGCCATACTCAGAAAGCTCATAGACGAGCAAAAGCCCGACAGCGTTGCGGTCACTTTTGACCTTAAAGCGCCGACCTTCCGGCATCTCAAATATGATGGCTACAAGGCGCAGCGAAAGGAAATGCCGGAGGAGCTCGCGGTGCAGATGCCGCTGCTTAAGCAGGTGCTCGACGCGATGGGCATACTCCGCCTTGAGCTTGAGGGCTACGAGGCCGACGACCTTCTCGGCACCGCTGCGAGGATCTGCGAGCAGGCGGGCTGGGATTGCCGCATCGTGACCGGTGATAAGGACAGCTTCCAGCTCATAAGCGATAAAACTCACATCTGCCATGTAAAAAGCCGCATGGGTCAGACGACCACTACGGAATATACCCCCGAGGTATTCACCGAGGAGTACGGCTTTGCGCCGAAGCACATAGTTGACCTGAAAGCCCTGATGGGCGACCCCTCCGACAATATCCCCGGCGTACCCGGAGTAGGCGAAAAAACCGCGATGGCACTTGTGCAGAAATATATGGAAGTATCCAAAATATACGAGCAGCTCGATATGATCGAGGTAAAGGAGGGCGTCCGCAAAAAGCTGCGCGAGGGCGAGGACAGCGCGCGTATGTCTTATGAGCTTGCGACTATCTGCACATCCGCGCCCATAGAGTTTAAGCCCGAGGATGCTTTGTGGAATAATGATTATAAGCCGGAGCTGTACAGTGTACTCAAGCGGCTCGGCTTCAATAAATTTATCGAAAAATGGGGCGTTACCGAGGATGCGGCATCGGAAAAAGTAAGCAGCGTTGAGCGCCTTCCGGTAGTAGAGAACGCCTCGTTTGAGAGCATTTGCGCCGCTATCTCCTCGGCGGAGCTTGTTGCCGTTGAGGTAAAAGACGATTTCGACAGCCTTGAACTGTGCGACGGGAAAGCCGTTTATCCGGTGCATTGGAGTGCGCTCGGGGACAATTATTCAAAGCTCCTCAAGCTCGTTTTTTCCGACGAGACCAAAAAGATCGCCCACGGCGTGAAGGATCTTATGATGCAGCTTGCCGGAGAAAAGCTGCCGCTTGACGGCTTTGCTTACGATACCTCCATAGCCTGCTATCTGCTCGATGCCAACGCAAGCGACTATTCGCCTGCGCGCATGACCATGCGCTACTGCGGCGAGGAGCTCACCGGCTCCGAGGCAATATACGCGCTTAAAGCGGCAACCGAGAAAAAGCTCGAAGAGCTTGACATGACTGAGCTTTTCTATAATGTCGAGATGCCGCTGTGCCGCGTGCTTGCGGACATGCAGCAGGCGGGCTTTATGATAGACAAAGCTGCGCTGATGAGCTTCGGCGAGAGTCTCACCGGCAGTATAGAGCAGCTCAGACAACAGATATGCGAGCTCGCGGGAGGGGAGTTTAACATTAATTCTCCGAAGCAGCTCGGCGAGGTGCTGTTCGATCGGCTGATGCTTCCCGCCGGCAAAAAGACAAAGACCGGCTGGAGCACAAACGCCGATGTGCTTGAAAAGCTGCGCGGAAAGCACCCAATAATCGAGATGATACTCGACTACAGAATGCTCACAAAGCTCAAATCCACCTATGCCGACGGACTTTTAAAGCTAATAGACTCCGACGGCAGGATAAGAACGAACTTCCAGATGACCGTCACCGCTACCGGAAGGCTATCGAGCACCGATCCCAATCTGCAAAACATTCCGATACGCAAAGAGCTCGGCAGCCATATCCGCGAGATGTTTATTGCGTCCAAGGGCAATGTGCTCGTCGATGCCGACTACAGTCAGATCGAACTGCGCCTGCTTGCCCACATATCGGGCGATGAGCATATGCGCGCAGCGTTCCGATCCGGTGAGGATATTCACGCCGTTACCGCGTCGCAGGTATTCAATACGCCATTAGGTGAGGTAACGCCGCTTCAGCGCAGCCGCGCAAAGGCGGTAAACTTCGGCATCGTATACGGCATATCGTCGTGGTCGCTCGCGCAGGATATAGGCGTTTCCCCGAATGAGGCGAAGGCATATATGGATGCATATCTTGCAAAGTACGACGGTGTGCGCGAGTATATGAAGCGCATAGTCGAGCAGGCAAAGACGGACGGATATGTGAAGACCCTGTACAACCGCCGCCGTGAGCTGCCGGAGCTGAAGTCCTCGAATTTCAATATGCGCTCGTTCGGAGAGCGGGTAGCGCTGAATATGCCGATCCAGGGCACGGCTGCGGATATAATCAAGATCGCAATGGTAAATGTATATAACCGTCTCAAGGCTGAAGGCTTGCAGTCGCGGCTCATTTTGCAGGTGCACGATGAGCTCGTCTGCGAATGCCCCGAAAATGAGGCGGAAGAGGTAAAGAGAATTTTGCGCGAGGAGATGAGCGGTGCGGCACAGCTCAGCATACCGCTCACGGTTGACGCAAAAACAGGACACAGCTGGGCGGAGGCGCACTGATGCTGACATATGAACAGGCAGGGGATGTGCTCGACGATCTCGTCGACGATCTCCCGCAGGAGATATTTAAATCGTTAAACGGCGGCGTAAGCTTCCTTGAGGACACAAAACGCGATCCCGACGGCCGCTATACGCTCGGAATGTACTTTCACGACTCTATGGGCAGATATATCGAGCTCTATTACGGCTCGTTCGTCGAGCTCTACGGAGACATGGATGACGAGACCTTTCGACGCAGGCTCAAAAGCACGCTGCACCATGAGCTTACGCACCACATTGAGAACAAAGCCGGCGACCGCAGCCTGGAGCGCTGGGACGAGCGGCAGTCCGAGCTGTGCGGATTTGGCGGAATAAATGTAGGCAGCATTCTTTTCATGTGTGATGATAATAGCCTGTCGCTTGCGGCGGAGGGCGTTTTCAACTCGTCGAAAGGGGAGTACTGCCCCGAGGTGAAATGCACCTCAGCGGGCTTGCACGCAGGAAACGAGATAAACCCGCGCGTAATAAAGTGCTGCGAGGCGCTTGACATTCCGCTTGCCGCGCGCGCACAGGCTCAGGTAACGCGGCAGCTTATTGAAAGCTGCGATGTCACCCTGTGCATGACGGCGAAGCAGGCACAGACGCTCTGCGATGAGTATCAGGATCTTGAGGAGCGAATAATGTGTCTTGCCGAGGACGATATATTCCCGCCTGCACTGCCTATAGGCTGGAAAAAGTGCATCCTGCGGATAGAGGATGAGGTGCTCGCCGTTATAGACGAGCTGCGCGAGGAAATGCTATGATGGTAAAGATCGTTGACACTCAGCTGGGGCACATTGATGATATACTCGAGCTTGAGAAAATGTGCTTTTCCATGCCGTGGACCCGCGAGCAGCTTGTTTCTCAGCTTCCGGACGATATGCACATTTTCCTTGCAGCCGAGGATGAACACGGCAGAGCAATAGGCTATATCGGACTTATGTATGTGCTCGACGAGGGGTATATATCGAACATTGCCGTATCTCCGGAGCACCGGCGGCAGGGGATAGCTGATATGCTCCTTAATGACCTCATGACCCGCGCACAGGAGAAAAAGCTCAGCTTTCTGACGCTTGAGGTAAGGCAGAGCAATATGCCCGCACAGAACCTTTATAAAAAGCACGGCTATATAGAGGTGGGGCTGCGCAGAAACTATTACAGCCAGCCGACCGAAAACGCCGTTTTGATGACTCTGTTTCTAAGTGAGGAATAAAAATGAAAATTCTTGCATTTGAATCGTCGTGCGATGAGACCGCCGTTGCCGTAGTCGAAAACGGACGGAATGTCCTGACCGACAAGATATTTTCTCAGGCGGACCTCCATGCCATATACGGCGGAGTAGTGCCGGAGATAGCCTCGCGCAGCCATGTCGAGGTCATATCCCTCCTTGCCGAGCGTGCGGTGCAGGCGGCAGGCGTAGAAAAAAGCGATATTGACGCTGTCGCCGTTACATACGCTCCGGGACTTATCGGAACGGTGCTCGTCGGGCTGAACTTCGCAAAGGCAGTGGCAATGAGCCTTGATGTGCCGCTCATACCGGTGCACCACATAAGAGGTCATGTCGCGGCAAATTACATAGCCTATCCCGAGCTTGAGCCGCCGTTTCTGTGCCTTGCCATATCCGGCGGCAACACACTGATAATAGATGTAAGAGATTACACCGACCTCAAGGTCATAGGCGCAACGCGCGACGATGCCGCGGGCGAGTGCTTTGACAAAACGGCGCGCGTTCTTGGTCTGCCTTATCCCGGCGGAAAGCCCATTGATCTTCTCTCGCAGGGCGGCGACGACAAGAAATACCACCTGCCGCGCACGCATATAGAGGGGCAGCCCTATGAAATGAGCTTCTCCGGTCTCAAGACCGCAGTAATAAACATCGTGCACAATGCCGAGCAGAAGGGCGAGGAGCTTGACAGAGCGTCGCTCGCGGCATCCTTCACGGCGGCTGTCAGCGATGCGCTTGTACCGCGCACCATGATGGCGGCATCCGAGTTCGGCTACAAGAAGATCGCCATAGCCGGAGGCGTTGCCGCAAACTCGCGCATACGCGCGGATTTCAAGGCGGCAGCCGAAAAAGCCGGATGTGAGCTCTTCGTACCGCCGCTGAAGCTTTGCGGCGATAATGCGGCAATGATCGGCTGTCAGGGCTACTATGAGTATCTTGCCGGCAATACTGCAGGATGGGATCTGAATGCTTACGCAAATATGGAGGTGTGAGTAAGTCAAAATGGGCGTGCACGACGGACACAGAGAGCGGATGAAAAGCCGCTTTGCCGAAGCGGGACTGGACGGCTTCAATGACCATAATGCATTGGAAATGCTGCTGTTTTATGCCCTGCCGCGAAAGGACACCAATGAGCTTGCCCACAGGCTGCTAAAGCATTTCGGCTCATATTGGGCGGTGTTCGAGGCAAGCTACGAGCAGCTTTGCGCGGTAGACGGAATAGGGGAGAATGCCGCGACCCTGATAAAGCTCGTGCCGGAGATAGGAAAGCGGTATCTGCAAACGAAAAGCATTCCCGACAATGTGATAAGCTCAAGCGACGCTGCGGGGCGCTACTTTGTCTCCAAGTTCATGTATGAGACAAACGAGGTGTCCTATGCGCTGCTTTTGAGCTCCACGAACAGCATAATCGCGTGCAAGCAGATAAGCCGCGGCATAGTAAACGCCACCGAGATCAGCGTGCGAATGCTCGTAGAGGCAGCGCTTAAATGCAATGCCGTCAGCGTGATAATAGCCCACAACCATCCGGGCGCGCCTGCCATTCCGTCCAAAGAGGATGAGTACAGCACCCAGCTCGTCAAGAAGGCGCTTGCGCTGCTCGACATAAAACTTCTTGACCATATCATAGTCAGCGGCAAAGAGTTTCAATCTCTTAACAAAGCTGGTGTTATGTAAACGATATATTGTTTCTGATTTGCAACAAAATTCGACTTGCGGATTTTGAATTATGTGGTAAAACGACAAATTTCGTTGTATTTCAACAAATTTTTCGTGTTGGAAAGTGTGTTGGAAATGTTGATAACTATTTGCATAATAATTTGTTGAAATAATTATGTAAACAAATTGCCACAAAAATGTCTCAACAAAAAGGCGTTGAAAACACTTGATTTTGAGCAGCAAACTTCATACGAACAGCTCTCAGGCTGCATTTTACATATACTCGTTGTAATTGCTTTTTTATTTGACTTTATTGCTGCCATGTGCTAAAATGCGTAATGTCCTTTGCTGGTGTGGCTCAATGGCAGAGCATCTCACTCGTAATGAGAAGGTTGTGAGTTCGATTCTCACCACCAGCTCCAAAGGAAAAAACCACTGCTTAGTTAAGCAGTGGTTTTTTTATTGGTGCCTTAAGGCGTGGAAATAAACCCCCGGTTCTACTGGGGGAAGGAAAATAGCTTTAGCATGAGTAAAACCTCCTATTGCGGTATACTGGTAAAGGTTTGGCGACCGCATTACCAGAGCAATAGGAGGTTTTATGCAGATAAAGAAAGACGAAAGAAACGAGAT
>SFLE01000031.1 GCA_004553495.1 Clostridiales bacterium | reverse complement strand
ATGGCAAAATTAAAAGGTTTAATCCACCGTAGCGTTGTCCTTGATTTCCTTAAGTGTACGACCATCCTTTGCCGTCCATGTGCGAGGACCGCATCCACGAATTCTTCCATTACAGCAACTTGGGACTCTTTCATCACCGTATTACGATATGTATTCTTGGTTAGTACCATAAACACCCTGCAAGACTTAAGAGCTTGCAGGGTGTTTTGCCGTGATCCAGCTATCCAGAAACCGCATCTGCTCCTCCGTGTGGAACCAATGCTCACCGTTCGGCATAACGGTCAGCTCCGCTCCGGAGCGTTCGGCAAAGGCGGATACGGTTTCAAAGGATGTCAGAGCGTCATGCTCGCCATACAAAATGCGGGTGGGAAGCTGCCATGAGAGCGGATGCTCCCGCACATATCCGAGATAAGTCCATGACAGCGTTTCGCCGAACGCCGTGGGTATCTCTGCTTTCTCCGCGAGCTCACGCTCAGTAACATTTGCCCATGTCATCATGTCGGTGATAAGCTTTTCCATGTCCACGACAGGGGAGATGAGATAAGCACTGTCGATAAGCCGCTCATCCAGCGAGGACATGGAGAAAAATGCTCCGATACTGTTTGCAATCAGCGTAAGTCTGTCGCAGCGTTTCCGCTGCTCGGTGAAAAATCTCGGAAATTCCTCCGTGGCTTCCCACGGAGTCTGTGCACGGTAATCAAATCCTATAACCTCGCTGTCCGGAAACAGGGGCTTATAATGCTCGGCTTCCTCCGCCGAACCGCCCTTACCGTGGACATAGACGATTACATTTTTCATAATACCGGTTTTCATTTCGCTTGTTCAAATCGCGCCGGTCGGCTCCGTCTCGCGGAGCCGCTTGAGATTTTCCGGAGCCTGCGGATTGTTTGCGGCTATGCGCCCAAGCGTCGGGCATTGGTCCATCTGTGTGCAGTCGGCGCAGGTGTTCAGCCCCTTTTCGCGGACGCAGCCTCGGATGGGGCAGATGCTGTCGCAGAACGGCGTTTTGACGCCGTCTATGCGGCAGCCGGTGCAGCTTATCATCTCCGGTGTTATCGTTACTCCGTTGAGCTGCGTCCACAGGGCGGCGGTCTTTTCGCGCAGGGCGCTGTCGTTTGTGACCGTTGCGAGCCTTGCATCACATTTTTCGCAGTCGAGCCCGCAGCAGGCGATCATTTGTTCCATATGTAGTCCTCCTATTGTCAATCGACGGTTAATGTTAGTCAATACTTATTATACCAGACCCGAACAAAATGCAAGTCTTGATTTTTTGCCGAAAATGTGGTAATATAAACGCGCAGGAGGGAGAGGTCTCTCCTGTTTTTTTAAACCTTCGGCACCGAAAACGCCGGTATCAGAACAGAGGTATCTCTCCGCCGTAGTTTTCGGCTTTTTCAAGCAGCGGACCTTTCGCACCCATGGTGAAGGCAATATCGCTGCTGCGGATAGACAGAAGGCACATCTCGGCTCTCAGCTCCAAAAAGTCCATCATTTCACTTGTCAGCCGTATCGTACCCGTAGGGGAGATATCCGTCCAGCAGTAGGCGCGGCCTTTGCACCTTATGAAATCACTGGCACTCGAAGTATAGTCGAGAAGCTGCGGCACCTCATCCAGAATGTGCCCGAGCTTTGACGGATGCAGCAGACCCTTGCGGGTCACGCAGAAGCCGCCGGTTATTTTGCTGCCCGTGAACAGATACACTTTTCCCTCATCGGCGATGCGGTACTCCTCCACCGCCTGCGGCGGAAGCCTGACGCTCCCGTCCGACCGGATCAGTGATCTTCCGAAAACGAATTTTCCGCCCTTATTCATTTGCGGCATTGCTCACACCTCCAATCGGGATTTTCTCATACCGCAGCATCCAAACGCCATACAAAGCGCCGCTTGCGATGAGAGCGGCTCAATGGAACAAAAAACGGAGAGATTTCTCTCTCCTGCGTGTTTATATTACCACATTTCCGGCAAAAAATCAAGGCTTGTATTTCCTCCGAGTCAGGTGTAATAAGTATTGACCGACATTAAGAGGAGGAATACATATGGACAATTTGACTGCGCTTGTGAGCTGCTTTGCAAGAGCATACCACCACAAAACGGCGAAGGTGCGCGTTTTCGACGATACCGCGGCGGAGCGGCTGCTGGGCGAGGACTATGCGCGGATAGCGCAGAGCATGGCTGACGGAGCGGGCTTCTTTTTCCCTGAGCTTAACATCAGTCCGGAGGAGGGGCTCAGAAAGATAGTTGACCGGCAGCTTGCGCCGTCGGTGCTCGGCAGGAGCGCGTTCTGCGAGGAGCTGCTGAGAAAATATGATTTCGGGCAGTATGTTATATTCGCCGCCGGATACGACACATTTTCCGTAATAAAGAGCGCAGGAGAAATACCGGTATTCGAGCTGGATCTTCCGGAAATGCTTGCGGATAAGCGAAAAAGGCTCGATAAATGCGGGCTTGAAAGCGGCGCTGTTTTCGTGCCTTGCGACCTTTCGGAGGATGCATGGTGCGATAAGCTGCTAAGGGCGGGGTACCGTACCGATAAAACGGCATTTGCAAGCCTTTTGGGGATAAGCTATTATCTCGAAAAAACCGATTTTACAAAGCTCCTACGCACGATAAGCGGCGTGATGCGCGAAGGCTCGGTGCTTTGCCTTGACTATCCTGCGGGCGACGGCGGGCGTGAAGCGGAAACGAACAGAGCGCTTGCGCACGGAGCGGGCGAGACGATGAAGGCAAGCTACGGCGCAGGGGAGATGAAGACGCTCCTGCGCGGGTGCGGCTTTGAGATGCTTGAAAGCCTTGACGCGGACGGGATGACCGAGCACTATTTCTGCGCTCACAACGCAGCGGAACCGGAACACGAAATGCACGCTCCGGCAGGCGTGAGCTATGCCGCGGCGATAAAATTGAGGTGAACTAATGAGATCACAGGACAAATACCGCGGCTGCTTGATCGGCGGCGCGGCGGGAGACGCGCTGGGCTATGCCGTTGAGTTTTCCGACGAGGGGTCGATATTCAGGCACTTCGGCGGCAAGGGCATTACGGAATATGAGCTGCAAGACGGCGTCGCACGAATCTCGGACGATACGCAGATGACGCTGTTCACGGCAAACGGCCTGCTTATTGCCGAAACGAGGGGCAAGCTGCGCGGCATCATGAGCGAGTATCGGTACTATATACTGCTGTGCTACAGGGATTGGCTGAAAACGCAGCGGCAGAGGTATCCCTATAAGGGCGAAGAGTGCTTCTCGTGGCTGCTGAATGTGCCGGAGCTGTTCCACCCAAGAGCGCCCGGCAACACCTGCCTTTCGGCGCTTTCATCCGAAACGGTGGGCACGGTCGAGAAGCCGATAAACCACAGTAAGGGCTGCGGCGGCGTCATGCGCGTTGCGCCTGCCGGATTGCTTTTTGAAGATGCCTAGCTTGCCGGCGAGGTGGGTGCAAATGCCGCCGCGCTGACGCACGGGCACGAGCTGGGTTATATTCCGGCGGCTGCGCTGGCTTATGTTATAAGCATAGTCTCGCATTCCGACAGCATTTCGCTTTACGAAGCTGTGGCGGACATGAGTGCGGCTGTGAGCAGACGGTATGAGGGGGCAGAGCACCTGAGTGAGCTGCTCATACTTATAGACCGCGCGGTAGAGCTATCGCACGCGGACATGGACGATGTCGAGGCAATACATATGCTCGGACAGGGCTGGGTAGCCGAGGAGACGCTTGCCATAGCGCTGTACTGCGCGCTGAAATACTCCGATGACTTTGACAAGGCTCTCGTTGCCGCGGTCAACCACAACGGCGACAGCGATTCTACCGGCGCGGTGACCGGAAATATTTTAGGAGCGTATCTGGGCTTGAGCGCGATACCGGAGAAGTATCTCAAAAACCTTGAGCTGCGGGATGTTATCCTCGAAATTGCCGACGACCTGTACAGCGGCTGCAAAATGAGCGAATACGGCTCATACAGAGACGAGACATGGCTGAGTAAATATGTTTACTGCACATACGCGCCCAAACGATAAGGATAAAGACCTGCCAATGGCAGGTCTTTAAAGCCTTATTCCGCAGTCGCGGACATATTCGTTGAATTTTTCGGTTATATACACCTGAGCTTCAAGCCCCTTTCCCTGCCTTATGAGGAAGAGGATGTGCTCGCTCTGCTCGATAAGCCCCTCGAGCCCCCAGTGACCGGCGCAGTGCCGCCACAGCCCCTGCGAGATCTCGGTGAACGAATTCATGAGCAATATGAAAACCTCGTTGCCGCTGAGCTTGCAGATAAGATAGTGAAAATCCTTTGTCATGCTGCCGAGCTCATCGGCGCTCAAGCCCTTTCCGCGGGCGTCTTTGAAAAGCCGGATGTGCGCTTCAAGCTGCCTCACATCATCGGGCGTGTGCGATGCGGCGAGCCGGATGAGAGCCCCGCCTTCGATGGCGTTTCGCGTTTCGACGAGCGCGACTACACGCTCCTTTGTCATATGCTGACCGCCGGATTTGAGTATCTCGTGCAGGGTATCGTAGTTTCCGCTGGCGATATAGTCGGCGACATATGTGCCGTGGCGAGGCACGATATACAAAAAGCCCGTGCGCTCGAGATCCTTTATCGCAAGATGTATAGCCGACTGGTTAATTCCCGTCTGCTCAGAAAGCTCGCGCTCGGTGGGCAGCTTCTGCCCCGGTGTGAGCTCGCCGGTGAGTATTTTCGATTTTATGTTCTCAAAAAAGCATTCCTTCGGAGAGGGGATGCTTATCTTTTCAAATGCCATGGCTGCACCGTCTGTAAAAATTTGTGATTGATTAATCACAATCACAAGGGTATTATGCAGGATTTTCTACGAATTGTCAAGAAAAATTATTGACATAAAAATGACCATGTGATAATATGCAATTGTGATTATTCACTATACGAAAGTGCGATAACAGAGCGATTTCTGTGAAAATAAGAGGAGGAGAATATGAAAGACTTAAAGCACCTGATCTATTTTGAAAACCTGCTTCAGGATGCAAACAACGAGCTGGTAAAGCAGGCTGCCGCAGAGGGGAAAAAGGCGCTGGGCTATACCTGCTACTTTGTTCCTGAGGTGCTGCTCAATCTCGGCGGCTGCTTCTCGGTGCGTCTGCGCGCACCCGGTACGACGAACACCGACATCGGTACATATTACATGACGAACAAGACCTGTCCGTTCACGCGCAGCATTCTCGAGCGCAGCATGGAGGGCGGCTACAACTTCCTGTCCGCCATGTTCTCGTCCGAGACCTGTCAGATGATGCACAGGGCGCACGAATATTTTGACATCATGGGACTCGTGAAGGAGCAAAATCCCGACTTCTTTATGAGCATGATGGATGTGCCGTTCGTGACGACGAAGGCGGCGTTTGAGCACTATGAGGGACAGCTTAAAAAATACATACTCGAGCCGCTGGAGAGAGTCTACGGCGTCGATGTTTCCGACGGGGCTATTCGCGCCGCGATAGCCGAGCACAATGAAATTTGCCGCATCGTGAGCGAAATAGGCGACTTGAGAAAGCTCCCCAACCCGCCCGTCACGAGCTATGAATTTCATGTTATCCAGCTCGTTTCCGAGTGCTGCCCGCAGTATCTTATAAAGGAAAAGCTTGAGGAGACTCTGAAGGAGATCAAAAAGCGCAAGACTGACCCGAAGCCCAATTACCGCGCACGCCTTGTCGTTACGGGCTCCGAGGTGGACGACCCTGCGTTCACGAAGCTTCTTGAGGACTGCGGAGCGTATGTTTGCGCCGACCGCTACTGCTACGGCTCCATTCCCGGCAGAGAGCAGATCGAGCTGCGCGAGGGCGAGAGCGCGCTGACGGCAGTTGCGCGGCATTATCTCACAACGAGCCAGTGCCCCCGCTTTATGAACAAGGAAAAGCAGCTTCAGCGCAGACAGTGCCTGAAGGATCTCGTGCGCGATTACAATGCCGACGGCATTTTGTATCTGCAAATGAAGTTCTGCGAGTTCTGGAGCTATGAGCGCGTGATGGGCGTTCACGATATGAATGTTGTTGAGAACATCCCGTGCATAGGCGTTGAGAAGGAATACACGATGGCATCGGCAGGTCAGCTCCGCACAAGGTTCCAGGCATTTGTCGAGAGCATCGAGATAAAGAAGATACAGGGAGGTAAAATGTGATGGCAAACGAGGCAAAACGCTTTTACAAAGGCAGCGGCATCGCAAAGCACCGCGAGTGGCGCGGGCTGAAGGACACCTTCTATGACTACACCCAGTGGGCGATAAACCTCGGCATACTGGTGAAATTCGTTACCAAATCGCCGGTGCGCATCGTCAAGGGACTTTTCGAGTACCGCTGGTTCGGCGGATACATCGGCGCACTGCATATGATAGATAAGTGCACCGCCGGTATGCGCGGTCCCGCGCTGCGCGTTTCACACACGCAGATGCACGCTATAATGACCGGCACGACGAACATGATAGCCGACAGCATGAAGGGCGACCGCCGCTTCGGCGATACGAAGTACGCCGACAAATTCGTCATGCTCGAGCAGACCATGTGCCCCGAGATAGCAGCGGGCTTTCCCAATCTCAAGACTCTGCCGCTTGAGGTGCTTCAGGGACTTCTGGGCACTTATATGGATCAGAACCTCGCGCCGTTTTACATGGACATCATGGAAAATGTGGGGCTTCCCGCCGACTCCTGCCGCCTGAGCGCAAATGCCGCGGGCGTTGCGATAAACGACGATTATCCCGAGATAGGCGCCTGCCTTATCACGAATAATATGCCCTGCGACTCCTCGACCATGAACAGCCAGCTCATAGAGCGCCGCGTCAAGATACCCACGACCGTTGCGGGCATCCCGATGCGCTGGGAGGACGAGTCTACCGATAAATACGCCCTTGCGCAGATGAAGGATACGATAAAATTCATCGAGGACACGACGGGCGAGAAATTCGACGAGCGCGCGTTTTTCAGCGTTATCAAGCAGCACAACAAAGAGGTGCGCAACGAGTTCGAGGCTTGGGAGTACGCCAAAACGCCGTATTCGGCATACGGTCACGTCATTTGCCCGCTTTTCCATGCGTTTTACTTCACCTTCTCCGGCGGCACGATGCCCTTCATCGACAAGGCCGCGAAAAAGGCGCTGCGCATTGCGGAAAAGGCGTATCGCAGCAAGGTCGTCAGCTTCGACAAAACGCGCCACCGCATGATAACCTGGGGCGGTCCGGGCTGCTACTATGTGGACTTTAACACCTGGGCATATAACTGCTGGGGCGTCCTCGTCGTTGCGGGAATGGATATGTTCTCCGGCAATGTCATCATCTCCGAGGATAACCTTGACGATGCGCTTTTGGGCGTCGCGCACAACTACGAGCGCGGAGTCATGCGCCGTCACCTCACGGGCGGATATCAGCATCTGCTTGAGGTTTGGGACGAGGCGGAGAGATTTAACTGCGACATCGTGCTCGTGTATGACGACATAACCTGCAAGGGCGCGATGGGACTTTCCGGTGTCGTGAACGATCAGGCCAAGGAGAAGAACAAGCACCTCGTCTGGGTGCAGAACGATATGTTTGACCACCGCACTATAAGCAGAAACGAAATGCGCAGACAGTTTTCCGACTACATGACCGCGGTCATGCAGGAAGAGCCGCTTGACGCGAGCCTCGTTGACTTTGACGATTACGAAGGATGGTGACGGCAATGAAAAAGAAGCTCCTCATAGGTGCAATGAGCATCGTTCCTCTGAGTATGCTCATCTATTGGTTTAACCTTGACAACAAGCTGCTGTACTACGGCGTAAGACCTATCCTCAACAAGGTCTACGACAGCCGCAAGCGCGACGTGAGACTGTAGAATATAAAACGCAATAAAAAACCTGCCGTGAGTTTTCATGCTCACGGCAGGTTTTTGCGTATTCAATAAATCACAGGTGCTGGTCGCGGTCTACTCTGTCGTAGAAGAATTCGAGCACGGGCTCCATTGCCGAGGTCATCTTCATGTCGAGATTAAAATAATACACGGCGAAGGTGACGGCGAAAAACGACAGTCCCGCCAGCGAGAGCTTTTTGAAAACAGGGCAAAGCTTGGACATTTTTATCTCCTTTCCAATTACCACGATTCCTCGTCGGGGAGAATCTCAAGGCTCGGGTCAACGGGCTCCTCGCCCATGACCGTGCGCATATAGGTGTTTATCTGATCGCGCACGCCCTGACGGGAGACCACGCGCGGGTCGAACAGATCGTGGGAGACCCACACAAGGTGGATGCCGCGCTCGCGGGCGCGCTCCTCGAACATTCCGTGCATACCGTCGAGAGCCTTGCAGCTCATGTGCTCCCAGAGAATGACCATGTCGGCGTTAAACTCCTCGACGAACTTCCACAGGTCGTCAAGCAGCACCTTATAGCCGCCGTGGGTGCGGTTGCGCATTATCATGCGCTCTGTGAGCATTGCAATGTCGTATATCGCCTGCTCGCGGTTCTCGGGGGTATCGACCTCGGCGATCATCTCGGTGTTGTCCATCGAGAGCATATCCGTCAGCGGCACGATGCCCCAGCAGTTGAGCATCCAAACGAGCAGATCCATGTAATAATGCGACTGCACGCCCCAAACGATGGCGCGGTGGCGGTACTCGTTTGCGACCATCTTCTTTTTCTTATATGCGCGCTCGGCAAGCTTCGTTATCTTGCGGTCGGTCTTTTCAAAGATGGGCAGTCTGCCGCTTATCGCCATGTAGTTGGTCTCCGTGTACAGAGCGAGGTTCGAGCCGAAAACCTGCGGATAGGGGGACTTATTCATTTCAAGCCACTCCAAACGGCACTTCGTTGCGTAGTTTACGCGTCTTGCGCACTCGAAGTAGTGAGTCCAGTCCCACTTTTCGCCCGTGTGCTCCTCAATAAAGGCAATGGCGTTGCGAATTTCCTGCGCGGCGTATTACTGAACGTCCTCGTTAACGTGACGCAGCGGAGAGGCAAGCTGGAAAACGGGAATGCCGTCCTCAAGCTCCATGCGCTTTGAGATGACACCGTTACTGAGCAGCGAGCCGTCGCAGGTGGTGTTGCACTGCACGGCGCAGCAGCCGAGGATGGGCGCGTCGTCGTCGATGGAAACGCCTGCCTCCGCCTCCGGCATCGGGCAAACGTCGCCGGCAAGACCGTATTCCTGAGCAATGTCTATGTAGTGTATGGCGGCGCGCTGGTTGAGAAGCACTGGGATGTAGGTCGAGGCTATCTCACGGCTGAGCGGCACGACGGTGGGGAAGCCCATCATTACGGACTGCATCTCGTTTTCGTCAACGAGCACGACCTTCTTGGAAAACTCGGTGTCGTTTCCGATGCGGCGGTCGCCCTTGAAGAGCTTGTCGAGCAGCTTTGCGACGTCCTCAACGATGACATCCTGCTCGGCGTGGCAGATGCGCAGATGCTCGCCGCGCAGACCCTGAGTGTGGCGGTCGATCATCATGGGAACGGCGAGGTAGTTTGCCATCCAGCGGTAGCGGAACATTGCCTTGACGTTGCGGGGCTTTATAAGGACGATCCTCGCCATGTTAAACCAGTTGTGGAGCCATCTGGAGTAATCGTAAAGTGTGTCAACGACACCGCGCCACTCACGGCGGCTTCTGTAACGCTTACCCTCGACATATACCTTGCCGAAGTTCTCGCAGCCTATTCTCTTGTTGCTCATTTCTTTTCCCCTCCCTGGATCCTCTTGATCTCGACGCTCTCGACAAATGCCTGAACGCGGGTGCGCATCTGACCGGAGCTCGAAATGCAGTACGGGCGATCGACCGAGAGCACGGGATAGCCGTAGTCATCGTGCAGAATGTGCGAACCCATCATGCGCTCGTAAGCCCAGGGGTCGCAGAACTTTATCTGCTCGTAGATTATGCCGTCGGCGTCGTATTCCTTGGCAAGGGCGTTGACGTATTCGCGTCTGCCGTTCATTTTTGCGGTGTTCATGTATCTCGGGCACTGACCGCGGTACATATACTGGCGGCAGACCTGTGTGAGCGCGTCCTCATCATCGGTGAGAACGATGGGATCTCTGCCGGGCAGGGAGCCGTAGCAGAAGCGGTCGGCGCAGACGTAGGCGCCGGTGCTCTCGATGAGCTTAATAAAATCCGTGTCGTCGATCTCCGAGCCCACGACGAGGACTCTTGCGCGGTACTTCGTATCGTCCGGCTCACGAGTCTTGAGTTCCTCAAGCGTTTCCTCGAGCTTGTCGATGAGAAGCGCCTTGGGAGCGGCGTAGGTCGCAAGGGTGATGATGTGGAACTCATAGCCCGTGATGCGCGGCGCGGCGCCTTTTCTGAACTCGCCGATGGCGCGGATGAGCTCACACACGCGGTTATGCTCCGCGACTGCCTTGCGGATGGCCTCGTCGGAAATGTCGATGCCGTAGTGCTCGTGCAGCGGGGTGAGAATGTGGTTTTTGCACTGGAGCGTGTAGAGATTGAGACCGTTGTCGTCGGCCTTCATGGGTATTTCCATGTACTCGTAGAAGAAGTTTTCCTTGTCCTTGCCGACGGCGTTGAGAAGCTCCATATTCTCAACGGCTCTGTTCATCATCGTGCAGCCGTCGGGCGTGATGATGCAGTCGGCAAAGTTGAAGCCGCCCTCGATAGCACGCTCAAGCAGGGCGCGGCTGTACTCGCAAAGGAAACTCGTCATGTAGTAGGTCGCCATTTCCATTGAGCCCGTGCGCGGCGCACGCAGGCGGGTCGAGAATGCTCCGGGCAGATTCAGCAGCGGTTCGGGAGTGTTTTCGCAGACATAAGCCACGCAGATATCCCCCTCGCTCTGCGCCTGCAGGATCAGTTCATTTTGAGCCTCTTGAAGAAGATTCTCAAAATACAGCAGATACTTTAAATCTTTCATGTTTCCTCCGTATTTTTACCTTGCGATAGGCCTGCATAGTGCAAACCGATAATATTTTAACATTTCAAATGAAAATTGCAATACAAAACTTCGATTTATGTTGAAAAACGCTTTATGCCGAAAAACCAACAAAAAAGAGCGGGCGTAGAGCCTGCTCTTTTCGTTACAGCACTTTATTTATTATGGCGCTTTATGCTGTTTTGAGGATCGGATCAGATCTTTTCATCGACGTTCTTGCTGTCGTGGTATTTAATAAGGGCGTTGTATATTTTTTCGATGAGCTTCATGTCCGCATTGGTCATGTATGCCAAAAACAGCAGACAGAACAGAGTGAAGAGAACTATCAGAACTATCCAGTACCAAGCCATTTTTATTTCCTCCTTAATTACCAGCTGAGATTGTCTTCGTAATCGAGCAGCGTCGGGTCGAGGGGCTCCTCGCGCAGGACGGTCGTCATGTACTGATTGAACGCCTCACGCATCTCGCGGCGGGATACGGTGCGCGGGTCCATAACATCGTGGGGTATCCAAATGAGGTGGATGCCGCGCTCGCGTGCCTGATCCTCAAACAGACCGTGCAGACCGCCGACGTTTTTGCAGGAAACATGGTCATACATGATGACGATGTTGACGTTAAATTTCTCGCACATCTTCCAGCACTCGTCGAGCAGGTTTACATAACCTCCGTTGGTGTGGGAGCGCATCATCATTCTCTCATAGCAGCGAATGAGGTCGGCAAGCGCCTGATCCTTGTTGCCGGTGCTGATGGGCAGGTAGCTGAGCATTGCCTCCATGTCGTTTACGCAGGTGACGCCCCAGCAGTGCTGAGTCCAATAGGTGAAGTTGGTGTAATAATGCGCGGGGCACGCCCAGACGAGGCAGCGGTACTTGGGCTTGGGTGCGTTTGCGGCCTTATCCTTTTCGTAGCCCTTGAGCATCATCTTGGTGACCTTGCGGTCGGTCTTGAGCATGAACTCGTCCATGCACGCTGCCGCCTGGAACTCATACTCACGCTGGAGCGCAAGTGCAGCGCCGCAGACCTGGGGATAGTCGGTGCAGTTGACGTCCCACTTTTCGACCATGCAGCGGGAGCTTTCGTTGTACATCTCGGCATTTTTCCAAAATGCGTCCCAGTCCCACTTTACGCCGAACTGCTGCTCGAGGAATTCAATGCCCTTTTTGAGGTTCTTGATCGCGTAGGTCTGTACCTCGGGCTCGTTTATTCTCTGCGGGGGAGTTATCTGGAACGAGGGCAGATCCTTGAAGTGGCGGGTGAGGATATTCGTCTGCGAGATCGCACCGTCGCAGGGCATGGTGCCGGTGAAGTAGCACTTGCCGACGCGGGGATAGTCGTCAACAACGGCGCAGCCGCACTCGGAGGCGGGCTCGGGGCAGACATCTGCCGGCAGACCGAGGTGCTCCATTGCGTCTATGTAGAACATACTTGCGTTCTGGTCGACCTCGGAGGGCAGACCGATGGCGAACATGGCGATGTCGATCCACTTGACGGTGGGGAAGCCCATCATGATAAGGTGCGGGGTCATCTCGTCGAACATGACGGTGTTCTCGCGCAGCTTTGCCGCACGCTTGCTGTTCGGGCGCAGGTTTTCGTCGCGCACGATGATGTCACGAACGCCGATGACGGAGTTGTGCAGGACGGAGAAGAACTGGTTGTGGGCATAGTGCAGCTCCTTGCCGCGCAGACCCATGGTGTGGCGGTCTACCATGTGCGCCGCGGTGAGGTAGGAGACCATCCAGCGGTAGCGCAGCATGGATTTGACCATGAGTATGGGGTGGCAGCCCAGCTTTACGGCCATAAAGCCGTAGAGATAGAGCCAGCGGAAGAAATCGTAAAAGGTGTCCTTAAAGCCTCTCCATTCGCGGGCGCGGAAGGCACGGTGCTCGGCATCGTAATATCTGCCCAAGCCTTTGCCGGTTTTGGGGTTGTATGCCATGTCAGTTTTCCTCCTTCTGAGCTGTTTTGAGCTTTTTGATTTCAAGGCTCTCCACGAATGCCTGCACTCTCGTGCGAAGCTGTCCGCTCTGACCGGAAATGTAGGGGCGGTCGATGGAGAGCATATGGATGCCGTAGTCGCGGGGCATTACCTGACTTGCGATGACGCGCTCATACGACCAGTAGGTGCAGAACTTCATCTGCTCGTAAATTGCGCCGTCGGCGTTAAAGTCCTTGACAAGCTGCGCAACGTGGTCGTTGCGGTACTTGACGCGGTGCAGTGCGCTCTGACGCGGGCACTCCGTGTTTTGCAGATACCAGCGGCAGACCTGCGTGAGTGCGTCCTCGGTGTCGGAGAGGATAATTTCCTGTCTGCCGGGGAAGGAGCCGTAGCAGTAGCGGTCGGCGACCACCAGTGCGCCGCAGCCCTCGATAAGCTTGATGAGCTGGGGATCGTCGATCTCAGAGCCGACAACGACAACGCGGACGCGGTAGTCCTTCTTGGCGTCGGTCTTGCGGCTTTTGATCTCCTCAACTCTTGGGGCAGGTGTAGCTGACCAGAACCAAAACGGCGTACTCATAGCCGGTGATGGGCGGGATATCCAGCTTGCGCAGCTCGCCTATCTCGGTGAGGATGCGGCAGACCTCGTTGTGCTCGCTCACGGCGGCGCGGATGGCGTCGTCCGAGGTGTCGATGCCGTAGTTTTCGCGCAGGGGCTTCAAGATCTTTCTGGAGACCTGCTCGCGGATGTGCTCGACGCAGTCCTCGTCGTCGGAATAGGGAATGTCCAGATTGCAGTAGAAGAACTTGTCCTTGTCCTCGCCCTGCGTGTGCATGATCTCCATGTTCTCGATGGCGCGGTTATTCGCCTCGCAGACGTCAACGCCTATCATGGCGTGGAGAAATGCGTAGTTGCCCTCAAGCGCGCGCTCCAAAAGCGCACGGGCGAACTCGCAGCTGTTGTTGGCCATGTAATAGGTTGCAAGCTCCATGGAGTTGGTGTGCGGTGCACGAAGCCGGACGGAGAAGCAATTGCCCAAGTTCATGAGCACCTCCGGCGCGTGAAAGCAGGTGTAACCGAGCGCCAGGTCCCCCTCCGACTCTGCTTTGCGGACAAGCTCGTTGTTCGTGTCCTCCAGCAGGCTCTCAAAGTAAATCAAATGCTTCAGTTCTTTCATTGCGGCCCTTCTTCCTGTTTGATTTTTATATTTACCCGGTTATGTCAGCAAAGCTGACAAAAGCGGGCATACACAAATCCCGATCTCTCGGGATGTGGAATTCGCCTGTTATTTTCCGCTGAGCGCTTTTACGAACATTTCGCTGAGATGGAGCATTCTACTGTCGTAATCAAGCTCTCTCGCGCTGGGGCTGCCGCCTATGGAAAGGCGCTGCATTATGCCCAGAATTGCGTCGTAGGAGTTGTAGTATATCTCCTTCACGTCCACCTCGGGGCTTATCGAGCCGTCGGCAAGACCCTTGCGGATCGCCTTCGCCATAGGACCTCCGGAGGTCTCAAACGGCTCGGGCGGCTGGTTTTTTATCTCGTGCAGCCTGCCTGCTGCCTGTAGGGTCAGCTCCGCATCGAGCGTGAAGCGCATACCCTTGGGGTCGAGGTGATACAGCATCGAGTAGCACACGAGCACGTTCGCCGCGTCCTCAAGTCCGGTCGTGCCGCCGTCGGAATTTTCATGCGACATACGGTCGATAAGCGCAAGTATCCTGTTCCAGTACAGCAGCGACGCAGCCAAAACGAGGTCGGCCTTGGTCTCAAAATACCGAAAAACCGAGCGCTCCGTAAGTCCGGAGCGGCGCGCAACGTCGGCAACCTTGGTCTTCTCTATTCCGTTTTCCAAAAAACTATCAAGGGCGTTTTCGATTACGAGCCTGATGTTTTTTTCTCTCAGCTCCTCGTGCGGCAAATGCTGTCCCTCCCTATGTAAGTGTCAGCCTGACTGACAGATACAGTTTACAGCAGAAAAAATCATAAGTCAAGCCCCTGAATATAGAAAAAATCCCGCAGTCGCAAGGACTGCGGGATTTTTCGATATGGTGCGCGAGGCGGGACTTGAACCCGCACGCCCGGAGTGAGCACTAGAACCTGAATCTAGCGAGTCTGCCAATTCCACCACTCGCGCATAATTAAGTGCCTGATAATAATAGCATCACTTAAACGACTTGTCAAGCAATTTATTCGTCACACTTTTTAATGTTTTTTCGCCGCAGCTATGTTATTTTACGAGAATCAATGATATAATCAAGGCATTAATATCAGGAGGTTTTTCGCATGGATCGAAAGCTTTTAAAGCAGCAATCAAAAAATCTCATCAGAAACGCTCAGCCAAAGCCGGTGGTAGCTGCGATCATCTACATATTGATAACCGCAGTGCTTGCGTTTTTGTCGTATAAGCTCGTCGGCGGATACGACAGCTCGCTCAGCAACCAGCTTCAGGAGTTTGCCATCGAGTTTGAAAACGGCAACTATATTGACCCCGACCAGTTTGCGTATGCCCTTCAGGGCGCGACACCGAGTCCGGCAGCATCGCTGCTCGACCTTGCCATAGACATTGTCACCGCCATGCTCGGCGCGGGCTTTGCTATCTTCTGCCTGCGCACCATCAGGGGCTTTGAAGCCAGCTACTGGAACATATTCGACAGCTTTGCAATGTTTTTCCGCATCATATGGCTGTACATCGTTGAGATATTCTTCATCTACCTCTGGTCGCTGCTGCTGATCTTCCCCGGCATCATCGCGTATTACCGCTACCGCATGGCGATATATCTGGTGCTCGAGCATCCGGAGATGAGCGTTATGCAGTGCATAAGAGAGAGCAAGCGCCTCATGACAGGGCATAAGGGCGAGCTTTTCGTGCTCGACCTGAGCTTCATCGGATGGGCGCTCCTCGTTGCCCTGGCAAGCTATGCCGGCGACGAGATAGCCGCTATGCTGCCGTATTCCGCACTGACGGAGATGCTCACCGTGGTCGGACTCGGGATGTTTGTTCAGTTCTATGTCTATCCGTATATACAGCTCACGGTGGCGGGATACTACAAGCAGCTCACCGAGCAGGATGCCGCAAGAAATGCGTTTAACAACGGGTGGACACCCGAATTTTGAGGCGAAAATATGAAAGTTACATTTTTAGGTGCGGCGCACGAAGTCACCGGAAGCTGTACGCTGATAGAAGTCGGAGATAAAAAGGGCATTGTTGACTGCGGAATGGAGCAGGGCAAGGACCTTTTCGTAAATCAGGAGCTGCCGGTCGCGGCGTCGATGCTTGATTTCGTCCTCGTGACGCACGCGCACATTGACCACTCGGGACTGCTGCCGCTTTTGTATAAAAACGGGTTCAGAGGTCCGGTGTATGCAACGGCTGCTACCTGCGCGCTTTTAGACATAATGCTGCGCGACTGCGCACACATCCAGATGGCGGATGCCGAGTGGAAATCGCGCAAGGCAATGCGCAGGGGCGATGCGCCCGTTGAGCCGCTTTATGACCTTGACGATGTTGCGGGGCTCATGAAGCTGCTGCGCCCCTGCGATTACGAAAGCAGAGTGCAGGTAAACGAGGCGGTTACGGTCAGCTTTACCGATGTCGGACATCTGCTCGGCTCGTCCGCTATAGAGATATGGCTCAACGAAAACGGCTGCGAGCGCAAGATCGTGTTCTCCGGCGATATAGGAAACCTCGACCAGCCGATACTCTGCGACCCCAAGCACATCGAAAAAGCCGACTGTCTCGTTATCGAGTCCACCTACGGCAACCGCAATCACACCGACGAGCGTCCGGACTATATATCAAGCCTTTCGCAGTACATCCAGCGCACGCTCGACCGCGGCGGCAATGTCATAATCCCCGCGTTTGCCGTCGGCAGAACGCAGGAAATGCTGTATTTCATCCGCGAGATAAAAAATCGCGGGCTCGTCACCGGTCACGGCGATTTCCCCGTTTATGTGGACAGCCCGCTGGCTATCGAGGCGACAAGTGTTTTCCTGCAATGCGACACGAGCTATGTTGACGAGGATATGAAGGCAGTCATCCGCTCGGGCGAAAATCCCCTGAGCTTCCCTGGGCTGCATCTGGCGGTGAGTCAGGCGGAGTCAAAGGCGATAAACGAGGATAAAACGCCGAAGGTCATAATCTCGGCATCCGGTATGTGCGATGCCGGTCGTGTGCGGCATCATCTCAAGCACAATCTGTGGCGCAGCGAGTGCCTTGTGCTGTTCGTGGGCTATCAGGCGGTCGGCACGCTCGGCAGAGCGCTAAACGACGGCGCGGACAAGGTAAAGCTCTTTAACGAGGAGATAGATGTCAGAGCCGAGATAGCGGCGCTGCCCGGCGTCAGCGGTCATGCCGATAAGCGCGGGCTCATCGCGTGGCTCGAGGGCTTTTCCGAAAAGCCGAAAATGGTGTTCGTAAACCACGGCGACCCCGAGAGCGCGGACAGCTTTACCGCCTGCTTAAACGACGAGCTCGGCTATAGGGCGTTTGCACCTTACAGCGGAACGGCGTTTGACCTGCTGGCGGATAAGTTTGCCGTTATAACCGAGGGCATACCCGTGAAGCACAAGGCGGAGCAGCCGGTGCATAAAGCCAAAAACCCGCTGTTTGCCGAGCTTGTGCGCGCTGCCGAGGAGCTTCTCAGCGCCGTTCGCGGCTGCGAAGGCAGGCCCAACGGAGAGCTGCGGCGCATCACTGACGATATAAGAAAGCTGATAAGAAAAATTGAGAGTTAAAACGAAAGCGGTATCTGTTAAGATGCCGCTTTTTGTGTTGACTTTTTCCGATTGCAGACTATAATTGGATAGTCTGAATGGTCGGAATTGGAGGAAACATTCATGAATGAAATTTTTGTCGTAGGTCATCGCAATCCGGATACCGACTCGATAGTTTCGGCGATGAGCTATGCGGCGCTTCGCAATGCCCTCGGAGACAGGGAGTATGTCCCCGCATATCTGGGGCACATAAGCGATGAAACGCAGAGGATGCTCGATAAGTTCGGCTTTGCTGCACCGCGGTTTATAAAGGATGTCCGCACGCAGGTAAAAGACCTTGATTACGATACCCCGCCGGCGCTGAGCTCGTCGGTCACGATGAACAGGGCGTGGCACATCATGCGCGAGCAGAAGATCTCGGTCATACCCGTTATAAACGAGGACGGCACGCTTTACGGCACTCTCTCTGCCGGAGACATCGCATCGTACAGCCTGCTTACGATAATCGATCCGCACCTTGACGAGGTGCCGCTGTTCAATATCCTGAGCGTTCTCGAGGGAAAGATACTCAACGAGGGCGCAAATCTAATAGACTGCATATCCGGCAATGTCGTGATCGCGCTCCCGCAGAGCTGCGAAACGCTGCTGTTTAACGATCCCGACAGCATAGTTTTGTGCGGAGACCAGCCGGACATGATAGAAAGAGCGCTGAGGCTCGGTGTTAGCTGTATAGTCCTGTGCCAGACCGAGGCAAAAAAAGAGTGGCTCGATAACGCAGGCAGGACCTGCATCATATCAACGCCCTTCGATGCCAGCCGCGTTGCAAAGCTCATTTATCAGGCGATACCCATATCCCGCCCGTGCCACACTGAGGATACGATATGCTTCCATCTGGATGACTACATAGACGATGTGCGCGAGGAGGTACTCAAAAGCCGCTATCGCTGCTATCCGGTGCTCGACGAAAACGAGAAGGTAGTCGGCACTCTGTCGAGATACCATCTGCTGCGCCCGAGGAGAAAGCGCGTCGTGCTCGTTGACCACAACGAAAAGGCGCAGGCGGTCGCGGGACTTGAGCAGGCGGAGATACTGGAGATAATAGACCACCACCGTCTGGCGGATATTCAGACCGCGCAGCCGATAAGAATGCGCAACGAGCCCGTCGGCAGTACGACAACGATAATAACCGGGATGTATCAGGAGCACGGCGTTATGCCCTCGCCGGCAATGGCGGGGCTCATGGCGGCGGCGATACTGTCCGATACCGTTATGTTCAAGTCGCCCACCTGCACAAAGCGCGATATTGCGCTGGCGGAGAGAATGGCGCGCCTTGCGAATGTCTCGCTCGACTCGCTCGGCAAGGAGCTGTTTTCCGGCGGCAATACGGATACAAAGCCGGTGTCCGAGCTCCTGCTCAGCGATTTTAAGGAATTTCATATTTCCGGTCAGCGTCTCGGCGTGGGACAGATAACCACCCTCGATTCAGAAAAAATGCTCGAGCGACGCGATGAGTTCCTCGAGGAGATGCGCCGCATGAAAAAAGAGGGCGGGTACGATATGGTTATTCTCATGCTCACCGATGTGCTCAAGGAGGGAACTCAGCTTTTGTATGTCGGCAGCGACGACACCATACGCAGGGCATTTTCGGCAGAGCCCAAGGACTGCACGCTGTTCCTTGCGGGCGTTATGAGCCGCAAAAAGCAGATAATCCCCATGCTCACGGCACTTTGGGGTTAAAAAAGCATAAAAGTCTGTTGCCCGAGGATATATATTTGTTGAAAAGCGGCAATTGACAAGTTAAGAAAGCGTGAGTATAATTTACTCATAAATTCGGGAAAAGGAGGATACGGATATGACTATGCGCAGTACCTGTAATGTCGAGCGTT
>SFLE01000012.1 GCA_004553495.1 Clostridiales bacterium | reverse complement strand
GCCTATGGGGAGCGTTATCAAATCGTTATCAAAAGAGAGATATAAAACCGCAAAATCGTTGTGCCGCAACGGGTTCGGAGTTTCAAAAACTCACTCCCATTCATTCATTTAAATCTTACTCCCTCCGCGGAAACGCATCTGCCGGTCTCGGAGTCTATCTCAAATATGCAGCCCTCGAGCTTTGCCGGCCCCTTGGCAGAGTCGTATCTGCGCGGGGGATCGCCGAAAAATTTGCCTATGGACTGCTCGGGGTCGATGCCGATAACGGAGTTAACGGCGCCTGTCATGCCGAGGTCGGTTATATATCCGGTGCCGTTGGGCAGCACCTCCGCGTCCGAGGTCTGCACATGGGTGTGAGTTCCCCAAACAGCGCTCGCCTTGCCGTCGAGAAGAAAGCCCATGGCGCGCTTTTCGCTCGTGCCCTCGGCGTGAAAATCGACGAGGATTATCTTCTCGCGTATCTCCTGCATATATCCGTCGGCAATGACAAAGGGGTTATCGGTGTTCGTGTCCAGCGTGAAATGTCCCATAAGGTTCATAACGCACACATCGCCGAAGCTTGTTTTGTAAACATCTATCCCGCGCCCGGGGCACTGCGGAGCGCAGTTTGCGGGACGCAGTATCTTGCGGCGCTCGTCAAGATATGGGCGCAGCTCCGTGCGGGTCCATGTGTGGTTGCCGAGGGTGATTACATCCGCTCCGGCATGGAGTATGGCGTCCGCCTGACGCGGAGTTATGCCGACGACATTCGCGTTTTCGCCGTTTACAACGACAAACGAAATGTCCAGCTCCTTGCGCAGCCTGCGCAGATTTTTCGTGAGAAAGTCAAGCCCCGGCTCGCCGCATACATCGCCGACTGCAAGTATTTTTACGATCATAAAAATTTCTCCTCCCTTGGAGTTATGAAGTCAGTATAGCACAAATTACAGCGGTGTAGCAAAACAATTATGGTCATAATATATTTCGGAGGTGTAAACAATGAAAAAATCGAATTTTCTCATCGGCATGGGCATAGGCGTGACCGTCGGCTCACTTGCGGGCATGGCCATGTCCGGCAGCAAAAAGTCGCCGAAGAATGTAGTCGGCAAAACTCTCAAGACCATGGGTGAAGTGGTCGACGCAGTGTCGAGCTCTATAGGTCTGTAATTATTTTTGACTATTTCAGCCGAAAATAATTAAAAAGGGCTTGCATTTCCCGTCCAACTGTGCTAATATACTAAGGCGCTAAGCGATAAGCGCCGCTAGCTCAGCTGGATAGAGCGTCTGGCTACGGACCAGAAGGTCAGGGGTTCGAATCCCTTGCGGCGTGCCAAGAATAACAGCTTCCACCATTGGCGGGGGCTGTTATTTCTTTTTTGTGCGTCCATTTGCTTCCCCTTGAGGGGAAGCTGTCACCGTAGGTGACTGAGGGATCGTTTTTTCGATCGCACACGGTTAATCTCGACAAAATTCAGATATGATGTTATTCTGATAACACAAGCAGCGAGTCGGGTATGGGCGGATCATTTAAAACAATGGAGGTTACGGGTATGAGCAAGGCATTGAAGGTTCTCATGATAAACGGTTCTCCGCGCGCGGAGGGTAACACGAGCGCCGCACTGCATGAGCTGGAGCGCGTTTTTGCCGAAAACGGTGTCGAGACCGAGACCGTGCAGATCGGCTCTCAGCCGGTGCGCGGCTGTATAGCCTGCGGCTATTGCTATGAAAACGGCAAATGCGTTTTCGATGATGTTGTAAATACGCTTGCGCACAGATTTGAGGAAGCCGACGGACTTGTCATCGCAAGCCCCGTTTATTACGCAAGCGCGAACGCAACGCTCATCGCCTGCATGGACAGGCTGTTTTTCAGCACCCATTTTGACAAAACGATGAAGGTCGGTGCAAGCGTTGTGTGCGCCCGCCGCGGCGGATGCTCGGCAACATTCGACGAGCTCAACAAGTATTTCACCATTTCCGGAATGCCCATTGCGTCCAGCCAGTACTGGAACAGCATCCACGGCATGGAAAAGGGTGAAGCGCTGCTCGACGGCGAGGGCAGGCAGACCATGCGCACCCTTGCGCGGAATATGACTTTTTTAATGAAAAGCATCGCGCTCGGCAAGGAGAAGTTCGGACTTCCCGAAAAAGAGGACCGGATAGGCACAAACTTTATAAGGTAAGAAAAAGGCTCCCGACTTGGGAGCCTTTTTGCTATGCATTGTCGATTTTGCGAAGTGCTTTTTTGAAGTTTATCGAGAACATTATGATAGTAAAGATAACGGCGATCGAGTCCGCGACGGGCTCGGCGGTGTACACCGCAAGCGTCTTGTCGGCAATTATGAGTGGCATGATGTAAATAAGCGGCAGCAGGAGCACAAATTTTCGCATAACTGCGACGATTATCGAGCACACGGCATAGCCGATGGACACGAAGGTCATCTGGCAGGCTATCTGTATGCCGAAAATGAACATTGCGCCGCAGTATATCCTGAGAGCACGCGCTGTGAACCCGATAAGTCCGGCATCGGTGGTGAACATCCCCGCGAAAAGCTGAGGGAATAGCATTACCAGCGCCCACAGCACGCCGGCATATATAACGCAGACCTTTAAAAGCAGGAAAAAGCTCTCCTTAACGCGCGCGGCATTGCCCGCACCGAAGTTGTAGCTCGTTATGGGCTGCGCACCCTGCGCGATGCCCTGGAGCGGCAGCATCGCAAACTGCATGACGCTTGTCAGTATCGTCATTGCGCCTACGGCAATATCGCCGCCGTAGCGGAGCAGAGAGGAGTTAAAGCAAACGGAGATAACGCTCTCGCTTGCCTGCATCACAAACACCGAAAGCCCGAGCGCAAGACACGGCGGCACGAGCCTAAGCCCGCTGACGAGGTTTTCGTGCCGGAGCTTCAGAATTGTTTTCTTTCCGGTCAAAAACGATATGACCCATACGCAGGATACGGCTTGGGATATCACCGTTGCAAGCGCCGCGCCCTTAACGCCCATGCCGAGCGCGAAGATAAACAGCGGGTCGAGCACGATGTTGAGCACGGCGCCGATGAGCACCGTGTACATACCGGTTTTCGCAAAGCCCTGCGCGGTTATAAATGAGTTGAGCCCAAGGGTGAGTTGCACGAACAGCGTGCCGAGAGCGTAAATGCGCATATAATCCGCGGCATAGCCTATGGTGTTTTCGCTCGCACCGAACGCAAACAGCAGATCCTCGCACCAAATGAGAATAACGAATGTGAGGATCACGGAAATGATAAGCTGCGTCGTAACACAACCGCCGAGCGTTTTCTCGGCGCTGTCATGGTCGTTTTTGCCCATGAATATTGATGCCCGAGGAGCGCCGCCGGAGGCGACAAGGGCTGCAAATGCCGAAATTATCAGAATGAGCGGCAGACAAAAGCCGACGCCGGTCAGCGCAAGGCTGCCGACCTCGGGAATGTGCCCTATGTAAACGCGGTCAACGATGTTGTACAGCATATTCACAAGCTGTGCGATCACCGTCGGCACCGCGAGCTTGGGCAGCAGCTTTTTAACCGGCTGCGTGCCGAGAAATGTCTTATCGTCCTGCATGGGTGTCCCTTCTTTGTAATGATGAAGGATATTAGCACTTTTCGGGTTTTCTGTCAACCGCTTGCGGCGCTGTGCTATAATACGGTCGAGGTAGAAGTGTAATGCAAAACAGCCGAAAAGCAGAAAAAATAATATCCGTTGCCGGAACGGCGGTGCTCACTGCGGCGTTTGCGCTGTGGCTTACGGGCAGCGGTTACGGCGCGGTCGGGTATATCGCGGCTGCGGTGAGCGCGGGGCTCATGCTCTGGCTGTGCCTGCGGTTCGTGCCGGCGTGGTGCGAGTTCTGGCGCACACCCGGGCTTGGAATACGCGAGAGCGGCAGCGAAAAAAGCGGATGCGCCGGAATTTTCGCGTGCATCCTGCTGTGGGATGCCGTGATACTCGTTATCGGGTATCTCCTGCGCGCAATGCTCGGTTATGACGAAACCGCGGCGGAATACGCCGGAGTGTGGCTCAGCACCGACAGCCGGCACTACATGGACATCGCGCGCGACTGGTATCTCTCCGAAGGCAGCATAGACAGGCTCGTTCAGCTTGTGTTCCTGCCGGGCTACCCGATAGCCGTCAGGCTTTTTTCATATCTAACCGGCAGCTATCTTGTGTCGGGACTGTGTGTTTCCGCGCTCAGCTTTGCGGGAGCGGGCTGCGTTTTGTATAAGCTGCTGCGGCTTGATATGGACGAGACTGCCGCAAAGCGCGCGGTGCTGTTTTTTGCGGTAAATCCCGCAGCGTTTTTCTTCGTAAGTCCTATGAGCGAGAGCCTTTTCTTGCTGTGCGTGCTTCTGTGTCTTTATCTTCTGCGCAGGGGAAAGACGCTTACGGGCGCGCTTTTCGGGGCTTATGCCTGCTTTACGCGGTCGGTGGGCGTCATACTGCTGGTGCCGATGCTGTTTGAGCTCGTGCACAAAAGGGCAAAGCCGCGCGAGTATCTCGCACTTATCATAGTGCCGCTGGGCTTTGCCGCGTATCTCGGCGTAAACTACGCCGTAGCGCACGACGCGTTCAAGTTCATGCAGTACCAGTCCGAGCACTGGAGCCAGCACCTCGGCTGGTTCTTCAACACCGCCGCCTGTCAGACCGAGAACGCCGTAAGCACGGCGCGGGACAGCGCATCTCTGCTGCTCGGATTGTGGCTGCCGAATGTCCTTGCCCAGCTTATCAGCCTTGCCGTTATGATATTTGCCGCGAAGCGGCTGAGGGCATCTTATATGGCGTATTTTATCGCCTATTTTGTTGTAGCCATCGGCGCGACATGGCTGCTAAGCGCGCCGCGCTATCTTGCTGCAATGCCGGCACTTCCGGCTGCTTTGGGGCTTCTTAGTGAGAAAAAGGAGCGGTTTTGGCTTATAGCAGCGCTCGATGCGGCGGCGTTTATCGTCTATTTCTGCGTATTTTTGCTCAGGTGGCAGGTTTGGTAAAAAAATTGTGTAAATTTTTCTTGTAATGCGCAAATGCTTGTGTTATAGTAATAAGGCTAATAATCGAAAAATCGAAAGGGTTGAATATAAATGTCTACTGTTAAAATAATTCTCACTGTTCTTCAGCTTCTGTCCGGTCTGGCAGTAACGGTCGTCGTTCTTATGCAGAGCGGCAAGAGCGCGGGCCTGTCCGGCGCAATAGCAGGCGGCGCAGAGACCTTCCTTAGCAAGGGCAAGGCAAAATCTCTGGATGCAAAGCTCGCAAAGGCAACCAAATGGTTTGCTATCGCGTTCGTTCTGCTCACCCTCGCGCTGAACCTTATCAAGTGATCCGGCGCTGATACGAAAGCTCAGGCACAGTCAACATTGGCTGTGCCTTTTTTATTGCTGAGAGAGGGCGGAAAGATGAACGACAAGGTAGAAATAAAAGAGGTCCTGCGCGGGATAAAAGCCGCGTTCCCGTCAACGGTGCCGATATTCTTCGGCTGGATATTCGTTGCGCTTACATATGGAGTGCTAATGGAGCAGCTCGGCTACAGCCCGCTGTGGACGATGCTGTTTTCGCTCATATGCTTCTGCGGCGGTATGCAGATAGCGGCAGTGCCGATGATGGCTGCCGGATTTGACCCCGTGCAGATGTTCATAATGAGCTATTTCGTAAACTTCCGGCACACATTTTACGGCGTTGCCCTGCTGGAAAAGTATAAGGACACAAAGCCGTTCAAGCCGTTTCTTATCTATGCTCTGGCGGACGAGCCGTTTTCGCTTGCAGTGTCGGCAAAGCCGCCGGAGGATATGCAGCCGCGGTACTTTTACTTCGGGCTCACATTCCTCACTTACCTGTACTGGACGGGACTTACCGGACTGGGAAGTGTGCTCGGAGCGGTTATAACATTCGATACTACCGGACTGGACTTTGCGCTCAATGCCCTGTTCATCGTTCTGTTCCTGCAGCAGTGGAAGGATAAGGAGAACCGGCCCGCCTGCCTTATTGGCATTGCGGTCACACTTGCCTCGCTGCTCATTTTCGGCAAAACGGTGTTTCTCATCCCTGCGCTGGGCGTCATGCTGCTGATATTCTGGCTGGGGAGGGATAAACTGTGAAGCTTACTGTGCTGCAAACGATAATCATAATCCTCGCCATAACGCTCGGCACTCAAATATCGCGCTGGTTGCCGTTCATCGCGTTTTCCGGCAAAAAGGAGACCCCGAAATTCGTGAAATATCTCGGCAGGGTACTGCCGCCGGCACTCATGGGACTTATCTGCGTTTACTGCTTTAAGGGAACGCAGATACTCACCGGCTCACACGGTCTGCCCGAGCTTATAGCGACTATAGTCGTAATTGCGACCTATCAGTGGAAGGAAAACCTGCTCGTTTCGGTCGGCGGAGGCACGCTTGTGTACATGCTCCTCGTCCAGTTCGTTTTCTGAAAATTTACATTTAGACAGGCTGCCGAAGCTTATTTGGCAGCTTGTTTTATTGCAAACCGGAGCATAAACTGGTATAATACCAGATACTACTGAACGAAAACTATAATATTTATCCGAAAGGAAATTTAATTATGTGCGGAATTGTTGGCTTCGTAGGAAGCGATCAGGCAGCTCCCATACTGCTTGACGGACTTGAGAGACTGGAGTACCGCGGATACGACTCCGCCGGTATCGCGGTCGTGTCCTCGGACAGAAAGCTGCAGGTGAAAAAGTCCAAAGGACGCCTGAAGGTGCTCAGCGACATTATCCAGGGCGGCAAAAGCGTTGAGGGCACCATCGGCATCGGTCACACCCGCTGGGCCACTCACGGCGAGCCCAACGACATAAACGCTCATCCCCATATCAGCGGCGACGGTAAGGTCGCGGTCGTGCACAACGGCATAATCGAGAACTATGTTGAGCTGCGCGATTACCTTATCTCGCAGGGCTATACATTCGTGTCCGAAACGGACACTGAGGTGGTTGCTCAGCTTCTGGCGTTTTATTATGCCGAGTGCGGCAATATGCTCGAGGCGGTGTTCAGAGTGCTGCGCCGCATCGAGGGCGCATATGCGCTGGGCATTATCTGCATCGAGGAGCCCGAGCATTTTATCGCAGCGCGCAAGGATGCGCCGCTGCTCATCGGCTACGGTGAGGGCTGCAACTTCATCGCAAGCGATGTGACCGCAATAATAAAGCACACGCGCGATGTCTCCTATATGGAGGACGGCGAGGTCGCCGTCATATCCGCCGATGGCGTGCAGTTTTATAACGCCATGGAGCAGCCGATAGAAAAAGAGCACCACACCATCGACTGGGATGTATCCGCTGCCGAAAAGGGCGGATATGCCCACTTCATGCTCAAGGAGATCATGGAGCAGCCCGAGGCAATAAGAAAGACCGCATTCAGCCGTATCCGCGATAACCGCATCGTTTTTGAGGATCTCAAGTACGACGCATCGCAGATAAAGGATGCAAGCAGGATATTCATAATCGCCTGCGGCTCGTCATATCATGTTGGTGTAGTCGGCAAGTACAATCTCGAACGGCTCCTGCGCAAGCCGGTGGAGGTCTGCCTTGCGTCGGAATTTCGCTACAGCGACCCGCTGGTGGATGATAAGAGCCTTGTGATAGTGATAAGCCAGTCCGGCGAAACGCTCGACACCATGGCGGCTCTCAGAGAGGCAAAGGCTCGCGGTGCGCATATTCTGTCGATAGTTAATGTGGTCGGAAGCTCCATAGCCAGAGAGTCGGACGATGTGCTCTACACATGGGCAGGTCCCGAGATCGCCGTCGCCACCACGAAAGCATACAGCACGCAGCTTATACTGCTGGATATGCTGGGACTGTACTTCGCTCAGGAACTCGGCACGGTAAGTGATGCCGAGTACGCGAACATCATAGAGGAGCTTCTGCGTCTGCCGGGCAAAATGGAGCAGATGCTCGAGGATATAGACGATATAAAGCACTATGCCTCGAAGTATTTTAACCACAACTCGGTTTTCTTCATCGGACGCAATCTCGACTACGCGATGGGGCTTGAGGGTTCGCTCAAGCTCAAGGAGATATCCTACATACATTCCGAGGCGTACGCGTCGGGCGAGCTCAAGCACGGCACCATTTCGCTCATCGAAAACGGCACTCTTGTAATTGCGCTTGGCACCTATGAGCCGCTGTTTGACAAGGCAATGAGCAATGTAGTCGAGGTGCAGGCGCGCGGCGCCGATGTCCTTGCGCTCACCACCGAGAGCAATGTTTCGGAGATGAAAAAGACAGTGGAGAATGTCATGTCCGTTCCCGAGACACATATGATACTCCAGCCTTCTCTGGGCGTTGTTCCGCTTCAGCTTTTTGCGTACTATGTTGCGCTGCTGCGCGGTTGCGATATTGATAAGCCCAGAAATCTTGCAAAGTCGGTGACAGTTGAATAATTGAAAACACTGCTGATGTTTTTTGCGTGCGTGGTCTGTAAGGCCACGCACTGCTTATTGCGCCTGTTTGGCTTCGGCGCAACGGCGCTCCCCGGAGTGCTGGCACTGAAGATATGCCCCGATATACTTGAGTATGCAGCGGAAAATGTCAGTATAATCGCCGTTACGGGGACAAACGGCAAAACGACCTCGTGCCGCATGATCGAACGCGCGCTCCAAAACGCCGGTCATTATGCTGCCGCTAACAGGTCGGGCGCGAACCTCATGGGCGGCATAGCGGCAACACTGATTATGAATATGAGGCTCACGGGCGGCGCTAAATGCGGCTACGCGGTACTTGAATGCGACGAAGCCGCGTGCAGGCGCGTTCTCGGCAGGATAAAGCCGCGGGTACTGGTCGTTACCAATCTGTTCCGCGATCAGCTCGACCGCTACGGCAGCATTGAGCACCCGCGCGACTGCATAGCGCAGGGACTTATGCAGACGCCGGACACGATTGCCGTCATAAACGCCGATTGCACCATGGCTGCGAGCATAGCCGGTATGATACCGAACAGGATAGTATGGTTCGGCTCTGACTGCGGCAAGAGCTCAGGTGTTGGCAGCGGGGAAAGCGACAAATGCCCCAAATGCGGCGGCAGTCTGCGCTATTCGTCGATAAGCTACGCAAACCTCGGGCATTTTTCCTGCGGCTGCGGGTTTTCGAGGGCAAAGCCCGATTACTGCATATCGTCGCTCCTGCCGGACGGCGGCATGGTCTTAAAAACTCCACGCGGCAGTGTCGTGTGCGACCCTGCGCTTGCGGGGCTTTACAACGCGTATAACGCCGCGGGCAGCATCGCGGCAGCGGTGAACGCGGACTGCGATATTGAGAGCGCGGTGAGCGCCGTGAACGATTTCGACTGCGGCTTCGGCAGAATGGAGAGCTTTCCGCTGGGAGGTGCCGGTGCCAAAATGATACTCATTAAAAATGCCGCTGCCGCCGACCAGACCCTTGAGCAGGTGAGGGTGTTTGACGGCGATAAGTCCGTCGTTTTAGTCATAAACGACCGCACTGCCGACGGAACGGATATTTCATGGCTCGACGATGCCGATTTCGGCAAACTCGCGCGCTCAAAGGGACTAAAAAATGTCTATGTCAGCGGCGACAGGGCGGATGCCGCGGCAAAACGGCTCGAAAGAGAAAATATTGTCTGTAAATCATGCAAAAACTATGATAAACTTATAAAGGAGCTTGAGCGCGAGGAAGCGTTCATCTTCATCCTGCCGACCTACACCGCGATGATGGAGCTGCGCAGACAGCTCACAGATGCGCTCGGCGGCAAGAAATTCTGGCAATGAGGATATACGAATGATACGATTTTATAACGGCAGGGTCCTGACATTCGACGGATCGGCAGATATAACGCAGACCGAGGTGTGGACAGACGGCGGCGTCATATGCTATGTGGGAGCAGCACCGGAAAAAAGACCGGGGTTTGAGCGGGAGATAGACCTTAACGGCGACCTGCTCATACCGGGCTTTAAGGATGCACACACCCATTCGGGCATGACATTTCTGCGCTCGCTGGCGGACGATATGCCGCTGGATAAATGGCTCAGCGAGCAGGTCTGGCCGAGGGAGGCACGCCTGAGCCCCGATGGGCTGTATATCATGACCCGCCTTGCCGTTATGGAGTATCTCACGAGTGGCATAACGAGCTGCTTTGATATGTATTTTCACAACGATGCCTTCGTGCGCGCCTGCATCGACTCGGGCTTTCGCGCCGTGCTGTGCGGCGATATGAATAACTTCGACCGCGATTACACCGAGCTTGAGGATAAGTTCCTGCGCTATAACAAAACGCATGAGCTCATATCCTACCGTCTCGGTTTCCACGCCGAGTATACAACGAGCAAGGAGCGCATGGAGTTTGTCGCATCCCTCGTGCAAAAATACCGCGAGCCCATGTTCGTTCACTCGTCGGAAACGAGCGCGGAGGTCTCCGGCTGCATTGAGCGCTACGGCGTAACGCCGACGGTGCTGTTTGACAAGCTGGGGATGTACGACTACGGCGGCGGCGGGTTCCACTGCGTTCACATGAGCGACGAGGATATTGAGATATTCAAAAAGCGCGGGCTGTGGGCGGTGCTCAACCCCGCGTCGAATCTCAAGCTTGCAAGCGGCATCGCGCCGGTAAAGCGCTTTCTCGACGAGGGAATAAACCTTGCCCTCGGCACGGACGGAGCGGGCTCCAACAACGCGCTGGATATGTTCCGCGAAATGTATCTGACAAGCGTTCTGGCAAAATACCGCGAGAGGGACGCCTCTGCGGTGGATGCACTCAGCGTGCTCAAAATGGCGTGCGTGGGCGGCGCGAGAGCGATAGGACTTGACGACTGTGATGCCATAGCGGTCGGCAAAAAGGCCGATCTTGCGGTCATCGACCTGCACAAGCCAAATATGCGTCCGATAAACAACATTGCGAAGAATATCGTGTATTCCGGCAGCAAGGACAATGTCCGCCTTACGATGGTAAACGGTAGGGTGCTGTACGAAAACGGTGAGTTTTTCATCGGCGAGGACGCCGGACGGATATACGATGAAGCGGAAAAGATAATGGAGACGATAAGAAGTTGAGAGAGATAGACCTTCATGTTCACACTAATATTTCCGACGGTTCGGAGACTCCGGAGGCAACGGTAAAGTACGCCGCCGAGCTCGGCCTGCGAGCTATTGCCATAACCGATCACGACAGCGTAAACGGCGTTGCCGAGGCTCAGGAGGCTGGCAAAAGGTACGGCGTTGAGGTAGTAGCCGGAATGGAGCTCGGCTGCGGCTGGTACGGCAGGGAAGTGCATATGCTGGCCTATGATCTGGACATACACTCGCCGAAGCTGCCGCCGGTGCTCGATTGGATAGTGCGTGACCGCGACGAGCGAAACCGCAAAATGGTCGATATGCTCGCGCGCGACGGGCTGAGCATAGACCTTGACGAGCTTCAGGCGCGGCACCCGGGCTCCACCATCGGCAGACCGCATTTCGCGCTGTGCCTTGTCGAGGAGGGCTTGGCGGAGAGCGTTCAGGACGCGTTCGAGCGCTTTCTCGACCCGGGCTGCAAGTATTATATCCGCCGCCACTTCCTCAGCGTTGAGGACGCGGCTGCGCTCATTCTCTCTGCCGGAGGCAAGCCGGTCATTGCCCACCCAAGGCAGTACAAGCTCACGCCCGAGCGGTTTACCGAGCTCATGGAGAGAGCCCGCGCGTGCGGCGTTGCGGGACTTGAGTGCTATTACTCGGGTTACGGACCGGAAACGGTGCAACAGTACCTTGACGCCGCAAAGCAATACGGCTTTTGCCCCACGGCTGGCAGCGACTGGCACGGAAAAAACAAGCCGCATATATCGCTCGGCAGCGGCATAAACGGCGAGCTTTGCGCGCCTTATGAGCTTTTGGAGGGGCTGCGCCGCCACGAATAAACAGAAAAAAATAATTTTTTCATAAAATTTTTTGTAAAAACCGAAATGTGAAAGTGAATTCTCCGTCATTATAGGTGCAAGGCCAAACGGCCTGACCCGGGAAAAACTAACGAAAGGAGAACTCAAATGAACGATGACATGATTGTTATGCCCGAAATCAATGCTGAAGACGCTCTCAAGACCGTCGGTCTGCTGACTGTTATCAGAATCATGCTTAAGATCATATTCTGATTTTTGCGCAAAAATAAAATGAAAATGCACCGTCTTTTTAGACGGTGCATTTTTTCGTGTCCGTATTCGAATGATTATTCGCCGAAGTCGAGAACGCGCATCATGCGGATAAGGGTGAGTCTGTTGCGGATAGCCGCGGAGATGGGCAGCATCTCCTGCTCAAGCGCGGGATCAATGCCGATGTGCTCGGGCAGATACTTGCAGCCGCAGCTCCTGTAGAGGTTCTCCATCTCCTCAACGGAGGGCAGAGCGTCTATCATTGCCTTGATCTCGTCCCAGTGGTCTACGATATTCTGCGGATCAAAGGTTGCGAGAACATCGTTTGCGTTTTCCTTTATGATGCCGTCGGCGAGTCTGTCGCCGAACTTTTCTCTTATCCACTGCTCACTGAGCGGCTCAAAGGGCTTTGCCTTGGGAGTGGGCAGGGAGGCGAGGTAGTGATACTCCTTGATGCAGGCAAATGTGCCGACGCCGACGCACTCGCCGTGGATGCCCTCTGCGTTTTCAAAGCGCGGGGGATGCATCTCAACGAGGTGAGCCATCAGGTGCTCGGCGCCCGACGCCGCTCTGGAGTGGTTGAGAAGCTGCATGGTAAGACCGCTCTTCATCTGCGCCATGGTCATCGCCTCGTGGTCGGCAACGCCGGTGGCGGCGTATTTATCGGCTGCCTCGCGCATGATGTCCAGAGCCTCCTGCGCAAGGTCGGCGACCATCGGGCAGTAATACTCGCCGCATACCATGTGGGAGATCTTCCAGTCCAGCAGGGAAATGTATTTTGAGAGAATGTCGTTTATGCCGCTTGCCACCAGACGCGCGGGAGCGCCCTTTATGATGTCAAGGTCAGCGACGACCAGAACGGGTGCGCACATCGGGGTGGACTTTTTCTGCCCGTTGAGGATAGCCGAGCAGATGTTCGCGGTGAAGCCGTCGGAGGATGCGAGGGTGGGGACGGCGACGAAGGGAATGCCGAGCTTGTACGCGGGATAGCGGCCGAAGTCCATTATGGTGCCGGCGCCATAGGCAACGATGACCTCGGGTGCGTCGAGATCCTTCATCATTTCTTCGATAACGGTATCCTCGGCACGCAGACCGTTTGCCTCAAGGATTATCTCCTGATCGGCGGCGATATGCTTGCCCTCGGTGAGCTTGTAAATGACCGTATCATAAATAACGGCGCGTTTCTTGCCGGCGAGTCCGACATCCGCCATGTACTGCTCAAAATTTGCTATTGCGCCGTATTCAACTACGACCTTTTTTGTTTCGAGCTCATGGTCTCTGCCGCAGACGCATTTGCCGACATATTTTTCACAATCCATAATCATAGGCTGACACCTCATTTATTAAATTTATAACTAAAACTAATTAAATTCTAACCAAGCGGACAGTTTAAGTCAAGAGCAAATATAAACGAAAAATGCGGACAAAGCAATTGAGCCGGCCCGCATTTTTGGTCAAATCATATATTTTCTTATCGCTTCGCCGACCGTGTCGGGATCGACGGTGACACTTATTACAAATTCAATGTTTTCCTTCTCGGAGAACGCGTTGAGCCAATCGAGAAATTCGCCGAACATGACAGGATCCTTATTGCTCACTATCTTGTAGAAATTATCGACGAAAACATGGGTTATGTCATAATTTCCGGAATGCAGACCGCAGATAAATCCCTTTATGAACTCATACGAGCCGATGTCATACGAGCCTGCCTCGATAAGACGAGCCTGATAGGGAATATCAAATGTGAGCTTCTTTTCCTTTTCGATGCAAACGACATCGCCGTTTTCCTTTGCAACTGCTTCGCGCACGAGGTCCACCAGACGCTTAGTCTTACCGCTGCCCTTCAGACCCATGATCAACTTAACCATTTTGACCACTCTCCTTTTTGTAATAAGTTGATGGTTATTATCTTTGAGGTTAGATTACCATTTTTCCGAGAACAAAGCAAGCCCTAATATATGAACATTCATAAAAGCAGTAAAAGCGCCCCGAGGGGCGCTTTCATTATGCGTTGGGTTTTCCGAGCATTTTGAACATATTCTTTTTATATGCCTCAACGCCGGGCTGATCAAATGGGTTAACGCCCGACATATAGCCCGATATTGCGCAGGCAAGCTCGAAGAAGCAGACGAGCTCGGCAAAGCCCTCCTCGTCGCGCGCGGGAACGCTTATTTTTATATTGGGAACGCCGCCGGATATGTGTGCGGCTCTCACCGCGTCGGCAGCCGTACGGCATATATCGGCGTAATCTTTTCCGGCAAGGTAGTTAAGACCGTCGGGATCGCCCATCTCAAACGGTACGGAAACGCTGCTGCGGGAGTTTTCAAAGCTCACGACCGTTTCCATAAGCGTGCGCGGACCGTCCTGAATGTACTGCCCCATAGAGTGCAGGTCAGCGGTGAACTCGACGGAAGCGGGGAAGATGCCTATGCCGTTTTTGCCCTCGCTCTCGCCGTAGAGCTGCTTCCACCACTCAGCCATAAATCTGAACGAGGGCTCGTAGCAGCCGAGTATCTCAACGCTCTTGCCGTGCCCGTAAAGATACTGCCTTGCCGCGGCATACTGCCATGCGGGGTTCTCCGGCGAACGGAGGTCAAGCTCTTTAAACGAGCGGATGGCGGCGGCGATGACCGCCTTTATGTCTATTCCGGCGACAGCCATCGGCAGCAGACCGACCGCCGAGAGAACGCTGTAGCGTCCGCCGACATCGTCGGGGACCACGAAGCACTCCCAGCCCTCAGCATCAGCCAGCGACTTCAGTGCGCCGCGGTGAGCGTCGGTGGTGGCGAATATGTGCTTTTTGGCAGCAGAGCCGTATTTCTCGCGCAGAAGCTTTCTGAAAACGCGGAATGCCAGCGCCGGTTCGAGTGTAGTGCCCGATTTTGAAATGACATTGACATCAAAGTCCATGTCGCCGAGCTGCGTGAGCGTGTCGCTCAGAGCGTCCGGAGACAGGCCGTTTCCGATAAAGAATATCTTCGGGTCGTCCTCCGAGGACACCGGACGCAGCAGCTCTATAGCACCTCTCGCGCCAAGGTACGAGCCGCCTATGCCGATAACGACGAGTGCCTTAGACCGGCTCCTGATGCGCGCGGCTGCGCTGAGAATGGCTTTAAGCTCGCCGTCGCGGATGCGTGTGGGGAGCTCAAGCCAGCCGGTGAACTCGCTTCCGGCTCCGCTTTTCTCGCTGAGCGTGCGGTGAGCCGCCGCGGCAGACGCAAAGTCAAGCTCTGCCGGATCAAAAAAGGCGGAAGTTCCTGATAGATCGACCTTAATCATAATCATCACTCCGTATTACAAATATACAATCCTATATTATACCTCCGCCGCGCAAAAAAGCAAGGACAATATGTCAAAGTGGTGGGTTTGTGCATTAATATTGCATAAAATCTGCATAAAGTGGAGCGATTATCCCAGTCCTACATAGCTTTTCAACAGCTCCAGCAGCACGGAGCCGAAGCCCGCGCGCTCAACGGCGGCATCGGCGACCAGCGGAACCTCCTGAACGGTCTTATCGCCGGAAACGAGCCTGAGCGTTCCGAGACGCTGCCCCTCATCTATTGGCGCGGAGACATACTCCGGCAGATCGACCTCGTAGGAAACATCGCCGACGGAGTTTTTGGCAACGAGCACCGCCTCGGCGGAGTCGTAAACCGGCTGAACGCTGTCGGCTGTGCCAAGGCTGACGCGCACCGGCGGCAGCACCTCGGGAGCGCGCAGGGGAAGCAGCTTATAGTTTGCAAAGCCGAAGTTTAAAAGCGCCTTTGCGTCGTTGTTGCGCGCGTCTATGGTGTCAGCGTGCATGATAACTGCGATAAACTCCACTCCGTCTCTCATCGCTGTGGCGGAAAGGCAGTACATCGCCTTTTCGGTGAAGCCGGTCTTGAGACCGGTGCAGCCGTCGTAGTAGTAAACGAGCTTGTTGGTGTTTGAAAGCCCGAACTCACCGCCGCGTATGGAGTCCATCCATATGGTGGTATAATTCTTTATAAGCTCGTGGCTTATGAGCTCGCGGCTCATGACCGCAATATCGTATGCGCTGGTGTAGTGCTCGTCGTCCTCAAAAAGACCCGTGCAGTTTTTGAAATTCGTGTCCTTTAAGCCGAGCTCAAGCGCACGCTCGTTCATGCGCTTTACAAATGCCTGCTCCGAGCCGCACAGATGCTCCGCCATCGCAACGGCGCAGTCATTTGCCGATACAACGGCTATGCATTTGAGCATTTCGTCAACGCTCATTTTTTCACCCTCCTCGAGGAATACGCAGCTTCCGCCGAAACTCGCAGCCCTCTCCGAGGCTGTCACGGTGTCCTCAAGGCTCAATTCTCCGCGCTCTATCGCCTCAACGATGAGCAGCATAGTCATGACCTTCGTAACGCTCGCGGGCGGCATACGCTCGTGCGCGCTCTTTTCGTATATAACATCGCCGGTCACCTTTTCCATGAGTATCGCTGAGGGTGCGGATATCTCAACGGTATCGGTAGGGACCGTTTTGGCGGCGTAAGCGGGGACGGTAAGCATCAGCAGCGCCAGTGCCGTGCATATAAGTTTTTTCATGGCTTATCCCTCCTGTCAATAGAGCATATGCCGGACGCGACATTTAATGCTCCAGGTTGCAAAATTATGCTTTATTCGACAAAAAGTGAATAGCTTGATGGGTAGAGCAAGCGTAGAAAGCCTTGAAAACCAAAGGTTTTAAACATTTCCAACATAGTTTTCAACATAAATGACTGCGTTATATCCGCGAATTGGTTAACATAACGCAAAGAAAGTGTGAAAATTTTTCGCAGATATTGACGGAGCGGGGAAGTAATAGTAATATTGAAACGAGGCTTGGGGGTGGTCGATTTGAACAAAAAGCACAAATATTCCCAATATATAGGCTGGGGCATAACGGCGTTTCTCGTTATTGCCGCGAGCATACTGTTTTACTTCGGAATAGACTATATGGGTGATCTCGTGAGCGTGCTTGGCTCGCTTATGGGCATACTCAGCCCGTTTATATGGGGACTTGTAATATCATATCTGCTCGTTCCGTCGATGATGATGTACGAAAACAAGCTGTTCAAGCCGCTTGTTGCGAATATAAAGAAAAAGCAGCCCAAATTTAAGGCGGGGAAGAAGCTTCCCCGAGTGCTCGCGCTCATACTTGCCGAGATAGTGCTGCTGCTCATAATCGCTGCTTTGATATACCTCATCGTCCCGCAGGTGTATGACAGCATATCGGCGATAATAACGAACAGCCCGACTTATTTTGACACGGCGTCCTCGGCGATAGACAATCTGCTTAAAAACTACCCCGAGATAGAGGACTATGCGACCAAAATATTCGGAAACCTCACCGATGCGCTCACGCAGTGGGCGACGAACACACTGCTGCCGAGCATGGAGAGCGTTGTGACGAACATAACCAGCGGCGTTATGTCTGTGCTCAAGGCTGTGTACAACATCGTTATCGGTATAATCGTTTCGGTGTATATCCTCTATAACAAGGAGCCTTTTATCGCGCACTACCGCAAGATACTCTACAGCATTTTCTCCCCCGCGCGCGCAAGGAAGGTCTCCTCGGCTCTGCGCTTTGCCGACCGCACCTTCATGGGCTTCATCACCGGCAAGCTTCTCGACAGTGCCATAATCGGTGTTATCTGCTATTTCGGCTGCGTGGCACTGAGCATGCCGTATTCGCTGCTAATAGCCGTCATTGTCGGCGTGACGAATGTTATCCCGTTTTTCGGACCGTTTATCGGCGCCATACCGTCGGCACTGCTGGTGCTGCTGGTCGATCCGAAAATGTGCCTGTGGTTCATAATCTTCGTCTTTGTCCTCCAGCAGCTTGACGGCAATGTAATAGGACCGAAGATACTGGGTACCTCCATCGGCATAAACGGCTTCTGGGTGCTGTTTTCCATCGTCATATTCGGCGGCATATTCGGCTTCTGGGGAATGCTCCTCGGCGTTCCGGTATTCGTTATCATCTACACGATAGTGGAAACGCTTGTGAACAAAAAGCTTAAACGCGAAAACCTGCCGACCGATGCGGACGCGTATCAAAACCTTGACTATGTAGACCCCGAAACGCTTGAGTTTGTGCCAAAGCGCAAGGTTAAGGCGCCGCCCGTACAGGACGAGGATAAAAAGGAATAAAAACAAAGGCTGTACCCGAGCGGTACAGCCTTAAAAATGCTTATCGGTGAGCTAAAGTGTCGTGCGCTTCAAGCAGCGCCGAGCACAGTGCGGAAACATCCTCCGGCGTGTTAAAGCGAGAAAAGCTTATCCTTATCGCGCCGTCGATGACGGCAGCCGGAAGGTGCATAGCCTCGAGCACATGGCTCCTGCCGCCCTTTTTGCAGGCGGAGCTGCGCGAGACGAATATGCCCTTTGCCTCGAGATAATTCATTAGGACCTCGCTGCGCCAGCCGGAGAGAGAAACGCTGAGAATATGAGGAGCACCGCCGCCGATAACCATCGCCTCCGGCATGGTCGCGGTGATGTTCCTTATAGCCTGCTCGCGCAGAGCGGACATTTTTTCGCAGTTATCCTTCATTCCGGCAAAGGCTATCTCTGCCGCCGCGCCGAACGCGGCTATCTGCGGCATTGCCTCGGTCCCCGCACGCATACCGCTCTCCTGAGCGCCGCCGCGAATGAGGGGCTTGATTTTAACACCGGTTTTGATATACAATGCGCCTATGCCCTTCGGCGCGTGGATCTTGTGACCGCTGAGGCTTATCATGTCCGCGCCAAGAGTTTTCGCCTTGAAAGGCACCTTCATAAAGCCCTGAACGGCATCGGTGTGCAGAAGCGCCTTAGAGCCCTCGGCTTTGAGCATTTTTGCAACACCCGCAATGTCGGTGACGGCTCCGGTCTCGTTGTTGACCATCATGAGCGTTACGAGAACCGTGTCGCTGCGCAGAGCGTTTTTGACCGACTCCACGGAAATCGAGCCGTCGGGCTCGGGTGCAAGGTATGTCACCTCAAAGCCGCGCGTCTCAAGCTCTGCGAGCGTTTTCCGCACCGCGTCGTGCTCGACGGCGGATGAGATTATGTGCTTTCCGCGGCGGGCTAAGCTCTCTGCGCCTTTGGTTATCGCCCACACATCGCTTTCCGAGCCGCAGGATGTGAAATACACCTCGGCTGGCGTACAGCCGAGCGCTTTTGCTATCTGCGCACGGGCTGTGTCGAGATATGCCTTTGCCTCGCGCCCCTTTGTGTGCGTGGAGCTGGGGTTTCCGTAGCACTCGGTCATGACCTTATAGGCAATGTCGGCTGCTTCGCGGCAGACCTGCGTAGTCGCTGCATTATCAAGATAAACTTCCATATAACTGACTCCTCAGGAGATGATTTGCATGAAATACATTATATACACTCTCGGCTGCAAGGTCAACCAGTATGAAACTCAGGCTATGGAGACCCTGCTGCGGGAGCACGGACACCTCCCGTGCTCCGAGGGCGAGATCGCCGACGCCGTTATCGTCAACACCTGCGCGGTCACCGCGGAGGCGGGGCGCAAGTCGCGTCAGGCGATACACAGACTGAGAGAGGAAAACCCCGATGCCGTGGTCGCGGTGTCCGGCTGCTATTCTCAGCTCAGCCCCGACACGGTTCAGAAAACGGGAGCCGATATAGTCTACGGTACCTCCGACAGGATAAAGCTCGTTGACGCCATCGAAAAGGCGGTCGCCACCGGCGAGGGCGTAAGAGAGCTCGATAAGCCCTTTGAAAGGCGCGTTTTTGAGGAGCTGCCCGCCGGAGCGGTATCGGGGCATACCCGTGCGCTGCTGAAAATTCAGGACGGCTGCGTGAATTTCTGCTCCTACTGCATCATCCCCTACACGCGCGGCAGAGTCCGCAGCCTGCCGATGGAGGCTGCCGTTCAGCAGGCGCGCGAGCTCGATGAGCGCGGCTACAGAGAGCTTGTCATAACGGGCATCGAGATCGCGTCCTACGGCGTCGACCTTGAGGGAAAGCCTACTCTTGCCGATGTCGTGTGCGCCATAGCCGAGGCAGCTCCGCATATGCGGCTGCGTCTGGGCTCTATTGAGCCGAGCGTTATAACCGAGGATTTCTGCAAAAGACTTTCCTCGTGCGGCAGCGTTTGCAGGCATTTTCATCTTTCGCTGCAATCCGGCTGCGACGCAACGCTCAAGGCGATGAACCGCAAGTACGACACCGCACGGTTTTACGAGGCGATGCAGCTTCTGCGCAGATATTTCCCCGACTGCGGCATGACCTGTGATGTCATCGTCGGCTTCCCCGGCGAAACGGAGCAGCACCAGCTCGAAACGCTGGAGTTTCTCAAAAAAGCGGCGTTTTCCGATGCACACGTCTTCCCGTACTCCCGCCGTCCCGGCACACCGGCCGACAAAATGGAGGGGCAGGTGGATCGCGCGACAAAGGCAAAGCGCTCAAAGCAGGCGCGCGCCGTCGTTTCCGAAACAAGAAAACGCTTTCTTGAGAGCATGGTCGGCAAGACCCTGCCGGTTCTGTTTGAAACGCGCGAGGAAGGGCTCTGGAAGGGTCACAGCGACAACTATCTTGAGGTCGCCGCGTCCGGCGACGATCTGCGCGGAACAGTACACAATGTACTGATAAATGCCGTTTCGGATGGAATTTTAGTCGGAAATGTCATTTGACACGGAATAGATAAATAGCTATACTTTTAACATATGAACAGGAGGTGCTCATCGTGTCGAGAGAAAATGTATATAACTTTTCCGCGGGTCCGTCAATGATGCCGGAATCGGTGCTGGAAAAGGCAAAGCGCGAGATAAGCGATTATAACGGCAGCGGAATGTCCGTTATGGAGATGAGCCACCGAAGTAAGCTGTTCGACGAGATATTTCAGGCGTCAAAGGCAAAGCTAAAAAGCGCGCTGAATGTGCCGGATAATTATGAGGTGCTGTTTTTGCAGGGCGGCGCAACGCTCCAGTTCGCGGCGATACCGCTGAACCTTATGGGGCAGGGCGGCAGCGCGGACTATGCCGTAACCGGAAACTTTTCGTCCCTCGCGGCAAAGGAAGCGCAGAAGTACGGCAGGGTGAATATCGCCTGCGACAGCTCCGATAAGGGGCACAGCTGTATTCCCGAAGCGCTTCGGCTCAGCGCCGATTCGAGCTATTTCTACTACTGCGCGAATAACACCATTTACGGCACCGAGTGGCAGTCCGTTCCCGATACCGCGGGAAAGACCATAGTCTGCGATATGTCCTCGGATATACTTTCAAAGCCTGTCGATGTGTCGAAATTCGGACTTATATATGCCGGTGCGCAGAAGAACATGGCTCCCGCGGGGCTCACGGTCGTTATTATCGACAAGTCCCTTGCCGGCAGGCAGGCGGATATATGCCCCTCGGTTATGAGCTATGACACGCTTATCAAAAAAGACTCCATGCTCAACACGCCGCCGTGCTGGTGCATATATATGCTCGGTCTCATGCTCGACTGGCTCGAGAGCATCGGCGGAGTAGACGAGATGGAGAAAATAAAAAAGCAGCGCGCGGGGCTGATATACGATGTGCTGGATAACAGCAGACTGTACCTCCCACATGCCCGCCGCGATTCGCGCAGCGACATGAATATAACCTTCCGCACGGGCTCGGATGAGCTCGACGCGGCTTTCGTAGAGGGCGCATCCCGGCGCGGGCTTTTAAATCTCAAGGGTCACAGGCTCACCGGCGGAATAAGAGCCTCGCTCTACAACGCAATGCCCATGCAGGGCGCTCAGGCGTTGGCTGAATACATGAAACAATTTGAGGTAGAACACCATGTTTAATATAAAGACGATAAATAATATTTCGCCCGTGGGACTGGATAAGCTCAAAGCCCTCGGCTGCACCGTCAGCGAGGATATGGCGGAGCCCGACGGAATAATAGTCCGCAGCGCGGATATGCATTCGTTTGCAGCTCCCGACAGTCTGCTCGGCGTTGCCAGAGCGGGAGCGGGGTACAATAACATCCCAATCGACGATTATGCCGAGCGCGGGATAGTCGTATTCAACAGCCCCGGCGCGAATGCCGAGGCGGTAAAGGAGCAGACCGTGTGCTCGATGGTAATGGCGTCGCGCGATGTCATCGGCAGCATCGAGTGGGTAAAAAGCATAGCGGGCGAGGGGGATAGGATACCCGAGCTCGTTGAGAAGGGAAAATCCAATTTCGCGGGTCCCGAGCTCATGGGCAAATGCGTCGGCGTTCTCGGACTCGGCGCGACCGGCGCACTGGTCGCAAACGCCTGCCTTGCGCTGGATATGAGCGTTATCGGCTATGATCCGTTCATGTCGGTGGATGCCGCTTGGCGGCTCTCGCGCGATGTCGAGCGCGCCGACGATATAAGCGAGATATTCAAAAAGTGCGATTATATAAGCATCAACATCCCGTATAATGAGGATACCCACCATATGCTCGATGCAAAGGCGTTCGGCGCAATGCGCGACGGGGTGCGCATCATAAACGAGTCGCGCGCTGAGGTCGTTGACGACGACGCGATGCTCGCAGCCCTCGAAAGCGGCAAGGTCGCAAAATATGTCACCGATTTCCCGAACGAGAAGATACTCGGCGGCAAAAATGTCATTGCGCTCCCGCATCTGGGCGCGTGCACTCCCGAGAGCGAGGACCGCTGTGCGGAGATGGCGGCAAAGCAGCTTTATGAGTATCTCAAAAACGGCAACATCGTAAACTCCGTGAACCTGCCCTCGGCAAAGCTCGAGCGCATGGGTGTCTGCCGTCTGTGCGTTATCCACCACAATGTGCCCGGCATGATAAACCGCATCCTCGACCTGATAACCGCGAAAAACATAAATGTCGAGCATATGATAAACAAGCCGCGCGGCAGATATGCCTACACGATAATCGACTTGAACGATGAGATCTGGGAGGACACCGCAAACACTATCCGAAAGATGGACGATGTTCTCAGAGTCAGAGTTCTGTTCTGATAACATATAACATAATTCCCTCAAAGCCTCTGCTTTGGGGGAATTTTTCTTGTTTGACAGAATGTGGACAATATGATATGCTGAATATATAAGACCGGTTAGTGTAAGCAGATAGATATTGAATGGAGGGGAATTATGAAGCACAAAAAACTCGTCATATTCTTAGCGGTCATTATTGCTTTGATCGCCGCGTATTGGATATTCTCTCTTGTTTTGACCAGCAAAATGTCAGCAAAGATGGATGATCCCTTTGCCAGCGCCGAGAAGCAGGTGTTTTCCCTCGATCCGGAAAATATAACGAGCATTGCCGTGCAGAACGGAAGCACCGGCGAAATTTATGAATTTAAAGACGCCGAGTTCACATGGGCGCTTGAAAAGCTTAACGGCTTCAGAGCGAAAAAAATAGTCGGACTTTTACCCATCGAGACCTCCGGCTGGTCTTATCGCATAATTGTCGAGGATGATGACGGGAACTTCGGCTCTTACTACATTGAGGATAACTTGCTGCGCTGCGACTTTGTGGCCTTTTACGGCGCGGATGACGAGTTTTCCGAATTTATCGCTTATGTTTCGCTGCCGTGATATAGAAACAGAATATTAAAAAACCGCCCCATCGGGGCGGTTTTTGTATTCCTTGAGATATAGTTTATTCTTCGGTGACGCCTCTTGCTTTGAGGTAGCCCATGATGGCTTCCACAGTGCCGACAACGCCAAGCTTAGAGCTGTTGATGCACAGATCGTAGTTGCGGGCATCGCCCCAGACCTGATCGCTGTAGTACTTATAGAAGCTCGAACGGTCCTTATCGACCTCTTTGATCTTCTTGCGTGCCGCAGCCTCATCAAGACCCTGACGCTCCTCAAGGCACTTGAGCCTTGCGTCCATGTCGCCGAGAATGAAGATGCTGACAACATCGTCTCTGTCATTGAGAACATAGTCGGCGCAGCGACCGACAAATATGCAGTCCTCCTTCTGGGCAATGTCGCGGATAGCATCGAACTGGGCGGAAACGACCTCCATGTTGAGACGGAAATTCTCATTGAGCCCATAGCCGCCGGCATGAAGCAGGAAAGCGGACATACCCTTTTCATCATAAGCATTGATGAGCTCACGGCTGAAATCGGAGTGCTTTGCCGCCTCGTCGACTATCTCCTTGTCGTAGCATTTGATGCCGAGCTCCTTTGCCAGAAGCCTTGCTATCTCTCTGCCGCTTGAACCGTGCTGTCTTCCGATCGTGATTATCATAATTACGCCTCCAATTCAATTTCCTTTGATGATTACATTATACTCCAACTTTGTGAAAAATTCAACATATATATTTTGTTGGTTGTGCATACATTTTTAGTATGATAAGAAGAAAACGATTGATATTGAACACCGCGCTTTTAACGGGCTCCTCGCTGCTTATGAGCCTCATTTCGATGGCGTTTCAGGTGTGGCTCGCCGGGCGCATCGGCTCGGCGGGCATAGGGCTTTACCAGCTCGTTATCTCGGTAGCGTTTCTGTGCACGACCTTTGCCGTTTCGGGGGTGAGATTTGCGGCAACGCGGCTCGTGTCCGAGGAGATAGGGCGCGAGCGCGACTGGGGCATAAGAGGTGCGATGAGACGCTGCTTTGTGTACAGCCTGCTGTTCGGTACGGCGGCGTTTCTGGTGCTGCGGTACTGCGCGGAGATGATAGGCTTTCTGTGGATAGGCGATGCGCGCACCGTGAGGGCTCTGCGGATAATGGCATATGCCATGCCGATGGTGTCGATATGCTCGGCAATATCGGGCTATTTCACCGCCTGCGGCAGGGTGTGGAAGCCTACGCTCGTGCATTTTTTCGAGCAGATAGTCACCATTGCGCTCGTTGCGGTGTTTCTGGAGCACTCGCCGGCGGGGGACATTGAGAAAAACTGCTCGGCGGTAATGCTCGGAACGGTGTGCGGCGACGCAATATCGCTTGCGGCAATGCTCCTGTTTTACATCACCGACCGCGGGCGTCACTCAGCCGCGGGCCGTCCTCCGCTGGGGCTCACATCGCGTATGCTGAAGATAGCGCTCCCGCTGGCGTTTTCGGCGTATGCGCGCTCGGCGCTTTCAACGCTCGAGCATCTGCTGGTACCGCGCGGACTGAGATCCGCCGGCTTTTCGGCGGATAGGGCGCTGTCGGGCTACGGCACGATACAGGGCATGGTCATGCCCATAATATCGTTTCCCGCTTGCTTTCTGATGGCGCTTGCCGAGCTCATAATACCGGAGCTTACCGAGGCTCAGGTGCAGGGCAGGCACGAGGAGATAGCCAAAACGGTGAAAAGCCTTTTAAAAAAGGGCGCCGGCTATTCTCTTGCCGTCGCCCTTGTGATATTCATTTTTGCCGAGCGTTTGGGTATTCTGATATACTCCTCGCCCGATGCCGGTCACTTTCTGAGGCTGCTCGCGCCGCTTATCCCGATAATGTACACGGATATGCTGTGCGATGGCTGTCTCAAGGGACTCGGTCAGCAGCTTTGGAACATGGGAATAAATATTCTCGATGCACTGCTCGGTGTACTGCTCGTGTGGCGGCTGCTGCCGGTGTACGCGCTCACGGGGTATATCTGCATCATCTACTTTAACGAGTGCCTTAACTTTGCCCTGAGCATGACGCGGCTGCGGAAGATAGTCCGGCTCAGGACTCTTTCTTAGCCTTTTTCTCGACGAGTTTGCGGTCGCCCTTGTGAAGCAGGGGAGATATGCGCTTGTAAAGCAGCATCGTCAGCGCCGTTACGATAATGCCCTTGAGGAGGTTAAACGGAACAACGCAGAACAGTACGAGCGTGGAAACGCTGTTTATAGCGGAGTTTATGTCACTGCCCATCGCGATAATGGCGTCCAGCGGCATACCGAAGAGCTCGGCGAAGGTTGGCAGGAGGTAAACGGCGTTAAACAGGCTGCCAAATACGGTCATGACGAGCGTGCCGACTGCCATGCCGATGACCGCGCCCTTCTTGCTCTTGTTCATGTGGTAGATGCACGAGGCGGGGAGCACGAACGAGCAGCCGACGACGAAGTTTGCAAAGTCGCCGACAAAAGCGGTGGTGGTGCCCTTGAACACGAGCTTTACGATTATTTTCAGAAGCTCCCCGACAACGCCAGCGACCGGTCCGAGATAAAATGTGCAGATCATAATGGGGATCTCGCTGAGGTCGATCTCATAAAAGCTGGGGGCGAAAAACAGGGGAATCTCAATGAACATGAGAATGCCGGCCATCGCCGAGAATATGGCGGTGTAGGATAGAAAATGCGTGCTGCCGAGCTTTTTGCGGTTTTTCATGACAAGGCGCTCGAACAGCAGCGCGAGCACGAACAGTCCGGCGAATATGCCGAGGCATTCGAGCACGAACGAAAGGTTTTCACCTATCTGCGAGATAAGGTTTTTCATGGATTTCTACCTCCAAAATAAAAAATCACCCGAAAGAAATATCTCTCAGGTGACGCAAAAAATCATGACGCCAATCTTCTTCCATCCAGACTATACTGTCGGTACCGGAATCACACCGGTTCATGCCTATCGGCTCGCGGACTCTACCGCCGGTCGGGAAACGCTCCCTGCCCTGAAGATATTCAGCTATTCGGTTATGCCCCTATTATAGTCCTGCGGGATAGAATGTCAATAGCCTTTTGACATTTTTAGCGAGGTGCCGTATAATGGCAGAGGGTGATGCGTGATGGAACACGGTAAAAGCTGCTGCTTCACCGGACACAGACCGGCAAAGCTGCCATGGGGATACAATGAATCTGACCCCAGGTGCGTTGAATTTAAGCAGCGCCTGTTCGCCGTTATCAGCGCCGTTTACGATTCGGGCATAACACATTTCATATGCGGAATGGCGCTCGGCTGCGACACATACTGCGCCGAAACGGTGCTGAAGCTTAAAAATATGCACAGCGATATAACGCTTCAGGCAGCCGTGCCGTATTCCGGACAGGCTGATGCGTGGCGCGAGCAGGACCGCCGCCGGTACGAGCGCATACTGCGAAGCTGCGACGAGGTAACGGTTCTGTCGAAGCAGTACACTCCGGCGTGTATGTTCACGCGAAATCGCTTCATGGTGGATAACTCCGATGTGCTCATCGCCTGCTACGACGGTATGAGCGGCGGTACATTAAATACGCTGAGATATGCGGCAAAAAAGGATATTGAGGTCATACAGCTTCCGATAGAATAAACGACCGGCAGAGTTTATCTGCCGGTCGTTTCAGTTTTGAGGCGGGTCTTTTCTCGCTGCGGCTCGGTCACGGCGCGGCTCTGACATGCCCCCGGCATGTCATTCACTCCCGCGCCGCCGCTTCGCTACCCCTCAAACTCCACCGCTGCGCGGTAGTCTTTACTCGGCAGCACAGGTTCTCTGTCAGTTATTTATTTACTATTTAGTCAGGTAATTAAACAGGTCGTCCGCGTCCTGTGCGACATAAACAGCGCCCTCGTTTTCAAGCTCATCGGGCTCGGCATAGCCAAAGCGCACGCCAACGCAGTCAACGCCGCATTTTTTAGCGCCTATAACATCGTATTTGCGGTCGCCGACCATTATCGCCTCGTCGGGGGATATGCCGAAGGTGCTCAGCGCGTATTCGATGACCTCCCATTTCTGACCGCGCGTTCCGTCAAGCTCGGAGCCGCAGACGAGGTCAAAGCAGCCGGTCATATCGTATTTTTCGAGTATCTTCTCCGCAAAATGACGGGGCTTGCTCGTGGCTATCGCAAGCTTTGCGCCCTTTTCGCGCAGCCGGAGCATCAGCTCGTGCATTCCGTCAAACGGAGTGCACTCCGCCCAACCGATCGGCTTGTAACGCTCGCGGTAAAACTGAACCGCCCTGAGCGCATCGGCTTCGCTCATCCCGTAGCGCAGAGAGAACATCTCGTCCAGCGGGGGACCGGCAAAGCACATAAGCTCGCTCGTTTCGGCGGCTATGCCCATCTTGCCCAGCGCGTACTGCACGCTTTTCGTTATGCCCTCCGCGGAGTCGAACACGGTGCCGTCAAAGTCAAACAGAATGTATTTTTTCATTTTACCACCTCAAAAAATCAGATGACAGCTTAGTTTATCATCTATTCACCACGATGTCAATTGCCGCATAAAATGCACAGAGGTGAGGCAAATTGAATGTAGATTTCTTTCTCGGCGCAAATTCCGGTGCCGGATTTTACTCGTTCTACGATGAGTTCTGCTGCGATAAAGGCGACTACCTGTATCTGATAAAAGCCGGAGCGGGCGGCGGCAAATCCGGCTTCATGCGTAAGGTAGCAGCCGCCGCTGCCGAAAGGGGATATGACACCGAATCCGTCCTGTGCTCCGGCGATCCGGCATCGCTCGACGCGGTGTACATACCCAAACTCAAAATCGGCTTTATGGATGCCACCGCGCCGCACGCCGCGGAGCCGATGGAGTTTGCATATAATTCATGTTATGTAAACCTTGGCGAGTTTTGCGAGCGCATATATGATGCCCGCATCGAGGAGTATACAAGGCGGTACAGGCAGATGTATAAGGTCGCTTATGCGTACCTTGCCGCTGCTGCAAATCTCGAAACGGCGGATGTACCGGAGCTTATAAGCGCTGAAATGCTTGAAAAAGCAAGGCTTCGCGCCAAAAGTGCCGTCAATAGAGAGCTCGGTAAAAGAAATTTGAGCGGTAAAACCGGAAGGGTTAAGCGCCGGTTCATAAGATGCATAAGCTGCCGGGGAGAGCTTGTGCTCAATGACAGCATAGATAAGTTATGTAAACAAGTATATTGCATCGACGACCGCTACGGAATTGAGCAGGCATATCTCAGGCAGGTGCTTGAGCAGGCGGTCTCGCTCGGCTTCGATGCGATAGTCTGCCCGTCGCCGCTGTGCCCCGACAGGCTTGACGCGGTGCTCGTTCCCGAGCGCTCCGCTGCATTTGTAAGGGCGTCGGCTGCGGATGCTTCCGCGGCTTACCGCAGCGTGCGGCTGGATGAAATTGCGGCGCGGGGAGCTCCAAAGCAGCTTAGGCATGAGCACAAGCTGATGAAAAAGCACGAGCGCGAGCTGCTCACCGCAGCACAGCAGTGGCTTGCCCGCGCAAAGCAGTATCATGACGAGCTCGAGAGGGTGTATAATCCCCATGTGGATTTCGCGTCGCTCAACGCCTTTGCCGATGAAATAATAGAAAAGCTCTTTGCGTAATAAAGAATTAAAAAATCTGAGGCGAATGCCTCAGATTTTTTAGCAGCACATGCCGCCCCAGGGGGTAAGGCATGAGCAGCAGAGATATGTTGTGCAGCAATCATCGCAAACGCAGCAGGAGTTGTTATAGTTTCCGCTATACTGCTGATAATACTGCCCGTTGCCTTCAAGCCTGTTGAGAAGCTGGCGGTACATCGGGTTGTCGGGGTCGATCTCTACCGCGCGCTTTGCGTCCTCCATCGCCTCGATCTTCTTGCCGAGCCGCATATTAGCGATCGCGCTGAGATAATACCAGCGTCCGTCGCGCTCGGACAGAGGCACCTGCGAAAGCGCGGTGAGCGCCTCGGTGTATCTGCCGTTTTGTATGTAGTTGACCGCCGCGCGGCACTCGGGGCGCTCCTGCGGCTGCTCGTAAGCGCCGCCGAAACCGCCAAAGCCGCCGTAGCTTCCGTAGCCGCCGCGGTTGGCCTCGCCGCTTTTTATCTGGTCGTAGGCGGCGTTTATCTCATTCATTTTCCGCGCCGCTTCCTCGTCACCGGGGTTGCGGTCGGGGTGATATTTCTTTGCGAGCTCTCTGTATGCCTTCTTTATCTCCTCGTCGGTCGCATTGCGCGAAACGCCGAGTACTTCATAGGGGTCCCGTGCCATTCGGTACTGCTCCTTACTCAATGCCAGGCGGCATAGTGCTGCTCAAACTTTGCCCAAACGCCGCTGCACAGTATATTTTTTATTATGTCCGCATCCTGTACTATCGGAAGCCGCTCAAAGCTCCTCACGCAGTCGGCAAGCAGAAGCTCGAGAATGCCCCGAAACCGCTGCTGCTCGTCGAGCCTGCCGTACAGGTAAACGAAGGGGTTGTATTTATAATATCGCTTGTCGTATTTAAGGTCTATGCACGCGTCCATGACATACACAAACTGTCCGAGCGCGCGCCCAAAGGTGCGAAGATCAGCCTCCCAGCGATCCTCCTTCATAACGAAAAGCTCCGCCATGAGATCGCCGAAAGCTTCCGATGCGGCATCCGGTGACTGGATGCGTTCATCTTCTATTTTTTTGAGACGAGCCATGCACTCGGCGATAACGCCGCACTGCCGCGGATAAGCGGCGCACACCCTGTTGTACTCGCTCTTTAACACCTGCGCCGAAAGCAGCGCCGCTACGTTTATATCGTCGTGCCAGTCGTCCATGCAGTTGAGATATGCCAGCGCGATGTTCATATCAGCGGCATAATCGCTTATATCCGACTGGAGAAACCGCCGCGTTGAAAGCGGGTGCCCCGGACACGGCTCTTGACCGCTGAGCAGATACGGCTCGTACAGCGATGTCAGGAACATGACGAGGAAGGTCATGTCATATGTCAGCGTAAAGCGGGCGGGCAAGCCGTGCCTCTGACCGAGGCTACGGCACAGTCCGCAGTAAAAAGCCTTATATCTGTCCCGCTGCTCCTGACTGAGCTGATCGAGGTTTGCGGTCACATATCCGAACATATCAGGTTTTTCCTCTGAACGAGGTGCCGCATTTTTTGCAGACTATGTTGATCTTACCCTTGTGACGGGGAACTCTCAGCGTTGTGTGGCACGAGGGGCAGCTAAAGAACTTGTATTCCTTGCGCTGCTTCCAGCGCACTCTTATCATCTCAAGCTTGCCGCTTATGCTCATTTTGAATTTGAGATATTGGGTGTTTTCAACACTGCGTCTGTAAAGATTTCTGGAAAGCATACGGGCATAGACGATAACTACCAGAACAAACGCGACTATCCACAGTATTCTCGATGCGCGCGTGCCGTTAAAAATAACGGCAGCGATCATAACAACGAGGCTGAATATTGACAGAAAGCGGTTTAACTGATCGATGCCGCAGCGTCCTATCATGAAGTGCTCAAACTTTTCCCTCATCAAAATGTCACCTTGATACAACGATAATATTTCAATGGCTTATGTTATCACAATTACTTCTTAAATATATCAAGAAACTGTGAATTTATGCCGCGCTTCAGCCCTTGCTGTACATCCAGTTGTATTCGATAACCGTGACCTGACCGTCGTCGCCTTGAGTGCGGGTGCATTTTATTATATTCCCCGGCTCGTCATAGCTGTATTCGCTTTTAACGGAGCTCACCGGCTCGCCGTTTGCACCGTAATCCTTGCGGGTGAGCTCGTTGCCGTTATCGTCATAGGTGTAATCGGTGCGTCCGGTAACGCTGCCGTCAACGGAGGTGGAAACGCTTATAACGCACCCATTATCATCGTAGGTGTAGCTTGTGACCTGCGTGCTGCCCTCGAGGTTATCCGTGCGCGATGAGCTCACGAGTCTGCCGTTTTCGTCGTACTCGTATGAGCAGTCGGCAACGAGCTCGCTGCCCTCGTACAGCTTTTCGGACACAAGGTTTTTGCCCTCGTAGGCGTACATCGTAGTCGAGGCGGCGCTGTCGCCGACCATGTTAGTCTCCTTCATTTTGAGCCCCGACTCGTTATATTCGTAAACCGTGCGATATTCCTCGGAGTATTCCTCCGGCCCGTTGGCGACATAGCTTATCATGCTCGTCACATTGCCGTTTTCGTCGCGCTCACACTGCTTGTATCCGACGGGAGCGTCGTTTACTCCGAGAGTGCGCTCCTTGACGAGCCGGCCGCTGCCGTCGTATTCATATATAACGGTGCTGAACTTGAGCCCGTCGGTGTTGTACCAGACCTCCTGACTCAAAACGCCCTCCTCCTTTGCGTATATGGAAAGGTCGAGCGTCTCCGCCGGCATCGTCGGAGTTGCGTCGGGCTCATCGTTTTTGTTGTCCGCGCAGGCGCACAGCGTAAGCGCAAGGCATATTGTGAGGATAAGGCTCGCAGCTTTTTTCATTTCCCGTTCTCCTTTTTTGTATATGCAACTATTATACCATGCTCCGCGCCGTTTATAAAGCGTTTTAAATAGCGTTTTAAACGGCATATTTGGCTGTTGCAATCGTGCAGAGCATCTGTTATCATCAAAATAACGGTAAAACAATAAATAAATGACTAAAAGGAGAATGTTTATGAGAAAAAGAACAATAAGCCTCGTTCTTGCGCTGCTCATGGTGTTCACCCTGCTTCCGGTCGCGGCATCCGCTGATGGCGTTGCGTCCGGCAAGTGCGGCGATAACCTCACATGGACGCTTTCGAGCACAGGCGAACTCACCATTTCCGGCACCGGCGACATGTACAAGTACAGCACCACTACGCCCGCGTGGAACAAGGGCGCCATAAAGAGCATTGTCGTTAAGAGCGGAGTTACCTCCATCGGCGACAACGCATTCTATGGCTGCTCGGCGCTTACCAGCATAACTCTGCCCCTGAGCCTCAAGAAAATAGGGACGAATGCATTCGGCGAGTGCACTGCCACGGAGAACATATATTATGAAGGCTCCATTAAGCAGTGGAAAAACATAGAAACCTACGCCGGCGACTTAAACGACGGCCTTGTAGGTGTGGTCATCCACTTCGCCGACCCCTCTGATCCGTTCCCCGATATACAGGGCTGGTTCCATGACAGCATACTGAGATGCTATCTTGAAGGCGTTATAAACGGCTATCCCGACGGAACCTTCGGTCCCGATAACAATGTCACCCGTGTTCAGTTTATAATGATGCTCTATAATATGTGCGGCAAGCCCCATGTCGACAAGTCTGCGCTGCCGTTTTCCGACAGCGGCAAGATCCACAGCGTGTACTGGGATGCAATTCGCTGGGGTGTGGCTAACGATATAATAAAGGGCTACAGCGACGGTACCTTCCGTGCCGATGAGAACATCAGCCGTGCACAGATGGCAACATTCGCCTACCGTCTGCTTGATAGTATCTATGGCGATGCACTCGATAAGTTCGACACCGAGTCAAGCTTCACGGATGCCGCTCAGGTTCTCGGCGACTACAAAACTCCGGTCAATGTAATGTCCTCGCTCGGAATAATAACCGGCTTTCCCGACGGCAGCTTCGGACCGAATAACACCGCCACCCGCGGTCAGGCAGCCACTATATTCGTAAGAATAATGGACTTCGTGTACGGAACGCTCGATTAATTGAAAAACGCAAAAAAGTCCCGTCTGCCGGACGGGACTTTTTCGCTTGTTTATCGCTTTTCCTGCGCAATGATCAGGTTCTTATAAAAGCTCACTGCACCGGGGAGGCAGTTATATTCGATGTTCTCGTTGAGCCCGTGCATGCCCTTCATCTGCTCCGGACCGTATATCACCGGCGCGAAGCGGATGCAGCTCTTGCACACGGGCTGATAAAACTGCGCATCGGTAGCGCCCGTCATGACATAGGGGCTAACCGGAAGCCCGGGGAAGGTCTCGGAGATGACCTCCTCGACCTGCTTGAATGCCTCGCCGTTAATATCGACCGACGGGGTATAGTCGTTGGAATGGAGGACATCCATTTCGAGTCCGTGCTTTTGTGCGAGCCTGCGCACTATCTCAAGGCTTTCCTTTTCTCCCTGATGCGGGATAAAGCGCATATTCGCGCAGACCGTTGCCTCCTGCGGCAGCACATTGCAGGCATCCGAGCCCGACTGCATCGTGAAAGCCATCGTCGTTTGCAGCATTGCGCCCGCCTGAGCGCTTATCCTGCCGAGCACCGGCTTGAGCACCGGCGCAAACAGCCAGAGATTGCCCATAACGAGCTTGAGCGGGAACGAGGCGTAAGCCGACAGGCGATTGAACATCGCGGCTACCTCGGGCGGGAACTCGCGGCGGAAATAGTTGTGAGTTTCAATGTCGTTTACGAATGCCGCAAGCCTTGCGATCGGCGTATTCTTTGCGGGCGCGCTGGCGTGACCGCCGGTCGAGCGCGCGGTGAATTTCACATCGCCCTTGCCTTTTTCAAAAACGCCGACCATGGCGAAATTGCCCTTTACGCCGCCGATGGGCTCGGAGATTATGCCGCCGCCCTCATCGCATACAAGGAACAGCTCGACGCCGCGTCTTTGCAGCTCTTTTACTATCTTGGGAGCGCCGTCGCCCGCCCATTCCTCGGTGCAGGACGAGGCGAGGTAGACATCGCATTTCGGAGTGTAGCCCTGCTTGAGGAGCTCCTCGACTGCCTGAAAGAATGCCATGACAGAGCACTTTGTGTCAGAGGTACCGCGCCCCCATACCTTGCCGTCGGCAATGTCGCCGGAAAACGGCTCGTGCTCCCATTCGCCCTCTGCGGGCACGACATCCTGATGGCTCATGAGCAGGATGGGCGCACCGTCGCCGGTGCCTTTCCAGTGGTACAGCAGGTTTCCGTCGATGACGGTTTTTTCGAGCTTTTCGTGCACGAGAGGGAACAGCTCCTCCAGCACCTTGTGGAAGCCAAGAAATTTCTCGCTCTCATCGGTGTTTGCGTGCGAAACGGTCTCGTACCGAACCATTGCCGAGAGCTTTTTTGCAAGTCGGAGGGCGTAATCGTCCGCCTCGGGCGCCGTGTATTCCGAGCGCTTATTCGGGGTGAGCAGCGTGCGCACCGCGGCGAATGCTGGCAGCGACAGCAGTGCTGCCGGAATAATTATTGCTTTTTTCATTTACCTGCACCGGCTTTCTTATAAAACTTATATGCAATGCCTATCGCTATCGCACCGGCGGGGATTATCATAAAGCTCGTTGAGCCGGTGAGCGTGGGCACGAGGATAAACAGAATGCTCATCGTCACCAGAGGTGCGGCGGCGATCTTCATATTTCCTCGGAAATACTTGTACGCCATTGCGCCGAACAGCGCGGGAACGACATTCTCAAAAGCCGGCTGAAGCGCGGGGCTCTGCAGGACCGGCTGGAGCGGCACGAGTAGCGCAACGCCAAGCGCCAGAACGATTATGGTCACCAGCGACGAGGTGGCTATCGACAGAGTGGAGACGATCTCGTTTTCCGCGGTGCCGGTCTTTGCACCGACTATGTCGCGCGCGTTTACGGCGCATGGGATCTTCATATTTATGAGGTTGCCCGTAATGAACGCAAGATAACCGCCTCCGGCTCCGAGCATGGGCGTGTAAACGAGAAATTCGACGACGCTGCTCACGGTCCACACAAGACCGACGGACAAAAACGCCTTTCCAACCGCACCGAGATCGGGCATTGCTCCGAGCACCTTGCCGATGAGAAACGGCGCGCCGACGAGCATTATGAGAACTATCGCCGAGCTTATGCGGCCTATAGTATGCGTGCGCTTGTTATAGCTTTCAAAATGGTTGTTATTCATGACCTGCCCCCCTTACATAAACAGCTTTACAATGACCGCCGCAGCCATGCCCAGCAGCATGCTTCCGGCTATGGAAAAGCTCTCGACCCATGCAAGATTTTTCTTCTCCGACAGGTAGATAAAGCCCGCCATTGCAAGACCCGAGACGAAAACGACTATCAGCGGCATGAAATTGCCGGAGAACGAAAACAGACCGTTTCCGGAGATGAAGCCTCCTATGTAGCTGCCGATGTATGCCGAGACAAGACCTATAAACATTGCGGTCATGGCGGTGTCGCCGAAGCCTGCGCCGCCGGAGCTCTTCTTGCCGCTGCCGAGCTTGCCGAGATAGCGCTTGTTGAAGAATATCGACAGCACCATGCCCCACATTATGCATATGCTCATCAGAAGCGCGATAGTAGCAAAGCCGGAGGGAGTCATCTCCGCGGCGGAGAGCGAGCTCATGCCGACCTGCTCGGCTGCCGCCTGAGCGACCTGAGTTTCGTAGTGCAGCGCACCGATAACTGACAGCCTGAGCCACGGCCACGGTGTGCCGAGGCTGCCGGAGAGTGCGATAACGCCGAGCAGAATGCCGACGCTCGGCAAAAGCGAAAATGTTGCGCTTGAGGTTATGGCGCGTTTGAGCTTCGTTTTGTCGATGCCCATTACAAGCCCCGCGCGATAGGCCCTGACCATAAACACGGCGCAGACTATCGCAACAAATGCGATTATCCCGCCGCATATGGCGTAGACCGGCGCGCTGTTAAGCAGCGATAAAATGTTCATGTCCTCTTCTCCTTTTTCATGTCCCTTGCTTACCGAAGGGGATGTTATATCTTTATCATTATATTTAATGTATAGTGATAAGTCAATCATGCGCTGGTATTTTTAAGTACATCTTTACTTTTTCGCGCTGATGCATTATCATATCGGAGAAAAATATCGGAGGGTGACCATGAAAAAATCGGCTCTTATAATGATAGATATGCAGCGCGGATTTATAGACCCGCTGTCTCCGCTGTGCATTCCGTCGGCGGCTGCGACGGTGCCCGCCTGCGCGGATGCGCTGCGGCATTGCCATGAAAACGGCATACAGGTAATTTACGCTGTGCGGCACTATCGCTCAGACGGCAGCGATGTTGAGAAAACACGCTATAAGCTCTGGTTAGAGGGCGGAAAGCCGCTTTCGGAGACCTGCGATGAGCGCATATCCGGAGCGTTTCCGGAGCAGTTCGAGGTGCTTGAGCAGGATCGCGTTATCGTAAAGCCCCGCTTTTCGGCGTTTTTCGCAACGGAGCTCGACCTCGTGCTGCGCAGACTTGGCGTGCAGACCGTGATCCTAGCCGGAACGACAACCCCCAACTGCATCAGAACCACCTGCTATGACGCGCTCTCGCTCGGCTATGATGTCGTTATATTGAGCGACTGCACCTCGTCGGTGTCCGATGCCGTGCAGGAAGCAAATCTTGCGGATATGCAGCGCATAGGCGCGAAGATATTGACAAGTACAGAATGGAAAAACGAGGCTCGATGAGCCTCGTTTTTCTTTGAAAATTCAATTACTCAAGCCCCTGCACCCATGCGGCGAGATCGGCTTTTGAGGTGTTTTTCCTGAAGGCCCTGCCCTCAAGGAGCTTTGCGCCGCCGCAGCTCGGCTTGAGGCGCGAGCTTGTTTCGCCCATGCCGCTGCCGCCGGAGGTGGCAAAGGGAATAACGGTCTTGCCGCCGAGGTCGCAGCCCTCAAGGAATGTATTTATAATGGTAGGCGCGACATACCACCAGATGGGAAAGCCCACGAATATCGTATCATAGCCCGAAACATCCGGCAGAGCGGAGATTGCGGGACGCGAGCTGGGATCCTTCATTTCAACGGTCGAGCGAGCCTTGCTGTTCATCCAGTTGAGGTCGGCGCTCTTATACGGAACCTCGGGGACTATCTCGAAAAGCTCCGCGCCTATCGCGTCTGCAAGGTTTTGCGCGAGCACCTTTGTCGTGCCGGTAGGGGAAAAGTATGCGACCAGTTTCTTTGACATGAATATCACTCATTTCGTATTTTCATAATCATATTTTATACCATCAGCCAAGCAAAATGCGCAGTACCTTTCGACACTGCGCATTTTCTCGGCTTTTACTTATTTGTACATCTCGATGAGACGCTGCAGGTGCTCGTAGCGAGCCTTTGCGTTCTCCTCGTTGCGCTCGAACAGAGTCTCTGCGCGGTCGGGGAACTCGCGGGTCAGACGGTTGTAGCGAGCCTCGTTCATGAGGAACTCACGGTAGCCGCCCGCAGGAGCCTTGGAATCGAGGGTGAACTTGCCGGTCTCAGCCGCGGGATTGTAGCGGAAGAGGTTCCAGTAGCCGCACTCGACAGCCTTCTTCATCTCGGACTGGCAGTTGGTCATGCCGCCCTTGATGGAGTGCATCTCGCAGGGAGAGTATGCAATGATGAGGGAGGGTCCGTGATAAGCCTCGGCCTCCTTGATGGCCTTGAGGGTCTGGATCATGTTAGCGCCCATTGCTATTTGTGCAACATAAACATATCCGTAGGTCATTGCGATCTCGGCAAGGGACTTGGACTTTATCTCCTTGCCGGCTGCAGCGAACTGAGCGACCTGACCGATGTTCGAAGCCTTGGAAGCCTGACCGCCGGTGTTGGAGTAGACCTCGGTGTTGAATACGAAGATGTTTACATCCTCGCCGGAGGCGAGAACATGGTCAACGCCGCCGAAGCCGATGTCGAATGCCCAGCCGTCGCCGCCAAAGATCCAGCAGCTCTTCTTGTTGAGGTAGTCCTTGCCCGCCAGAATAGCGGCGCGGGTGTCGCAGCCGCAGTCGAGCTTTTCAAGTGCAGCAACGAGCTCCTTGGCAGCAGCCTGGTTTGCATCGGTGTCGTTGTAGGTCTCGAGCCACTTTGCAGCCTCGGGGACCTTGTCTGCTATGCTCTCGACCTTAGCCTTGAGATCGTCGCGGATCTTCTTCTGGCCGAGGTAGAGGCCGAGACCGTGCTCTGCGTTATCCTCGAACAGAGAGTTTGCCCAAGACGGACCGTGGCCTTCCTTGTTGACGGTGTAGGGGGAGGTAGCAGCCGGGCCGCCCCAGATGGAGCTGCATCCGGTGGCGTTGGAGATCATCATGTGATCGCCGAACAGCTGAGTAACGAGACGGGCGTAGCTGGTCTCGGCACAGCCCGCGCAGGAGCCGGAGAACTCGAGGTACGGCTGCTTGAACTGGCTGCCGATGACCGTGTCGTTCTTGACCTCGGGCTTCTCGCTGACCTTGGATACCATGTAGTCGAATACGGGCTGCTTATCTTCCTGGCTCTCCATACCGACCATCTTGAGGGACTTGGTGGGGCAGATGTTTACACAAACGCCGCAGCCCATGCAGTCGAGCGGGGAAATGGCCATGGTGTACTTGTAAAGACCCTTGCCCTTGCCGGCGCGGAAGTCAACGAGCTTGGCATTTTCGGGAGCCGCCGCTGCCTCTTCCTCGTTGAGAGCGAAGGGACGGATGGTGGCGTGCGGGCAGACGAATGCACACTGGTTGCACTGTGCGCAGGTCTCCGCTGTCCACTCGGGCACGAAGGCGGAAACGCCGCGCTTTTCGTAAGCGGAGGCGCCGAGCTCGAAGGTGCCGTCGGCGTGAGAAACGAATGCGGATACAGGCAGGGAGTCGCCGTCCATCTTGTCGACGGGATCGAGAATGGTCTTGACCATCTCAACGGTCTTTTCACGGCCCGCGTAGACCTTCTTGTCAGCCTCGTCCTCAGCAGTTTTCCAGTACTCGGGAACGTCGACCTTCACAAACGCGGTAGCGCCTGCGTCGATCGCCTTGTGGTTCATGTCAACAACATCCTGACCCTTCTTGAGGTAGGAAGCGGTCGCCTTCTCC
>SFLE01000054.1 GCA_004553495.1 Clostridiales bacterium | reverse complement strand
GCATACGCTTTGTCGGCAGAGCCCGAAGCAGCAAAAGCAAGCGGCCGGGAGCAGGTTTTGGATACCGTTTCGGTCTGTGATGAGTCTGTTCCGCTTACAGGAACCTTGCGGGCGCTGACCGACAGAGTCGACCCCGCCGACCGCGGTTTTTCCGTCGCGGAGCTTGCGGCAGAAAGCGTACAGTCTTCCGGAAACGCAATGATAGACCGCGATGCAGCCCTCTCGGTCGCGTCAAAACACCTTGAGGCAATGGTCTCCTCCGCTCCGAGCTCGGTAAACGCCATTCTTGCAAGCTTTACCGATAACGAGTCGGCTGTCATTAACGAAAGTGGCAGAACGCTCCAAAATGCTCCCGCATGGGTGATAACATTCAGCGATGTTACTCTATCTTCTCAGGGGCACGGCGGAGACATTCTCGCCGATTCAACCATGGTCATCGACGCATACTCGGGAGAGCTTATCGAGGTCATATCCTACGGCGTATAACGAAATAATTAAACAGCTCACGGCAGCGCGCTGCCGTGAGCTGTTCGTTTTATTATTTACTCCACCGATATCATGTAGTAGTAAACGGGCTGGCCGCCGTTTACGACTGTGACCTCCGCGTCGGGGAACGCCTTCTCGATCGTTCCGGCCGTGGTCTCCGCGTCCTCCCCGCTCACATCCTCGCCATAGTAAACGGTGATGATCTCGGGCTCAAGCTCGGTAAACGCCTCGGACATTTTATTAAGCATTGCGGGCATCTCGGTAAAGCTGCCGATGAGCTTACCGTCCAAAAGCGCGAGGTATTCGCCCGCGTGGATGGCGTAGCCGTCAAAGTCCGAGTCACGCGCAGCGTAGGTGACCTGAGCCGTGTGAACGTCCGAAAGGGACTCTGTAAGCGTCTCGACGATGTCGGACACCTCGCTTTCGGGATCGAAGTTGAGCATCGCGGTTATTCCCTGGGGAATGGTCTTCGTCGGGATAACGACAACGGTCTTATCCTCGCAAAGCGGAATGCTCTGCTCGGCTGCCATGATTATGTTCTTATTGTTCGGCAGAACGAACACGATCTCTGCCGGGGTGCGGTTAATTTCTTTTATTATGTCCGCGGTCGAGGGGTTCATGGTCTGGCCGCCGGTCACGATTGTGTCGGCTCCGAGCTCCTTGAACAGGTTCGCGATGCCCTCGCCCGCGCAGACGGCGACTATGCCATAGCGTTTAGTGGGTATCGCGTGCAGCTCCTCGGCGGCTTCAAGCTCCTGCTCGACCTTTTCAAGATCGTCGGTCGTCTGTGCCTTGCGGCCTGCCATTATATCGTCATACTGCGTGCGCATATTCTCGATCTTGGCAAGCTCCAGCGTACCGTACTGCTGGCTCTTAGTAAGCGCCTCACCGGGGATATTTGTATGGACATGCACCTTGAACGCCTCGTCGTCCTCGCCGATAACAAGGCAGTCGCCGATGCTGGAAAGATAGGCGCGCAGCGGCGTGAGGTCGACATTCGGCTCGTTCTTGCGGACTATATATACGGTATCGAAGGCATAGGTTATCTCATCGGTTCCGAACATATCGAACGCGTTGTTTTCGTTTGCGATAACGCTCGCCTGAACAGCCGCCGTCGGAGCCTTGACCTCTCCGCGCAGGCATGCGAGCATGGCGCTGAAGATGACGATATAGCCCTTGCCGCCGGCGTCTACAACACCCGCCTTCTGCAGAACGGGATTCTGATTAACGGTGTTTTCAAGCGCCTCGCTGCCGATCCTGAGCGCGGTCTCGAGCAGCTCCTCAATATCCGTGCCCTTCTTGGCATACTCGACGGCGGCGGCCGACGCCATACGCGCGACGGTCAGTATCGTGCCCTCGGCGGGCTTCATGACCGCCTTATAGGCCGCGTCAACTCCGTCCTCCATAGCTGCCGCGAATTCCTTCGCGCCGACTGTCTCCATGCCCTTGAGTCTGCGGGATATGCCGCGGAACAGGAGCGACAGGATAACGCCGGAATTTCCGCGCGCGCCGCGCAGGAGAGCACCGGCAACGCAGTCGGCCACGGCATCGACTGCGTAAAACTCTTTTTTCCTGAGCTGGGCTGCGGCCTCGTTCATCGTAAGCCCCATATTCGTACCCGTATCACCGTCGGGAACGGGGAAAACGTTAAGCTCGTTTATCTGCTGAGTATTTTCAGCAAGCGCGGCGTCAGCGCAGAGGATCATGTCCTTAAACACCGCGGCGTCTAAATATTCTCTCAAATCAAAAGCACCTCCGGGAGGGATTTTCTCTGTAATTAACCGACTATGACAGTGTCGACATAAACGTCGACGCTCTTAACGGGAACGCCCGTGGCCTTTGCGACCTTGTAGCGCACTTCCTTTATGATGCTGCGGCACACGGCGCTTATATTAACGCCGTTGTCAACGCCAATGTGCAGCTCAAGCGAAAGCGTGCCGTCGTCGTTAAGATGGGTCATAACGCCCTTTGACATTGATTCGCGTCTGAGAAGCTGGAGCGGGCCGCCTTCCTTACTGCGTCCTGCCATACCCTTCACGCCGAAGCAGCTCGTCGCCGCAGCGCCGGCAATATTCGTAAAGACCTCACTGGTGATGCTTATACTTCCAAGCTCATTGCTGATGTTCACCATATTGAAAGGCTCCTTTCATCAAAATACGCGCAATTATAAAATTGCTACAATAGTATAATACACCATTTCAAAAAGTACAAGCAATAATTTAAGGTTTACATCGCATTTTTTTAGTGTTAAACTCAAAGCACATAATATAATGTATAATTATTAGAATTCCATTAGTTTTGGGAGGAAAAGATATGACAAGAAAGTACAAGACGATGGACGGCAACGAGGCGGCGGCGCATGTAAGCTATGCGTTCACCGAGGTTGCAGCCATCTAC
>SFLE01000053.1 GCA_004553495.1 Clostridiales bacterium | reverse complement strand
GAGGACGCTATGAACGCCCAAATCCGCGCCCTCACCAAAGGCGATGTCACGAAAGAGGCCGAGGTCCTCGCGCTCGATACTCACCGCGCCCTCACTGAACTTAACGCCCAGGCACGGGAGTATAAGGAACTCAACGCCAAACTCCAATCAAAATGAAACACTACGGACAATGGGATGCGGCTGCTTTCTTTGAAAGACTCGCCGCCACGAATATTCTTGCTCAAAAAGAGCACTTCATCTTCTGCCGTGTCAGCGGCTTGGAGGGCTTCGAGGAAGCCCTGGCGCAGATGCAGACGGCATCCGCTTTCGTGTGCGTCAGCGACATCGCCGACGGCTACACGGAACTCAATAACACGCCGAGGACACGGCGAGTCAAAACTGTTTTCCTCGCCATGCGCCACGCTGCCGAAGATATGGAAGCTCGCTCCGAGTGCATGGAAACCATGCGCGAACTGTTCCGGCAGTTCGCCTCGCAGCTTATTCTGGAGAAAACGAGGCTCGAAGAAAATTGCATTTACATCGACCCCCGTATCACGTTCAACGAGATTGACCGTTACTTTTTCTCCGGCTGCGCCTGCGCTTATTTTCAAATCGCAGTCGATTGCTACACCGATTTAAGATACAATGCCGATGAGTGGAAATGATAACGAACAGCTTGAAGCCAGACGCAAGTATGTGACTGCCTTCAATGCAACGATGGTTAAGATATGGCGCGAGCAAATCACGCTCCTCGGCGCGGTCGACACGGGGGCGCTCTACCGCTCGACGGTCGGCATCTCGATGACTGCCGACGGCAAGTTCATCGACATTAATCTCGAACAGGCGTTCAACACATACGGTTTGTTTGTCGATTACGGCACAGGCCGCAATACTCCGCGAGGGAATCCCGGCGACATCGGAAAAAGCAATGGCCGCAAGCGCAAGCGCTGGTTCTCTCGCAAATACTTCGCCTCGGTGATGAACATTCAGGAATTCTATGCTGACTCGCTCGGCCAGGAGTTCTGCCGGGCAGTCTCCAACGCGCTCAATCCCGACATCATGCGCCGCGCAGTCACTCTCTAAGTGTACTTCTCGTGTCTTTTCGGACGCAAATTCATAGCCATAACTTTGCCGTATAAAACAGCATCGTTATGGCTATTGATACAAAATCACTCACCGACATTATCACCGAGTTTCGCGCCCTGCAGTCCAAGGACGCAGTTTCTCCCGAATCTCTCGGCTACATCTTACAGCGCATAGTGGATTTGCTCGCCACTGCCGGAACGTCAGAGACCGTCAGCAACATCACAAAGTTGCTCGACGGATTTAAGGCCGCAGGTCAGGCCATCACCGCACTTTCGCAGGGTCAGGCCGACCGCAATCACATCTATGCCAACAAATCGACGGTAAACCTCGCCACCGGCGCCGTTTCCGCGTCCTCCGAACTTTTCATCCAACAGGCCACGACCGAAAGGGCCGGTGCCATGCGGGCGCAGCAGGTCATCGACCTTAACAGCGCCAAGAAATCAATCTCCGAACTGGAGAAATTGCTTTCCGCAGTTCAATCGGAGATTGCAGCCCTCAAAGGCTCGGCAGGTGACGGCACTGTTTCAGGCGGTCTGACGCCCATATCGGTTCAGACCGAGGGCGACCGTCTGTTTGTCATCGGAGCACGAAAGCTCCTTCAGGACGGCTACGTTCCATACCTGTTCCGTCTCACTCAGAAACGAAATCGCTTCGCCGCGAAAGAGTCCTCGCTTCTCGGCACAAAGAAATATTGTCGCCGACGCAAGGGCTGGAACCTGTACGGTTCCTGCTATACAGTCAAGGTTGAAGGCAACAAATTCTTGTTCAATACCTCAGCCAAATCTACGTTTACTATGCCTTCGGACAATTATTCAGACAGTCCCGAAACGCTGGTCGTTGAGCACGTCAAACAAGACGGCACTCCGACTGTCGCATGGGGGCGCAGTTGCGTTTCGCTCGTCTGCCACAACGATAAAACCAAGCGTAGAATGATAAGGCTGCGCTTCGCCATTGGCTTCGGCAAGCTGTTAACTCCGGGCAAAGGCCGTATAACGACGGCTAACCTCGTCAGCACACTGGCCGAGTTTGCCCTTATCTATGACCCTGCTTCCAAAACATGGGTTTTCGGAAAGTAATACCCCTATAAAACAGATCGCCCACCCCGAGGGGTGGGAGGCTATCTGGTAAACGGCCATGATCGCACCGAGGGCTATCTAACAAGCCACGCACAGGGATCGCACCGAGGGCTATCCGGCATACGACAGAGGTATCACAGGTTCAATAGCTTGGTTTCACATCGTTGAGAGGTATCCGGGTCTATTAGTTTGGTTTCACATGTCAGTACACAAAGGTAATACTTTTTATCCACATATACAATAGTTTAACAATATAAAATTGCAGCAAAGTATGAACTTTAAGAACCACAAATCAGCTATACAGCTTTGCTCGGCAATTTTTCTCATTACGGTGGGCTGCGGCCTGCTGATTGCCGGGTTCATTCTGCCCCCGTCGGGCGAAATCCACAACTCCGTCCTCGTTGCCTTCGGCGAAATTCTGACTTTCGCCGGAGCATTGTTCGGCATCGACTATCACTATAAATACAAAGACCATGAGAAAGATTAACCAAATCATCGTCCATTGCTCTGCTACGCCGGAGGGCAAGGACTTCACCGTCCAACAGATTGACGCCTGGCATCGTCAGCGTGGCTTCCGCTGCATCGGCTATCATTATGTGATTTATCGTGACGGTTCAGTTCATCGTGGCCGTCCTGAAGACCGGGTCGGCGCACACTGCACCGGTCACAACGCGCACTCCATAGGTGTGTGCTACATCGGCGGCTGCGCATCTGACGGCAAGACGCCGAAAGATACCCGGACAGACGCTCAACGCGCTGCGCTCGTCAAGCTGCTTCGTGAACTGAAAGCAAAATACACGGTCGCCGCTATTCACGGCCACCGCGATTTTGCCAACAAAGCCTGTCCGTCTTTCGACGCCACTAAAGAATACGCCGCCTTATGATACGCTTCCGCACTTCCATTTTACTCTTTGTTATCGCCGCAACCACCTTCCTGGGCGGTTGCCGCTCCCACAAAGAAGCCGTCAATAACAAGTCGCTCAACAGCGACAGCATAGCACGGTCGGAACATCACCGCACAATCGCAGTGATTGACTCGGCTATCCGTAATATTGATTTTAGCTTCGATACCCTGAAAATCAATATCGAGCG
>SFLE01000011.1 GCA_004553495.1 Clostridiales bacterium | reverse complement strand
ATTTTATTCGTACTGCGCTTTTTATTGCTTCGGCTGGAGCAGACCCGCTTGGTAAAGGACATCGATGCACCGGAATAACGCCGTGCGATGCGGCGAATAATTGTCATTGAATGCGGTTCCTTTACCAAAAAGGAACCGTTTTTTATTTGAATAAATCTTAGTTGCAGAGGTACAGAACATGAATGAACTTCAGGAAGCCAGAAAAGAGATAAGCCGTATAGACGCCCAGATGGCGGAGCTGTTTGAAAAGCGTATGAGCCTGTGCTCCGGCATTGCGGACTACAAGCGCGAGCACGGTCTTTCCATTAAGGATGTCGTGCGCGAGCAGGAGCTCATAAACCGCAACTGTTCGCTTATAAGCGATGCGGCAATAGAGTCGTACTATGTGCAGTTTCTTAAAAAAACGATAGACCTTTCATGCGAGTATCAGTCGCAGCTTTTAAACGGAATGCGCGTTACCTACTGCGGAGTTGAGGGCGCTTATGCGCACATAGCGGCAAAGAAAATGTTCCCCGAGGCGCAGCTTGTCGCGTTCTCCGATTTTGCCGACGCTTACAAGGCGGTAGAGCGCGGGGACTACGACTGCGTTGTGCTGCCGCTTGAAAACAGCGCCGCCGGTGAGGTCGGAACGGTCATGGACCTTATTTTCTCCGGCGACCTGTTCGTAAATCAGGTGGTGGATCTTTCAATATCGCACAATCTGCTCGGCGCTCAGGGAGCAACGCTTGATGACATAAAAACGGTCATCAGCCACCAGCAGGCGCTCGACCAGTGCGGCGATTATATCCGCAGCCACGGCTTCGAGACTCGGGCGTTTTCAAACACCGCGCTCGCGGCAAAGTATGTTAAGGAAAGCGGCGATAAAACCGTTGCCGCGATAGCCTCGGACGAGACCTCGGACATTTTCGGGCTGAGAGTTCTCGACAAGGTCATAAACGACAGCAAGAATAACACCACCCGCTTTGCCGCGCTCTCGAGAGCGCAGAACCGTCCGTCGCCGTCCTCGCGCCGCGATGAGGAGAGCTTCATCCTCGTGTTCACCGTGCAGAACGAGGCGGGAGCCCTCGCGCAGACGCTAAACATCATCGGCGCGCACGGCTTCAATATGCGAAACCTCCGCTCACGCCCGATGAAGGACCTTCAGTGGAATTACTTCTTCTACATCGAGGCGGAAGGCAACATAAACAACGAAAACGGCAGGGATATGCTGCGCGAGCTGTCCGCGATATGCGCAAAGCTCAAGCTCGTAGGCACCTACTACTCAAATCTTAAAATCGGAGAGTGATCTGAATGCTCATCCCCGTAAGCACCGATACATGGGATTATGATATTGTTCTCGAGTCAGGAGCGATCAAAAATGGCGGAAAGCTCTTGAATCTCGAGCGGAAAGCGCTCATAGTGACCGACACCGGAGTGCCGCCAGAGTATGCGGAGACCGTTGCGGCGCAGTGCGCGTCGCCAAAGATAGTCACCATACCCCGCGGCGAGCAGAGCAAGTGCTTTGACGAGTTCAGGCACCTTTTGTCGGCAATGCTGGACGCCTCGTTTACGAGGGGCGACTGCGTTGTCGCAGTGGGCGGCGGCGTTGTGGGCGACCTCAGCGGCTTTGCGGCGGCCTGCTATATGCGCGGCGTTGATTTTTACAATATCCCCACCACGCTTCTGTCGCAGGTCGATTCGTCCATAGGCGGCAAGACCGCGATAGACTTAGACGGCGTTAAAAACATCGTCGGCGCGTTTTATCAGCCGAAAAGGGTCATCATAGACCCCGATGTGCTGCAAACGCTTGAGCGCCGCCAGCTCATGGCGGGGCTTGCGGAAGCGATAAAAATGGCGGCAACGAACGACGCAGAGCTTTTCTCTATCATTGAAAACAGCGCCGATCTCACAGGGGACCTTCCGGAGATCATACACCGCGCGCTGCTTATAAAAAAGAGCGTTGTGGAGCTCGACCCGCGCGAGACGGGACTGAGAAAAGTTCTGAATTTCGGGCACACGATCGGTCACGCCGTTGAGAGCTTTAATGAAGGCAGGCTGCTGCACGGCGAGTGCGTCGCGCTCGGCATGATGCCCATGAGCGGGAAAGAGGCTGCTCTGCGCATAGAGAATGTGCTCAAAAAATATGGGCTGCCGTACAAAATAGAGCAGAGTGCCGCAGAGCTCATGCCGTACCTCAAGCACGATAAGAAAATGGGTACTGACGGCATAAGCTGCGTTTGCGTGGATAAGATCGGCTCGTTTGAGCTTCGGCGCATGAGCGCGGACGAGGTGCTCAACCGATTGGAGGACTAAATGATGAAAAATACATTCGGTCAGAGCGTTTGCCTTACGATATTCGGCGAGAGCCACGGCGCGGCGGTCGGCTGCGTGATAGACGGGCTTGCCCCAGGAATACCGGTGAGCCGAGATGCGATGGAAAAGCTTCTTGCGCGCCGCCGTCCCTCCTCAGCGCTTGACACTCCGCGCAGGGAAGAGGATAAGTTTGAGATACTCAGCGGCGTGTTTAACGATAAGACCACAGGAACGCCGATCTGCATAGTCATACCCAATGAAAACACCCGTAGTGTGGATTACGGCTACGGCGTGGCGCGCCCCGCTCACGCGGACTACTCGGCATGGTGCAAGTATCACGGGAATGAGGACTACCGCGGCGGAGGTCACTTTTCGGGGCGCGTTACGGCTGCGATCGTTGCAGCCGGCGGCATACTCGTTCCTGCGCTCGAGAGCATCGGGATAAGCATAGGAACGCATATTCTCAGCTGCGGCGGCGTGCACGACCGCGAGCTTAACGATATTGAAAAGGACATTGCACTTTTAAACGCCAAGAGCTTTCCGGTGCTCGATGATGCGTGCGGCAGCGAGATGGCTCAGCGCATACTCGATGCAGGTAAGGACGGCGACAGCATCGGCGGAGTTACGCAAACCGTTGTCTGCGGCGTACCTGCGGGCGTTGGCGAGCCGTGGTTTGACAGCGTTGAGAGCATGATCTCCCACGCGGTGTTCAGCATCGGAGCCGTGAAGGGCATCGAGTTCGGCGCGGGCTTTAAGCTCGGCGCTATGCGCGGCAGCGAGGCTAACGACACATTTTGCGTAGATAACGGTACGATCATAACGAAAACCAACAATAACGGCGGCATAAACGGTGGAATCACAAACGGTATGCCAATCATATTTGACTGTGTGGTCAAGCCCACGCCGTCGATAGCCAAGCCGCAGGATACGGTGGATTTTCTGAAAAACGAAAATGCGGAGCTGAGCATACACGGAAGGCACGATCCGGCGATAATCCGGCGCATATGTCCGGTGCTGTCAAGCGTTACGGCGCTGTGCGTATGCGATATGCTCAGCCAACGCTATGGCACCGATGTGCTTACGAAAGGAGTTAACCCATGAAATACGGACTTATCGGTGAGCATTTGACCCACAGCTATTCCTGCGAGATACATGCTCAGATAGCCGATTATGAATACGAGCTGCACGAGCTCAGACCTGATGAGCTCGGCGACTTCCTTAAAAACCGCGATTTTTGCGGGATAAATGTGACCATACCCTATAAGCAGACTGTGATGCCGTATCTCGACGAGATAACGGAAACGGCAAGAAACATCGGCGCAGTCAACACTATAGTGAACCGAAACGGCAGGCTCATCGGCGACAACACCGATTTTGCCGGAATGCTTGCTCTTGCAAAGCACACAGGCGTTGACATGAAAGGCAAAAAGGTGCTCATCCTCGGCACGGGCGGCGCTTCAAAAACAGCTCACGCGCTGGCAGAATACATGGGCTGCGAGAGCGTTCACTATGTCTCGCGCACGGGGCGCGACGGCAGCCTTACCTATGAGCAGGCTGTTTCCGAGCACAGCGATGCACAGGTGATAATAAACGCCACCCCCGCGGGAATGTACCCCAAGCAGGACGGCAGACCCATTGACATTTCGGCATTTCCCGAGCTCTGCGGAGTGCTCGATGCGATATATAACCCGCTGAGGACGAACCTCGTTTTAGATGCGCAGGAGAGGGGCATTGCCGCCGAGGGCGGACTGTATATGCTCTCGGCACAGGCGGTGCACGCTGCGGCTGTGTTTCAGGATATTCCGCTGGACGAGACGCTGGTGAGCAAAGCGTTTCTGAGCGTGAGAAACGCAAAGCGCAATATAGCTCTCGTCGGTATGCCGTCGAGCGGAAAGACCACCGTGGGCGGGCCTCTGAGCAAAATGACCGGCTGCGAGCTGTGCGACACGGATGAGCACATAGTTAAAAAGATAGGCATGCCCATAGCCGAGTTCTTCGCAAAGCACGGCGAGGCGGAGTTCAGAAAAATAGAAAAAGAGACTATCGCCGAGCTTGCCGCGACCGGCGGCAAGATAATCGCAACCGGCGGCGGCGCGGTGCTCGACAGGGATAATATAAGGGCGCTCAAGCGTAACGGCGTTATCGTTTTCCTCGACAGAGCGCCGGAAAATCTCATTGCAACCGACGACCGACCGCTTGCGTCCAAGCGCAGCGCGCTCGATAAGCTCTATGCCGAGCGCTATGAGATATATAGAGCGGCAGCGGAGATAACCATCGATGCGAACAAGACTCCCGAGGAGGAGGCGCGCGAGGTGCTGAAGGAGCTGAAAAAATGAAAATTCTCGTACTGAACGGACCGAATATAAATATGCTCGGCATAAGAGAGCCGGAGATATACGGCTCCGACAGCTATAAGGATCTGCTTGAGCTCATTGCCGCCCATGCACAGGATAAGGGCGTTGCGGTAGAGTTTTACCAGTCTAACCACGAGGGCAGCCTCGTTGACGAGATACAGAAGGCGTATTTCTCCGGCGTTGACGGAATTGTGTTTAACCCCGCGGCATATACGCACACCTCCGTTGCGATAGCGGACGCCGTAAAGGGTGTCGTCATACCCACGGTGGAGGTGCACATTTCCGAGGTGTCCGAGCGCGAGGACTTCCGTCAGGTGAGCTATGTCAGAGCCGCCTGCGTAAAAACCATATGCGGACACGGATTTGCGGGGTACACCGAAGCGATAGACTACCTTATTCGGTATATCGGAGAGAAAAATGAAGGTTAAGATAAGCCCGTCGAGGCTTTGCGGCGAGGTCAGTGCGCCGCCGTCAAAAAGCTTTGCCCACCGCATGATGATATGTGCAACTCTTGCCCACGGTGAAAGCGTTATAAAAGGAATTTCCGACAGCGAGGATATGCTCGCAACGCTCGACTGCATAGAAGCTCTCGGCGCAAGGTATGAAAAGCGCGACGATACGGTGACCATAACCGGCAGAGCGGGGCTGACCCCCGAAAATGCCGTTTTTAGGTGCCGCGAGAGCGGGAGCACACTGCGGTTTATGATACCGCCCGCGCTCACCGGTGCAAATGTGCGGTTCGAGGGAACGCCCCGACTTCTTGAGCGCGGCATCGGAATATACGAGCAGCTTCTCGGTGAAAAGGGGATAGAGATTGAAAAAGACCCCGCCGGCATAACGATGAAGGGTGCTCTCAAAAGCGGGGAGTATACCCTGCGCGGGGATGTCAGCAGTCAGTTTGTGACGGGGCTTCTATTCGCCCTGCCGCTGCTGTCCGGCAACAGCGTTATAACGGTGCTCCCGCCAGTCGAGAGCAGGGCATATATAGATATAAGCTGCGCGGTGCTGAAGAGCTTCGGTATAAAAATAACCGAAACCGAGCCGAACCGCTTTTTCGTATTCGGCGGGCAGGAATACAGGACTCAAACGACGGCGGTCGAGGGCGACTGGTCGAATGCCGCGGCGCTGTATGCGTTTAACTCCGTCGGCGGCAGCGTGAAGGTAAATGGGCTCAATGCCGAGAGCATTCAGGGCGACAGGGTGTGCCTTGAGTATCTCAGGGCGCTTGAAGCATCGGAGGCGGTGCTTGATATATCAAATTGCCCGGACCTCGGTCCGGTGCTTTTCGCGGCGGCTGCTGCAAAGGGGAACGGCGCGGTGTTCACCGGAACGCGCAGACTGAGGATAAAGGAGAGCGACCGCGCTTTGGTTATGTCTGACTGCCTTTCGCATTTCGGAATAGAAACGGTGCTGGGCGAAAACAGCGTGCGCATATTGCCGGGTACGCTTCACGCGCCGGAGACCGCGCTTTCCTCGCACAACGACCACCGTATAGTAATGGCGCTTGCGCTGCTAATGAGCATAACGGGCGGCACTATCGAAAACGCTCAGGCGGTGAGCAAGAGCTATCCTGACTTTTTCGGGGTGCTCACATCGCTTGGATTGGAGGTTACAGATGAAGCTCAGTAAGGATAAAAAAATACTCATTGCCGGTCTCGGACTCATGGGCGGCAGCTATGCCGAGGCGCTCACGGCGTGCGGCTTTGAGGTCGGCGCGGTCGCAAGACGGCAGGAGACTATAGACTATGCGTTAAAGCAGGGGATAATAAAGCACGGCACAAGCGTTATAGACCCCGAGTATATCGGACAGTTTGACATTGTGATATTTGCAATGTATCCCCACGCGTTTGTCGAGTGGATAGAGAATAATCAGCAGTATATAAAGTCGGGCGCTGTCATAAGCGATGTGACCGGCGTTAAATGCAGCATTATCTATAAGATACAGGCTATGCTCAGACCCGACCTTGAGTATATCGGCGCGCACCCCATGGCAGGACGCGAGTGCAGCGGCGTTGAAAATGCGCGTATGGAGATATTCAAGGGTGCAAACTACATAGTGACCCCAACGGATAGGAACACGCCAGAGGCGATAGAGCTGTGCAAGGACCTCGGGCGAGTGATGGGCTTCAGAATGATAGCCGAGCTCACTCCCGAAAAGCACGATGAAATGATAGGCTTCCTCTCGCAGCTTGCGCACTGCATAGCGGTGTCGCTCATGGTGTGCAAGGATTCGCACCATCTTGTTGATTACACGGGCGACTCGTTCCGCGATTTAACGCGCATTGCGAAGATAAACGACGAGATGTGGAGCGAGCTGTTTTTGCTGAACCGCGATGTACTCGTTGAGCAGATGGATCTTTTCTCGGAAAAGTTTGCGCTTATGCGCGACAGCATTGCAAACGGCGACCGCGAGACGATACGGCAAATGATGCGCCTTTCCACCGAGCGCAGAAAATACTTTGATGTTAAACAAGAGGATGATGAGTCATGAATATGGAATTTAAGAGAAAAATGCCGACCCCGCAGGCGATAAAGGATATGTACCCCATAACCGAGGAGCTGTCGGAGTACAAGAGGAAGACAGACCTTGCGCTCAAAAAGCTATTTACCGGCGAGGACGACCGGCTGCTGCTCGTGATTGGCCCCTGCTCGGCAGACCGTGAGGACTCGGTGCTCGACTATATCTCGCGCCTGAGAACGGTGCAGGACAAGGTCGAGGATAAAATACTCATCGTGCCGCGCGTTTACACGAATAAGCCCCGCACCACCGGCGACGGATACAAGGGCATGCTCCACCAGCCCGATCCCAACAGCTCGCCGGATATGCTGCGCGGTCTCATAGCCATTCGCAAAATGCACATGAAGGTGCTCGCAGAGACCGGCTTTTCCTGCGCCGACGAGATGCTGTATCCGGAAAACCACCATTACCTGTCGGATGTGCTGTCGTATGTCGCCATCGGTGCGCGCTCTGTTGAAAATCAGCTCCACCGCCTTACGGCGAGCGGGCTCGATATTCCCGTCGGCATGAAAAATCCGACCAGCGGAGATCTTTCGGTAATGATGAACTCCATAACCGCCGCCCAGCATCCGCACACCTTCGTTTACTCCAACTGGGAGGTAAACAGCAAGGGCAATCCGCTTGCTCACGCTATCCTGCGCGGCAGTGCCAATAAATACGGAAGAACGATACCCAACTACCACTACGAGGATATAAAATTCCTGTGCGAGCTGTACGACAAGGCAGGGCTTAAAAATCCCGCTGTCATTATCGACACCAACCACTCCAACTCCGGAAAGCAGTGGGACGAGCAGCCGCGCATAGCAAAGGAGATACTCCACAGCACGCGCCACTCGAATGATATACTCCGCATGGTAAAGGGCTTGATGATAGAGTCATACATCGAGGACGGAAACCAGAAGCCCGACGGCGGCGTTTACGGCAAGAGCATAACCGACGCCTGCCTCGGCTGGGACAAAACGGAGCGGCTCATATATGAGCTCGCCGATCTGAGATAAGGAGGAAGCCATGATAGCAGAAAAAATGCTCAAGCTCGGTCAGAGCGGCTCGGCAATACGCGATATTGCCGCTTATGCCGATGCCCGCCGCAGCGAGATAGGTAGCGAGAATGTTTTCGATTTCAGCATCGGAAACCCCAATACTCCCGCGCCCGAAAAGGTCAAAAACACGCTCATCGAGCTTCTTGAGAGCAGCGACAGCCTTGCTCTGCACGGCTACACCGCGGCTCCGGGCGCAATGAACGCCCGCATTGCCGCCGCCGCACAGGAGAGTGAGCGCGCGGGATATGCTATACCGCCCGAGTGCGTTTACCTCACCTCGGGTGCGTCGTCCTCGCTCGCGATAACGCTCGCGGCGCTGGTGCGCCCCGGTGAAAAGGTCGCGGTGCTCGCACCGTTTTTCCCCGAATACCGCGTTTTTGCCGAGGCTGCCGCCGGCGCCGAGCTCGTCGTTGTGCCGCCCGCGGGAGAGGATATGCAGCCGTTCATGGCAGCGTTTGAGGCAGCCGTGGAGGACGGCGTTGCGGCAGTTATAATAAACTCGCCGAATAACCCCTCGGGCGCTATTCTCAGCGAGCAGACGCTCAGAGTTATGGCAAAGATCCTCAAGGTTGCCGAGGAGGAGCAGGGCAAGAGCATCTACCTCATTGCCGATGAGCCCTACCGCGAGCTCGTTTACGGCGATGCCAAGGTGCCGTTCGTGCCGAATTTTTACGAGAATACGATAGTTTGCTATTCCTACTCGAAGTCGTTTTCACTCCCCGGCGAGCGTCTCGGCTATATCATGGTGCCGCCGTGCGTTGAGGACGGCAAAACGGTGTTTGCCGCCGTTTGCGGAGCAGGCAGAGCGCTGGGCTATGTGTGCGCGCCGAGCCTTATGCAGAATATGCTGGCTGCCTGCGCCGATGTCCGGCCCGATCTCAGCACATATGAGAAAAACCGCGATCTGCTCTACGGCGAGCTCAGCGGTATGGGCTTTGAGTGCGTAAAGCCCGACGGTGCGTTTTATCTGTTCGTAAAGGCTCCCAAGGGCGACAGCGCCTCGGAGTTCTGCGAAAAGGCAAAGCAGTTTGAGATAATGCTCGTTCCCTCGGACAGCTTCGGCGTTGCCGGCTATGCGCGCCTTGCCTACTGCGTTTCCGAGCAGACAGCGAAAAATTCGCTTCCCGCATTCAAAAAGCTGTCCGAGCTCTACGGACTGTAAGGCGGTATGTGATCGGTTCCCGTAAACTATATCAATAAAAACTCCGTATGGTTTTTCCATACGGAGTTTTTGTTATTTAAGCCTTGTGCGGATTATGTTGAAAAGGCTCGAAAGCACGATGCATCCGATAGCCGACGGGAGCATCCATGAGCCGGCTGACTTGTCGCCGATGATTATTCCGAGGAATATTGCCGCGGCAATGAGCAGAAAGGCGCAGGCGATGCTAAGCAGAGTATATATGGTCTTCTTCATATCACAGGTACCTGAAAATTTCGCTTCCGCGGGTGCCGAGCCATTTAAGCTCCCATGCGGAAGCAGCGCCAAACAGCACCGATGCCAGCGCCAGAAATGCGGCTGCGCCGAGCTTTGACGAGAGAAGGTAATAGATTCCTGCGAGCAGCGCCGCGATTATCCAGCCGCCGAAGATCGCTATCATTACGCTTTCGCCCTGCTTTACCGCCGCAGTTTCGGTCTGCCATGTGAAATTCGGGTGCTTGAGGTTAATTATAAGCCCCAGGGCGGCGTTAAAGACCGTGAACACGACAGGGAAAATGAGGCACAGCGCGCAGAGCGCGGCGTCGGGTCTCAGCACGATGCAGACGCAGGCGGATAAAAACAGCTCCGGCACTGCGGTCAGAAGCATATGCAGCTTTAGCTTTGCCCAAAGCACCGCTTTCGGTGCGACCGGCAGCGTTTGTGCTATCCAAAGGCTCTTGCCCTCAAGGGAAACGGAGGGCGCGGTGAGGTCGTTCATGCAGCTTATGATGCATACGAATATTGTGAGTATGACGGGCATGAAGCCATCCGCAAACGGAAGATATTCGACAAGCTCCGTGAGCTCGCCGCCGTTTATGAGCAGGAACACCCCCACGAAAATCATGAACACCGTGCCGAGCGAGCAGTTGAGAATATAGGTCGGGCTCGACAGATACCTGCGAAACTCACGCCAAAGAAGCGCGGCGGATACGCTGCGCATTTTGACGGTCTGCGCACGGTATTCGCGCTTTGCGACCTTGTCGGGCGTCGTGGCGATCTTGATAAAGCTGCGGGAGAGCACATAGTAGGTAAGCGCCAGCAGCGCGGCGGTCGAGACCGTAACGATGCCGAGCGATGCCCAGTCGCCGGCGCCGCAGCGCCCGACGGCGTAGAGAATATAGGCAGAGCCTTTGATGCTCTCGCCTATGCCCGCGGCGTTCAAAATGAGCTTTTGCAAAAGCTCGGAGGCGTTAAAGCAGACGAAATAGTACAGACCGAAAAACACCAGCGACAGCACTACGACTATGAGCGACTTGCTTTTGAGCTTCGAAGATACCTTTGCGACCACCCAGCCGAGTGCGCAGGAGAGAATGAACACGAATACGCTCACGAGGATAACGAGCATTATAGAGCCGACAACTCCGGCGAACGCGGGCTTTGCAACGACAAAATACACGATCACGGCGGGGACTATGACAACGGCGCTGAACATGAGCCCCATTATGTAAACGCCCAAGAGCCGCGTTATGAGTATATAGCGCGTCGGTATGGGCAGCGAGAGCATGAGGTCGTTGTCTTTGGCCTTGTAAAGGCTCGAATATGTATTGAAAACGCCGCCGAAAACGCCCAGCAGCAGCGCCATAAGCGTCATTATGTCAAAATACAGCCAGTCGAGCCCGATGCTCGTGAGCGGGGAGCATAGCATTGCGGATAGCCCTGCAAACATTCCGCCGATGACGACGATCATCAGCAGCGCGTAGAGCACGATGTAGGTTATGCTCGTGGCTTTTGAACGTGCCTTGCCGCGCTTGCGGTCGTAGAAAAACGTGTAGTTGAGCTCGTAAAGCTGCTTTTTGAGAAGTATCTTCAGCATGACGTGTCCTCCAGCTCGAGAAATACCTCCTCAAGACTGTCATCGCCCTTGACCTGCGCCATCGTGCCCGAGCGAATGAGCCGTCCGCCCTTTATGATAGCGACCTGATCGCAGAGCTTTTCCGCCACCTCAAGAACGTGGGTGGAGAAGAATATCGCGCCGCCGTTGTCGCACAATTCGCGCATCATGCCCTTGAGAATGTGCGAGGCCTTGGGGTCAAGTCCGACGAAGGGCTCGTCCATGATGACGAGCTTCGGCTCGTGAAGCCATGCCGAGATTATCGCAAGCTTCTGCTTCATTCCGTGCGAGTATGCGGAAATCGGCTGGGCAAGGTCATTTGTCAGCTCAAAGAGATCGGCATATTTGGAAATGCGCTCGCGGCGCTCCTCGCTGCCTACGCCGAATATATCGGCAATGAAATTGAGGTACTTTATGCCCGTCATGTACTCGTAAAGGTCGGGATTGTCGGGGATGTAGGCAAACTGCCTTTTGCAGCCGATGGGGTCTGCTTTGATGGAAAGTCCGCCTATGAGTATTTCGCCCTCGTCAAAATCGAGGATGCCCGCCACGGAGCGCAGCGTCGTCGTTTTGCCCGCGCCGTTGTGACCGATAAAGCCGTAGATGGTGCCGGGGGCTATGTGCAGCGAGAGGTCGTCAACGGCTTTCTTTTCCACATAGCATTTTGTAAGTCCTTTGATGTCTAACATTTGCAGTCTCCTTTTATTCCTCGCGGCAAAGGGCGTAAAGCGCCGTGTCGAGCGCTTTGCCGTCCTTCGCGGCGTTGTATTAGCGTTTTGATAGATCGTCCGTCGCAGCGATACTTGCCAGCAGACATACGGGAAGCGCGAAATATGTAAAAGCAGGGGGTCATATAAACGGGACGGTTAGAAAAAGCACAAGACCGGTCAGGCGGTTGAGCGCGCTGTGCGGTATACCGCGCCGAGCGCAGTGCCGAGGAGCATTATTGCCGATGCACCGGCGCTGAGTTTTTTCTTAGAAGCGCCCTTTGCCGCAAGCAGAGCTATGCTTATGCCGCACAGTACCCACGGTGCGGCGGCGAGAATAAAATCCTTCATTATCTGTCACCATACCTCGGTTTGCATAATACATTTATAAGCATGTAGGCGAGGGTTATTACAACAACAGCGCCCACTAACACAGCATACATTGTACCCTCGGAAACCATCTTATCGGCAAAGTAAATGTTAATATCAACTCCGTCGCGTATGCCGTCGATGACCTGAGCCGGAACGCCGCTTTCCTCCATAGCGTCGAGAGCGCCGCGCATCCAGTGGTTGTGCAGAAGACTCGTCGCATAGGTGCCGGGAAGGAAGCCGAGCACCTTCTGCAGACCCTCACTGAAGTTTGACATGGGCATATATGCGCCGCATATGAAGCCGTAGCAGGCGCTTACGAGCGTGCCGACGGCGGACATTTGTCCCTGCGTTGTGAGAAAATAGTGCAGGCAGGAGGAGAGCGCCGTTCCGAACAATGTCAGCAGGAAAACATCAAGCAGGATCAGCGCAATATCGGTGCCGTTTAAAAACCAGCCCTGACTTGCTATGTACAGGAAGCAGAGTCCGCAGGTGACAAGGCACACGATGAGCGTGGCGGCGGCGGACGCCGCAAAATAGCTCATGGCGAGCACACTGCGCTTTACCGGCGTCACCGTCAGGTCGCGCACGGAGCCCGTTACCTTATCCTGTATCATAAGAAGGTTCGAGCAGAAGGCGATCGTCACGCAGCACACCGCCAAAATCGACGAGGCGAGCTGCCCCGCGACGGCACCGTCGATGATGCTCTCGGAGACCGTAAAGCCCGTGGGCAGCGCGGAAACGAAGCTTTCGCGGTATATCTTGGAAAGAAAGCTGATGTACAGAATGAGAAGAATAACGGGAGTTATCAGAGAGGAAAGGAACATACCCTTGTCCTTGAAAAACAGCTTTGCATCGCGCTTTGTCAGGATAAACAGCGTTTTCACTTGTCCCCACCTCCCGAAAGTGCCTTGCCGGTAACGGCGAGGAAAACATCGTCCATTTTGCCCTTGGTTATCTCATAATCGGTAAAAAGCTCGGGGTGCTCTACGATGAGCTTAGTTGCCGAGGCGGTGTCGGGGACCTCTACGCGGCAGGCATCGCGCAGCCGCTCGTATTTGAGCCCCAGCGCGGTGAGCCGCTCGGGAGCGATGCCGTAGAGCGTTATAAAGTCGCCCGCGTAGGTGTTTTTTAGCGCCAGCGGGGTGCCCTCGGCGGCAATGCTGCCGGAGTCGAGAATGACGACATAGTCGGCATCGGCAGCCTCCTCCATGTAATGCGTCGTGAGGAAAACGGTCATTTTCTCGTCCTGACGGAGTCTGCGGACGACATCCCACAAAAGCTTTCTCGTCTGCGGGTCAAGTCCGGTGGTCGGCTCGTCGAGAATGAGTATCTCCGGCTTGTGCAGCAGGGCGCGGGCAATGTCTATCCTGCGGCGCTGACCGCCGGAGAGCTTGCCTACGCCTCTGTCGAGCAGGTCCTCGAAATCGAGAAGCCGTGCAAGCTCGTTAAGCCTTTCGTTAAATGCCCTGCCGGTTATGCCGTACAGCGCGGCGCGGCTTTCGAGGTTTTCGCGCACCGTGAGCGGTTTGTCGAGCACGCTGCCCTGAAACACGACTCCAAGCCTGCGGGTTATCTCGGCAATGTCCTTGCCGGTATCGAGCGAGCCGATCTTAACGCTGCCGCTGTCGGCTTTCAGCTGCCCGCACATGATGGATATGGTGGTGCTCTTTCCGGCACCGTTTACGCCGAGGAAGGCAAACAGCTCGCCCTGACGCACATTGAACGACAGGTCGCGCACCGCGTGCACATCCCCGAACGACTTGTTTAGATTTGATATTTCAATGATATACCGCTGCATATGTTGTCCTCACTTCGTGCGCCCGGAGCGCTTTATTGTGTTCATAAACGCGACTGCCGCGCTGTACAGAACGCCGGCTATCGCCCATATATACCACAGAGTGCCCGGCTGACCGTTTCCGTTCGGACCGAAGGTGCAGAACAGGTAAATTGCGGTGACGATGAGCCAGTAGCAGGTAGATACCGCGCCGAACACCGAATTTTTCTTCTTGTTTTCGCGGGTGTAGTCGCCCTCTTCAAGCAGCTTGTTCATGGCGGCATTGTATGTTCCGCCAAGAACGAACAGGTAGCAGCCGCAGGCTGCAATGACGAGCAGGGCGCACACCGAGGCGGCAGCCCATGCATCGGGCGCGCTCAGCGCAAGCGAGGCAAAAAGTGGCACGACCGACAGAATGCACAGCACGGTGCCGACGGTGTTAAGGAGCGAATAGCGGTCCGCATATTCCTTTTTGCGCTGCTTTACCATGCTTGAAACGCCGTATTCGGTCTCAAACGGCTCCTTTTCGAGGAACTCATAATCCGATGCGCGGTGTCCGGTGCGGATAAACAGCACAACGGCTATGGCAACGATGAGAAGCAGCGCGCACATACCTATGCCTGCCGCGGCTTGCTCGCCGAGTCCGATGTTCATTTCACTGAGGGCGGCGAGCAGGATGAGCGCTGCCGGAGATATTATGCACAGAAAGGTAGCAAGCGCTATCTTCGGCGCATCGGCGCGGCGAATGTCGAGATAGCTTGATGCTTCTTCCATGGTAACGCGCCGGAGCGTGCTCTCGTTATCGGCGGGTGAGTATTCCTCCGCCTCAAGCTCATCTTTTAAAAGGTAGTCGGTCGTAACGCCAAACAGACGGCTGAGCTGAACGATGCGCTCCATATCGGGCATCGACTGCGCGCCCTCCCATTTGGACACCGATTGCCGCGAGACATTCAGCTGCTGCGCGAGCTCGTCCTGCGACCAACCGGCCTTTTTTCGTAATGTTATGATCTTGTCTGCCAATATCATTTCTGTTCCTCCTGTCGGGTTTGTTTACGCCCTAACAGTAGCATTTTGCGCGGTTGCAGGCTATAAAGCGGGCTTTTCAATGTGTAAACCAGCGGTTGCGATTACCGGTTTTGCTCGCTTTTTTGTTTCGATAATAGCGTCTTTCACCGCTTTTTTGATAACAAAATACAAAATTGCAGCCGCAACAATGCAGATAACTGCGTACATCAGTAAGGTCATGAGTGCTCCCATGGTGATTACTCTTTTTTAAATACTAATTCGGTTTGCGAGGGGTCAAAGCTTTCGTCGCGCTTTACGGGGCGCATATTGATTATGACATTGCCGCGCATACCGGATTTCATGAAGCTCATTATCGCAAAAAACTCGTTGCCGAGCATATTTATGAGCTCATCCTCGGAAAAATCGCACATTCCGGTAACGCACATGGCGCTGACGCCGTAGGTGAAGGTCCAGACATACTGGAACAGAAACTGCGCCTCCTCCGCGGTGAGCCCGTAGTCGGACATGACAAATTCAAGGCACAGATTTGCCGTTTCACCAAGGGAGTCGAGAACATCGGAAAACTGCCGCGCGCCGGAGTTTTCGTTCATAAACAGCAGCTGGAACAGCCGCGGCTGCTCCTTTGCGTAGCGCAGCATGAGTATGCCGATGGCTTTGAACGAGGGGAAATAATCCCTCGCGGAGCTGACATACGCGTCATAGCGGCGCATCGCCTCGGCTCTCACGGCGTGGTACAGCTCATCCATGTTTTTAAACACGGTGAATATCGGCCTGGGCGAGCTTCCGAGCGCATCGCCGAGCTCACGCGCGGTGAGCGCCTGCATACCGCTTCGCTGCACTATGCCGAGTGCGGCATCAACGATCTCTTCTTTTGAAAATTTGGGCTTTGGGGGCATGGGTCATTCCACCTTTTTAATAAAACCAGCGTTTTAAAACTATGGTTTTGCAACAAGTGTTTTAGATTATAAGCGGAGCATTGGCATTTGTCAATGGTGATGTTGCACAAAGTGATAAAAAATTCACACATAAGATGAAAAAAGCTATGCACCGAGTGGGTGCATAGCTTTAAAACGCTTTTTATCAGCCGCCGAAAACGGAGAGCAGGAAGCCTGCCGCGATAGCCGAGCCGATAACGCCGGCGACATTGGGTCCCATTGCGTGCATGAGCAGGAAGTTAGTTTTGTTGTACTTTCTGCCGACATCCTGGGAAACGCGCGCCGCCATGGGAACTGCGGAAACGCCCGCGGAACCGATGAGGGGGTTGATCTTTTTGCCGGAGGCATAGTACATGATAACGCCGCCGAGCAGACCGCCGATGGTGGAAATTGCGAATGCGCACAGACCGAGGAGGATGATCTTTATTGTGTCTCCGGTCAGGAAGTTCTGAGCGACCATCGTTGCGCCAACTGAGGTGGCAAGGAAGATGGTGACTATATTCATCAGAGCGTTCTGCGCGGTATCGGACAGGCGGTCGGTAACGCCGCACTCACGGAAGAGGTTGCCGAGCATGAGACAGCCTACCAGAGGAGCGGTAGAGGGCAGGAGAAGGATAACGAAGGTGGCAACGACGATCGGGAAGAGTATCTTCTCGGTCTTGGAGACCTCGCGCGCCTGCTCCATTTTGACCTCACGCATTTCCTTGGTGGTGCACAGCTTCATGAGAGGCGGCTGTATGAGTGGGATAAGCGCCATGTATGAATACGCGGCTATGGCGATAGGACCAAGCAGCTGCGGCGCAAGCTTTGTCGTTAGATATATAGCGGTAGGGCCGTCGGCACCGCCGATGATGCCGATGGATGCGCCCTCGGGACCGGAGAAGCCCAGTGCGATGGCGCCGAGGAAGGCGACGAAAACGCCGAGCTGTGCCGAGGCACCCATGAGCAGACTCTTGGGGTTGGCAAGCAGGGGGCCGAAGTCGGTCATTGCGCCAACGCCGAGGAAGATAAGCGAGGGGTAGATACCGGCTTTAACGCCGATGTAGAAAAAGTCGAGCAGACCCGCGCTTGCCATAACATGACCATAGCTGTGATAGAAGGGACTTGTTTCATCGAGAAATGCTTCCCACAGCTCGGGATGGTACAGCGCGTTTTCGCCCATGCCGACAAAGTAGCTGAGGTTAGTCAGCAGGCAGCCGAACGCGATGCCGCACAGCAGCAGCGGCTCAAACTTTTTTGCAATGCCAAGGTACAGAAGTACAAAGGCAATGGCTATCATAATAAGGTTTTTCCAGCCGCCCTCGGTGGTTATGAACGCGACAAAGCCGGATTCCGACGCCAGCTTTTGGAGAGTACCCAGAATGTCCATCTGTTACCTCCTTATGCGATCACTACAAGAGGAGCACCGGTCTCGACAACTGCGCCCTTTGCCGTGACGATCTGAGCGACGGTGCCGGACTTGGTGGCGACGATCTCGTTTTCCATTTTCATGGCCTCGAGGATGATGAGCACATCGCCCTCCTTGACCTTCTGACCCTGAGAGACATTTATCTTGAGTATGTTTCCGGGCATGGGGCTTTTTACGACCTCACCGGCTGCGAGAGCTGCGCCGGCGGGGGCAGCCGCGGGAGCGGCGGCAACGGGTGCGGCTGCCGGAGCGGCAACGGGTGCGGCGGCTGCGGGAACGGAGGGGGCATATGCCTCGTATTCGTCAACGAGCATTGCCTGTCCCTGCTCTACCTCGACCTCATATGTCCTGTTATTTAAAGTTACCTTATACTTCATCTTCCTTGACCTCCTTGATGGAAATAAAGCGGAGTTCGTTTATGGGCTTGCCGAGCGAGTCGGCGACTATTGCCATTATCATTGCGGCGTCGCGGGGATCGGTGTCATACAGCTTGAGCTCGCCTGCCGAGCCGGGAGCTGCGGGTATCTCCGGAGCCGGTGCGGGAGCGGGCTCGACCGCCGCGGCATCGGGAGAAGCCTTGCCCGCGCGGTTTACCATGATCTTACCCATGATCATTATAACGACCATAAGCAGCACAAGCCCGAAGAACACGACCAGATAGCCGAGCAGCGCGGTCAGCGCGGCATCACCGAAAGAGATATTTATAAGATCAGTCATCTTCTAACCTCCTCAGGCTTCGGTTATGGTGTAGCGAACGACCTTTTCCTCGTTCTCGCGGCGCTTCTCAAAGAAGTTCTCCGCGACCTGGGGGAATGCGATGTAGCTCAGGACATCCTCCTCGCACCGTGCGTCGGCACCGAGGTGCTCGACAGCCTTTTCATAGGTGTCGGTGGGCAGGGAGTCGGCATAGCGTCCCTCGATGGGCTTTTCGCCGCAGAGGATCTTTGCGCGGATCTCCTCGTCGATGGGAGCGGGAGTTCTGCCGTATTCGCCGCGGCAGTATGCCTTTATCTCCGCACCGACATTCTTATAGCGCTCGCCCGCGAGCACATTCTGTACTGCCTGAGAGCCGACGAGCTGGCTGGTCGGAGTGACGAGCGGGGGATAGCCCATGTCCTTGCGGACTCTCGGGGTCTCGATGAGAGCCTCCTCGAACTTGTCCAGCGCGTTCATCATCTTCAGCTGGCTCAGGAGGTTTGAGAGCATACCGCCGGGGATCTGGTAGGTCAGGCACTGAGTGTCGGTGGTCATGGAGATGGGGTTGAGAGTACCGTCGGCAAGGTAATCGTTGCGGATGGGCTTGAAGTAGTTTGCCATTTCTATGAGTATTTTCTCGTCGAGAGCGACATCATAGCCGAGCTCCTTGAGCGCATAGTAAAGCGTTTCGGTAGCGGGCTGGGAGGTGCCGCCGGAGAAGGGGGATATTGCGGTGTCGATAACATCGGCGCCTGCCTCGATGCCCTTGAGATAGGTCATGAATGCAAGACCGGTGGTGCAGTGGGTGTGCAGAACGATAGGGAGATCGACCGCGTCCTTTATGCCGGAAACGAGGTCATATGCGCTCTGCGGGGTCATGATGCCAGCCATATCCTTTATGCAGATAGAGGAAACGCCCATCTGCTTGAGCTCTTTTACCATCTCGACGAACTTAGCCGTGGTGTGCACGGGGCTCGTGGTGTAGGAAATGGTGCCGGAAGCCATTGCACCCTGCTTTACGGTCTCCTCGATGGCAACCTTGAGGTTATCCGTGTCGTTGAGAGCATCGAAAATGCGGATGATGTCGATGCCGTTTTTAACGGATGCGCGCACGAAGCGGCGGACGATATCGTCGGGATAATGCTTGTAGCCGAGGATGTTCTGACCGCGCAGAAGCATCTGAAGCTTGGTGTTGGGCATCTTCGCGCGGATCTTGCGCAGACGCTCCCAAGGATCCTCGTTGAGGAATCTCAGGCAGACATCAAATGTAGCGCCGCCCCAGCACTCAACGGAATAGAATCCGGCCTTGTCCATCTGCTCGAGGATGGGCTCAAACTTGTCGTAGGGAAGCCTTGTTGCGATAAGTGACTGGTTTGCGTCACGAAGCACGGTTTCCGTAAACTGTACCTTCTTCATTTTTTCCTCCAAGTCATTTGATTTATTAGCTAAAAATACATTACAGCTTATAGTATACCATAATTCTTCACAATTTCTATATATTTATTAGGGAAAATTGTAGTCAGAATAATAACAAAGGAGCGGCTGATGCCGCTCCTTAAATACATTGATCAGTTATTTACTTGCAAGGGCACGGTCGAGCCAGACGCTGGCAACATCCATTGCCGCCCAGAACCCGTCCTTCTCACTTTTCTTGACTATCCTGTCGCGGGACTTGACAGAGGAGTCCGTGAGCTGGAGTTGAACGGATACCTTTGTTGCGACATCGAGATCCTTGACCTTTTTGGTGTCCATTATCTGAAGCATGATGATGTATTTATCAGCCATGCTGCCGTAATAAACTATGTTTCCTGCCCTCTGCAGGGGGTGCCCTTTGTATTCAAGCGGTTTGTTAGCCAAACTAATTCCTCCTTTAAAACAGATCGCGGAAGTTCGAGAAGATGTCGTCGCCGCCGTCGTCGTCATCGGTGGTGCCGCCCTGATTTTTCTTGTCTTCCTCTTCTTTTTTCTTCTGCTCTTCCTCTTCCTTCTTGGCGCGTTCTTCCTCTGTCAGAGCCTGATCCTCAAGCTCCTCCTTCGTTCCGAATATGCCGGTTGGGGAACCGCCAGTTGACATGTTGAAGTCCTTGTAAGGCAGACCCTCGTGTATCGACTCCATGACCTTCTGCCATATCTGCGTTGCGGGGTTGCCGGAGAACGCCATATATTCGGGGGTGTCATAGCCGGTCCAAACGGCGCAGGTGTAATACGGCGTGTAGCCGCAGAACCAACGGTCGCGGTTGGCGGTGGTCGTACCGGTCTTACCGGCAACGGGCATATTGCTAAGGCGCGATTCGTGGCCGGTGCCGTAGGTGGCGGCATTGTTGAGCATATATGTCATAGTACGCGCAGTCTCCTGCGAGAATGCCTGAATGGTGCGCGGCTGGTTATCGAGGATTATCTTGCCGGTGCGGTCTTTTACCATGGTGTATGTGCGCGAATAGGTAAAGGTGCCGTCGTTTGCCAGAGCGGTGTAAGCCTGAGCCATCTCGCGCACGGTTATGCCGTAGTGCGGCTCGCCGAGCGCCATTGCCGCGTAGCCCGCGTCGGAATCTATAAGGCTTTCAACGCCGAGTCGGGTGCGCAGGAAATCGAGCGCCGCCGAGGGCGTGAGCTTATCCATGATCTGCGCGGCTACGGTGTTTTTGGACTTCTGAAGCGCAGTAGTTATCGTGATGACCTTATCGTAGGTGTCCGGAGAGTTCTTCGGATACCACGAGGTGTGAGCAAGCTGGACATGGGTCTCGTCCTCGTCGAGTACCAGCGTCGAGGGGGTGATGAGCCCGTACTCGACAGCGGGACCGTACACCGCGATGGGCTTGATAGAGGATCCGGGCGGACGGGTGGTGCCGGTGGCTCTGTTAAGACCGTAGCTTATGGTCTTCTCACCGGTGCCGCCGCAGAGAGCCTTGATTTCACCGGTTGTCTGGTCGATTATGACTATGGCGCTCTGGAGCTGTGAGGTAGTGCCGTTATAAGCCTTGGGAAGCTGCTCGAGGTCGGTGTAGATCGCATCGACCTTTGCCTGAATCTTGGGATCTACGCAGGCATAGATCTCGTAGCCCGCGTTGTGAACGAGCTGACTTGCCGCATTCCTGCTGATGCCCTTTGCCTCGGCAAGGTCGGAGATAACATCAGCGAGGACGACCTCCTCATAGTAGGTGTAGGGCGTTGAGTTGCTCGGGGCATTCTCGCCGCGGACAAACTCGAGCTCCTCGGCAAGAGCCGCTTCGTACTCATCCTTTTGCAGGTAGCCCTGCTTATACATCTCGCGCAGGATGTCCTCCTGGCGGGCTTTGTTGTTTTCAACGCTGTAGAACGGGTCGTAGTATGTCGGCAGATTGGTTATGCCGACGATAGCCGCGGCCTCAGCAACGGAAAGATCCTTCGCATCCTTGCCGAAATAGGTCTGCGCCGCCGTCTGCACGCCGTAGCAGCCTTCGCCGAAGTAAACGGCGTTGAGATAATACTCAAGGATCTCGTCCTTATCGTAGTTCTTCTCAAGGTCGAGCGCCTGGAATATCTCCAGAAGCTTACGCTGAACGGTTATATCGTCCTGCTGAGTGAGGTTCTTGATAAGCTGCTGCGTTATGGTGGAGCCGCCGAAGGTGGAACCGCCCGTGAACATATTGAGCGCGGCGTGCGCCGTGCGGAACCAGTCGACGCCCTTGTGAGTGTAAAACCGCTTGTCCTCGATGGCTACCAGAGCGTCCTTCATGTGCTGAGGGATCTGATCACCGTCGATCCAGATGCGGTTTTCGCTGCTGCGGACCGTCGTCAGCTTTTGATAATCGCCGTTTTCGTCTTGATAATAGATAATGCTCGACTGGTTGAGCGTGAAATCATTCAGGTCAAGGTCGAGGCTCGGGGTGATACAGGTCTTTACATAAAACGCAAAAATGCAGACGAATATGAGACCGGTAACGACGCCGATGAGCAATATCGTGCCGAGCACGCGCAAAACGCTTCCGGCTCTGCCGCTGCGCTTTTCGGTGTTGGGCTCTTTTGCAATATCCATTGTCGGGCACACCTCCCTGCGTATGTGATATGTGTCAAAATAGTTGATGCTAAATAGTATGTAATGGGCATAAAAACTCAATTTTATCTGAAATCCTATTATATCATCTTATGTCAAGTAGGAGTGGATATTTTGTAAAGTTTTGCTTCGCGGGTATTTGTTTTTCCCGTTTCAGGACATAATTATCAAAAAGGAGAGTGAACAAATTGAAAAATACATTTAAAAAGCTTGTTTTGTGCTTTCTCGTACTGTCGGCGGGCATCATGAGCACCGCCGCCGTAAAAAGTATAAGCCCAGAGCGGGAAAAACCTTCAGAGCCCGCAGATGCGCAGTACGCCTCGGCAAAGCAGGAGATATATTACCTGCGCGACTGGCAGGGGTATATAGCCGTTTTCGAGGGAAGCTCGGAAACTCCGATGACGCTGACAGATATTCAAACGCAGACTCTCAACAATGTCGATCGCGGGAAGCTGCAAAGCGGCATACCCGCGCGGGATGAGACCGAGCTTGCGTCATTGCTCGAGGATCTCAGCTCATGACAAATACTCCTTGATTTATACTCCGGTGTGGGGTAAAATAAAGCCACAACAACACAGGAGGAAAAACCAATGAGCGAAAATTTCGGCAACGATTTTATAACCATAGTGGACGATGAAGGAAACGAGTTCGAGCTTGAGCTTATCGATACGATAGATTATAACGGCGAAACATTTTCGGCGTTTCTGCCGACCGATATGGACGAGGATGATCCCGACTACGGGCTTATTCTGCTGAGCGTCACCGAGGATGAAAACGGCGAGGAGCTGTTCGAGTCCATAGACGATGACGACAAGCTTCAGCAGGTGCATGAGATGTTCATGACCATATTTGAGGCAGAGGGCGAGGACGAAGAATAACGATCGTTCAAGGCGCATTAAATGATAATGTGCCCTGCCGTGTTCGCGGTGTCATATTGACTTTGGGTCCGTTAAACCCACATTTCTAATAAGGGATGCCGATTTGAATCTGCGGATTGCAGGCCTCCCGGCTCAGGCCGGATGTTGGAAGCAGAGAAACAGAACTTAGGCGACCCACCTGCTACTTTGTGCAGGTTATAACCGGACCCCAACGGCACGGCGGGGCTTTCCCGACAGCAAACGCTGTCGGGTTTTTTATATACAATAAAAAAGCATCGTAACAGTTAATATTTTGCGCAGTCGAAATTTTTTCGGCTGCGTTTTTTAGTTGTACGCAAACATACAAGTTCAGCCCGAAAACAGCCTATGGTTGAGAGGTGATAACAATGAAAAGAAAAAGATCCGCCTATGCGGATAAGCTTCTCGAAAAGCTTGCGGTGTCATCGCCGAACGATGCCGTGAAGCTGCTTTACCTCAGCGCAGAGGATATATCCGAGCTCGAAGGGCTCGACCTCTCGCTGCTGAGCGAAATAAAACGCGGTCCTAAGGGCGAGGTGGAGCTGAAGTTCGTAAACAAGCTCGCTGTGCTGCGGGAGCTTATAGAGCTAAACGCCTCAGCCGCGCAGCAGCAGTCGGCAGAAAACGGCTTCTATGCGGCGCTGGATAAATCCGCAAGGCTTCTGGAGAGTGGCGGGGAAGATGGAGTTTGATTTCTTTTCCCGCACTCAGCTCAAGGTGCTGTCATGGTGGAGCGATGCTTCACCTTACAGAGAGCTCGACGCCGTAATATGCGACGGCGCGGTGCGGTCGGGCAAAACGCTGTGCATGGGCATATCGTTCGTGTGCTGGGCGATGCGGAGATTCAGCGGGCAGAGCTTTGCCATGTGCGGTAAAGCGAAAACGAGCATAAGGCGAAACATGGTGCAGCCGCTGCTGCCGGTTCTGCGCGACATTGGCTTTGAGGTGCGCGACCTTGCTTCCAAGGGCGTTATCGAGATCGGCTATATGGGGCGCAGCAACCGCTTTTACCTCTTCGGAGGCAAGGACGAAAGCTCCGGCTCGCTCATACAGGGCATAACGCTTGCGGGCGTTCTGCTTGATGAGGTCGTGCTGATGCCGCGCTCGTTTGTCGAGCAGGCGTGCGCAAGGTGCTCGGTAACGGGCAGCAAGCTGTGGTTTAACTGCAATCCCGAGAGTCCGCAGCACTGGTTTTACCGCGAGTGGATACAAAGGTGCGATGCCCGCCGCGCTCTGTATATTCATTTTACCCTCGAGGACAATCCTTCTTTGTCGAAAAAGATAATCGACCGGTATAAAAGAATGTACAGCGGCGATTTTTACCGGAGATTTATTCTCGGACAATGGGTGCTGCCGGAGGGTAGAGTGTACGACTTCTTCACCGAGGATATGTTGTGCGACGCTCCGAGCGAATGCAGCCACTATATCGTATCCTGCGACTACGGCACGAAAAACCCCAGCTCGTTCGGGCTGTGGGGCGAGCATGACGGCGTGTGGTACCGCCTGCGCGAGTACTATTACGACGCGCGCAAGTGCGGAGCGCAGAAAACCGACGAAGAGTATGTCGAGGAAATGCGCAGGCTGTGCGGCGGAACGGCACCGGAGCGGGTTATCGTTGATCCATCGGCGGCAAGCTTTATAGAAGCGCTCACGCGAGCGGGTTTCCGCACGGAAAAAGCCGATAACGATGTGCTGTCCGGCATTCGCCTTACGGCATCGTATCTCAAAACCGGACGCATACGGATATGCCGCGGCTGCGACGATGCGCTGCGCGAGTTTTACCGGTACCGCTGGGACGAGCGCTCCGGCAGGGAGGCACCGCTGAAGCAGCACGATCACGCCATGGACGACATTCGGTATTTTGCCGCGGGCATCACAGTATCCGCACAGAGCATAGGCGCAGTGTGGGTAGAAAGGTAGAAATATGAAACTGTTTTCCAAACAAAAAACTAAGCCGCCGGTAGTGCAGCTTCGCTCCGGCGGGCAGCATCCGTTCGGGCTTATCGACAGCTATGTGCCCCTCGGCAGCACCGAGACAAGGCTTTACAGGATGATCCGCGAGGCGGTGCCGGTGGTGGACGCGGCGATCATGAAGATCATACGGCTCACCGGCGGCTTCGAGGTGCGCTGCGCGGATAAGGCGGCGCAGAAGGGGCTCAATGAGTTTATCCGCACCGTTAACACCGGCAGGGGTCAGGTCGGACTTGATTGCTTTATAGCATCGTATCTGGACTCGATGATAACCTGCGGCAGAGCGGTCGGCGAGATAGTCGTGCGCGGCGACAGGGACATCGCGGCGGTGATATGCGGCGATGTTTCCGATGTGCAGATACGCGAGGGCAGGACACCGCTGGATTTTGAGCTGTGCGGCACGGACAAGGCCGGCAATATAATGCCGTTTAAGTACCAGAACCTCCTGCTGTTTACGCCGTTTAATCCCGAGGCTGATCAGCCCTACGGCGTTTCGATGCTCAGAAGCATGCCGTTTCTGTGCGGGATACTTCTGAAGATATACCAGTCGCTCGGTGTTAACTGGGAGCGGGCGGGAAATGTGCGCTTTGCGGTGGTCTATAAGCCGCAGGGCAATGTCATCGACAGGCTCTCGGCGCAGGAGCGTGCGCAGCAGATAGCATCGGAGTGGTCGGCGGCGATGCAGAGCGGCAAAAACGGCTCGGTGCGCGATTTCGTCGCAGTCGGCGATGTGGATATTAAGGTCATAGGCGCGGATAACCAGATACTCGACAGCGAGGTGCCGGTGCGCCAGATACTGGAGCAGCTCATCGCACGCACCGGCATACCGCCGTTCCTGCTGGGACTCAACTGGTCAACGACCGAGCGCATGAGCGCGCAGCAGGCAGACCTTATGACGAGCGAGCTAAACGCCATACGCCGCAGCGTTACTCCGGTGATCGAAAAGATATGCCGCCTGTGGCTTGGCATGCACGGCTATGTCTGCAAGCCGGAGATCGAGTGGGAAGCCATAAACCTTCAGGACCAGGTCGAGGAGGCAAAGGCCGCGCTGTATATCGCACAGAAGGACAAAATCTATTGGGAGGAAGGTAAAAGCAATGAAAATAGTTAAGGACTCGTCGGCGGCAAAAGCTCAGTGCACGCCCGACGAGCTCAAGGCGCTCAACGCCTTCGCAAAGGCACAGCTCAAGGAAGAGGAGGTGTACACCTTCTCGGTGCTGCTGTGCGACAACGAGGTAGACCGCGATAACGAGCGGTTCTCGGTCCCTACGCTCCGTGAGCTCGGCGAGCTTTTCGTCGGCGCGACCGGCATATGCGACCATGACTGGCGCAGCGAAAATCAGGTCGCGCGCATTTACAGAACGGAGCTTGTGACCGAGAAGGACAGGACCACCTCCTGCGGCGAGCCGTATGTTTACCTCAAGGGCTATGCCTATATGCTGCGCACCGAGGCAAACGCCGAGCTCATTGCCCAGATAGACGGCGGCATAAAGCGCGAAACGAGCATAGGCTGCTCGGTGGCGAAAAGCATTTGCAGCATATGCGGCGCCGAGATGGGGCAGTGTACCCATGTGAAGGGCGAGAGCTACGGCGGGAAAATGTGCTGCGCCGTTTTGACGGGGGCGGTGGACGCCTATGAGTGGAGCTTTGTCGCGGTACCCGCACAGCGCAGTGCGGGAGTTATAAAAAACTTTGTTGAAAGCGATGCGGGCAAGCGCTATGCCGCGGAGTATTCGGAACTCGAGAAGTCCGCGCAGCTCGGCAAAAAGTATATGAGCGAGCTTAAAATGGAAGTGCTGCGGCTCTGCCTTGTGTGCAATGAAGAGCTCTATCCCGCGATGGAAAAGAGCGTTGAGCATATGCAGGAGCCGGAGCTGCGCCAAATGAAGGAGGCGCTCACGCAGCAGTCGCAGAAGCTTTATCCGCCGCTGACCCAGTTGCCCGGCAGGGGCGAGGTCACCAGATTTTCCGGTGACGAATACATCATTTGATTTTTTGGGAGGACAAAAATGAAAGTAAGTTTTGAAGGCATAGGAGAGCAGGTACTCTCCTTTAACAAGGCAAGCGGTGTTTCAAAGGGCTCGCTTGTAAAGCTCAGCACGAATGCCACCGTCGCCGCCTGCGCTGCAGGGAACAAGTTTGCCGGAGTGTGCGTGAATGTATCGTGCAGCTTTGCCGAGGTAAAAACGGCGGGCTATGTCGAGCTTGCATACACGGGTGATGCTCCATCGGTTGGCTATGCCGCGCTTGTCGCAGCAGCCGCGGACAAGGTGAAGGCGGACAGCTCCGGCAGAGAGTATCTCGTTATAAAGGTCGATACCACCGCCCAGACCGTGGGCTTTATGATGTGAGGAGGAAATGAACATGGCATACAATTTTAACGAAGTCAGGCTCGAAAAGGGCATGTATTCCGAGCGCGGCAGAACCTTTGAGCAGACCCTGGAGGCGCTCGATCCCAATGAAAACTACATAGGCACGCCCTACGAGGGCATGGACGCATTCCAGCGCCAGCTCAAGAGATTTGACATTAAGGTAAGGGGCGCGGGCAGCGATGTCGTTGAGAAGTTTTTCACCACCGCCGAGTCCGCCGTGCTGTTTCCCGAGTATGTCTCCCGCAGCGTGAAGGCGGGCATGGAGGAGGGCAATATCCTGCCGTCCATCACGGCCACAGTCACCCGCTTTGACGGCATGGACTACCGCTCCATCTATTCCGCCGCGAGCGAGGACGATAAGAGCCTGCGCTATGTCGGCGAGGGCGCGGTTATACCGCAGACCGAGGTGCGCGCAGCAGACCATCTTGTCGAGCTCAAAAAGCGCGGCAGAATGCTCGTAGCATCCTACGAGGCTATCCGCTTCCAGCGCCTTGACCTGTTTTCCGTTATGCTGCGTCAGATCGGCAATCAGATAATGCGTATGCACCTTGAGGATGCCATCGAGGTCATCAGAAACGGCGACGGCAACGGCAATGCCGCAGCAAAATACGCGGTCGGCGACGACACCATCGGCGGCACCGCCGGAAGCCTTAGCTATTCCGAGCTCCTCAACTTCTGGAACTGCTTTGACCCGTACACCATGAACACCATGCTCGCGGCTCCTGATGTCATGATGAAGATACTCAAGTGCACCGAGTTTAAAAATCCTCTGACGGGTCTGAACTTCCAGGGCACCGGCGAGCCCGGCAATCCTCTGGGCGCAAAGCTCATACGCTGCTCGGCAATGCCTGCGGGCACCGTTATAGGCCTTGACAAGGGCTATGCGCTGGAGATGGTCACCGCGGGAGATGTAAGTGTTGAGTATGACAGGCTCATCGACCGCCAGCTCGAGCGCGCGGCAATAACCAGCATTTCGGGCTTTGCAAAGCTCTACACCGAGGCATCCAGGGTGCTGACGGTTTGAGAATTTAAGAGACGGGGTTCGATGCCCCGTCTCGGTTTCGGAGGTGTACAATGGGATATACATATCTGGATATTGAGAAAAAGGCGGTGTGCCTTCTCGGATATAAGCTGCCGCCGGAGGATGAGGAAAAGCTCGGCTGCGTATGCGCCGCCGCTGCGGAGAGCCTGAGCCGCCGACTGCGTTCGGGCGTAAAGCGCGAGGACATAAGCGAGATATTCACCACCGCTGCGGCTATGACGGCAATAGCAATGTATGTGGAGCTTGCGTCCGCGCCGAGCGGCGGGGTGAGTGCGTTCACAGCGGGAAAGCTGTCCGTTCAGCTCGGCGGAAGGAGCGCGGAGGCCATAAGGCAGAGTGCAGAGAGTATGTTGGGCGCGTATATTGACGATGGCTTCGCGTTCAAGGGGGTGCAGGGATGAGCACTGCCGGAAGAATAATGCATACCTTCGGCGAGACCGTGTGCTCCGGCGGCAAAACCGGAAATGGCTTTTTATCCTGCCTTGACTCGGACGATGCGCGGATACATAAGCTGAGGCTCCCGTCGGGAACGGCAAACCGCTCGAAATACAGGCTTATGACCGATATGCTCACCATAGCCGAGGGCGATGCGGTCACCGTGGGCGGCTCAAGCTATGTGGTTCTTCGCGTGGTGCCCGTGCGCATATTTGGCGCATTCTCGCACAACGAATGCATACTCAGCCCGAAAGGGGGCTGCGCCGATGCTTGAGAGTATAGCCGCCGCGATAGCTGCTGCTCTTAAAAATGCGGGCATAAACGCTGTGCCGGCTTATGAAAGCGAGCCCCTGTGCGAGAAAGAGCCGACCGTCAGCATAGCGCTCGACTCGGCGCGCATATCGTCCGCGGGACTCGGAAACTACATCGGCATATGCACCGAAAACGGCGATGTAAAGGAAATGTACGGCGACAGGGCAGAGATAAGCGTTAAAGCGGAGGTATACTGCCCGCCCGTGCCGGAGTATAACTGCACCGCAGCAGCCGAAAGCTTTGTGGAGCAGCTTCGCCTGACCGACGGGCTTTCTGTACTGAGCTTTGAAATAGGGCAAGTGTCCTACGATGAGCAGAGCCGCATGCTCAGGTGCGCGTGCACAGCGCGGTGCAGGGCTTATCTTGTGCGCAGAAAGCTCAGCCGAGGGCTATCCGCGTACGGATTGGGGGAGAGCGAATGAACATGATAAAGGCGGTTTCCGATGAGACTGCGGCGGTGGAGATAAACTCCGTGCCGCTCGGTGCGGTAGTCAGGGTTCAGGAGTTTGAGCTGTGGTCGGAGCACGGCGTTTACGGCTTCGGCGACGGCGAGCCGTCGGCGGTGCTCAAATATGACAAGCACTACCGCATAGAGTTGCACCGTGACGATGCCGTGAGCGATACGGTGCCCGATTCGGACTTTGCGCTCGGCGTAAACGGCAGGGTGTACACCGGCTGCTGCCGCACGGGGCTTGAGCGCACGAAAAATGCCGACGGCACCGTGACTGAGCACATAACGGTGTATGCTGCAAAGAGACGGGAGGCGCAGAATGGATAGCTTTGACGAAAAACTCGATATGAAAGACGCGGTGCGAGAGGGCGACGGCGTTAACTTTGATGCGGCGCGCATTTTCATTGTGCGCAGGCGGGATATGTCGTTCGTGTCGGACTATTTCCGCCGCGATGCACGCCGCTATGACAACGGCTTCGAGCTGTATTAGGAGGGGAAAAGATGCTTGATTCAATGCAATACAGAGACTTCGTTTGGCCGAATAATCCGAGCCGGTTCGAGGTCGAATACCGCCGCACCCTGCACAGCTACAAGCTGCCGTTTTCCGGCTATGTGGTGCAGGATCTGGGGCTTCAGAATAAGATAATTCGCGGCTCGGGCGAGTTCGTCGGTCCCGATGCCTATGAAAATTTCCGAAAGCTTGCCGCTCTGTTTGAGGAGAACAAGGGAGGAAAGCTCATCCACCCCGTGTGGCCGGCGATGCTTGCCTACTTTGCAAAGCTTGACCTTGTGCAGGAGCCTAAGGAGGATCATATAAGCTACAGCTTTGAGTTCTGGGAATACATCGGCAGCAGGTTTTCCGACGACAACAGCGAGATGGACGATACCGACTACGGCACCGGCTACCCGCTGGGCGGAGGGATAAGATTTACCTCTGCCGCTGCCGGAGATACGCTGAACACGATAGCGGCAAAAACCGGTGTTCCCATTGAAAAGCTCTTGAAGTATAACCCGACCATAACCGACCCCGACGAGGTGCTCAAGACCGGTCGGCTCGTGAGAGTGAGGTGAGCGGCATGAAGGGATATATAGTGAACAAAGCCGGTGTGCAGACCGAGCTTCCGGAATTTCTGTCATGGGATGTGTGCCACGGCATAGGCGAACCGTGCGACTGGTTCGAGGTGAGCTTCATCTACTACAGCGATCAGCTGAGCGCTCTGCGATCGGCGTGCGGTTTTGTTGCCAAAAACGGCGCTGTGACTGTATTTACGGGTGTAGTCGATGAATTTAGCGTGAGTATCGACAAAAACGGCTCGGTCGTTACCATATCCGGCAGATCGAATGCCGCAAAACTTCTTGACAACGAGCTGTGCGCGGGCGAATACGCGGCGCTTTCCTCCGCAGAGATGATAAGCAGCTTCATAACTCCGTTCGGCATAAGCAGCGTCGCTGCGGGTACGGCAAAAACGGTGAACGCCTTTACCGTAAGCACCGGCGAGAGTGCGTGGAGCGCCGTTCGCAGGTTTTGCCGATATGCGTGGAACACGGTGCCGTTTTTTGCCCCAAACGGAGCTTTGATATTAAACGACCGGCAGGGGAACACCGTAACAGTCGATGCGCTCAAGGATGCCGCGAGCATAGACTGCTCGTTTGAGCGCTACGGCATAATATCGGACATTCGCGTTAAAAACCGCGTGACGGGTGCAAGCTACACGATAAATAACGATGATTTCATCGCTTCCGGCGGCATGAGCCACCGCGAGCTGACTCAGCCGAAAACCGCGGGCGCGGATGCTGCGAGGTACACGGCACAGTACCAGATAGCAGAGTCGATGCGCGGCAAAAACACAGTGAAGCTTTGGCTTACGCGCCAGTTTGCCTGCTTCCCCGGCGACCGCGTGGCGCTCACGGCGGCAAAGCTCGGCGAGAGCGGGACCTTCAAGGTCATATCGAGCCACTGCTGGGCAGACTCCGTGAGCGCCGGAACGACAGTGACGCTGGAGGTGTGATATGTGGCTTTCGGAAATAAAAAGAAGGAGCGAGCCTTGCGACTCGCTCCCGCTGATCGGCGTAAACTCCGCCGGTGATATAATCCTCGAGACCGCCGCCGCGCGTATATGCATAAAAAACAGCGGCGAGATAACGCTTGAGGGTACCGTTGCCGTAAACGGCAAGACAATATAATACAGATATAAAAAACGAGAGTACCGATCGGTACTCTCGTTTTGTTCAGCTAAGGTTTAGATCAGACGATGCCCTGTGCCATCATTGCGTCAGCGACCTTCAGGAAGCCGGCGACATTTGCGCCGAGCATGAGGTTGCCGGGCTGGCCGCACTCGACGGATGCGTCGTAGCAAGCCTTGAAGATGTTCTTCATGATGCCCTGAAGCTTCTCGTCTACTTCGTCAAAGCTCCAGCTCATGCGGATGGAGTTCTGGCTCATCTCGAGACCGGAGGTAGCAACGCCGCCGGCGTTGGAAGCCTTACCGGGGCTGTAGAGCAGACCGTTGCCGAGAACCTTCTCGATGGCTTCGGGGGTAAGAGGCATATTTGCGCCTTCGAATACTGCCATGCAGCCGTTGTCAATCAGGTGCTGAGCATCGTCAGCGTCCATCTCGTTCTGGGATGCGCAAGGCATTGCGATGTCGCACTTGAGAGTCCAGATGCCCTTGCGGCCATCATGGTACTCGGAGCCGGGAACTTCGTCGGCATAAACTTTGATGCGTGCGCGGCGCTTCTGCTTGATGTCCATGACCTTCTTGAGGTCAACGCCGTTGGGATCGTAGATGTAGCCGTTGGAGTCGCACATTGCGATAACGGTGCCGCCGAGCTGGGTGCACTTCTCTGCTGCGTACTGAGCAACATTGCCTGCGCCGGAAACGATGACCTTCTTGCCCTCAAAGGAGGTGTTTGCAAGATGGCTGAGTGCTTCTGCTGCGTAGTAGCACAGACCGTAGCCGGTAGCCTGGGTACGAGCCAGAGAGCCGCCGAAGGTCAGACCCTTACCGGTGATAACGCCGCCCTCGAAGCGGTCAACGATCTTCTTGTACTGACCGAACATATAAGCGACCTCGCGTGCGCCGACGCCGATGTCGCCTGCAGGAGTGTCGGTGAACTGACCGATGTGACGGTACAGCTCGGTCATGAAGCTCTGGCAGAAACGCATGACTTCCGCATCGGACTTGCCCTTCGGGTCAAAGTCGGAGCCGCCCTTGCCGCCGCCCATGGGGAGGGTGGTCAGGGAGTTCTTGAGGATCTGCTCGAAGCCGAGGAACTTTATGACGGAGAGGTTGACGGAGGGGTGGAAGCGCAGACCGCCCTTGTAAGGTCCGATAGCGGAGTTAAACTGTACGCGGTAGCCGCGGTTTACCTGGACCTTGCCGTTGTCGTCGACCCAGGGAACGCGGAAGGTGATAACGCGCTCGGGCTCAACAAAACGCTCGATGAGGCTTGCCTTCTCCCACTCGGGGTGCTTGTCAACGACGAGCTGGAGGCTCTCAAATACTTCGCGGACAGCCTGCAGGAACTCGGGCTGATCGGGATCGCGCTTCTCGACGGAGTCATAGACTCTCTTAAGATATTCGTTTGTGATCATTGCTTTTTTCTCTCCTATTGAAAAAATTAGAAACTAAATACCGTAGGGACATACTATCGTCCCACCTTTGAAATTTTATTACTTGTAACCAAAAGATACAATTGTGAGATGTTATAAATTATTAATCAAAAAACCGTCAAATTGCACCAAAACATAAGCGGTTTTCGTCAAGCTGACCTAATCAGCCCCCTGAATTGAGCATCTCCGGATGCAATTTGGCAATTTGCCATAGATTAAACAGAGTGCGTTTATTAAATAACGCAGTTAAAAACGCTTGACATTTTATGCAAAGGCGTGTACTATCTGCAATAGATAACGCAAACGCGTAAAATATCTTATTTGGAGATGTGCCGATGAATAATGCATTACAACGCGGCCGCTGCATGGAATGCAGGGCGGAATTTGAGCAGGACGAGGAAATGTTCTCGTGGGAAAACGGCTGGGTGTGCGCCGAGTGCTTTGAAGCTCTTTTTTCGGAGCTTGACCGCCATGAGCGCGCAAGGCTCATAGGCTGCCGGATAATAAATTACCGGCGCCCGAGACGGACGCCGGTATAGCAGATGTGAATTTGATCAAACGATCACGAAGAACTTGAGCAGGAACAGGAGCGAGAGAACATAGGTCAGGATCGAGACCTCCTTTGCCTTGCCGGTGAACGCGGCAACGACAGAGTAGGAGATTAGCGCCATGCCGATACCGTGACCGATAGAGCCGGTGATGGGCATGAATATGAGCATGAGCGCAACGGGGATGACCTGAAGGATGTCGTCCCAATTGACATTTTTAAGCCCGCTGAGCATGAGGATGCCGACATAAATGAGCGCGGCGCTCGTAGCGGGAGCGGGGATGAGGGCTGCGATGGGGGCAATGAAGATGCAGAGCAGGAACATGACCGCGGTCGTCAGAGCGGTAAGACCGGTGCGCCCGCCGGCTTCAACGCCGGAGCCGGACTCAATGAAGGTGGTAACGGTGGAGGTGCCGGTGCAGGCGCCCGCAACGGTACCGACGGCGTCGGCAAGCAGAGCCTCCTTCATGTTGGGCATCTTGCCGTCCTTATCGAGCATATTTGCACGGGCTGCGGTTCCGACGAGGGTGCCGATGGTGTCGAACATATCTATCATGCAGAAAGTTATGATGAGCGCTACAGCCGTGAACCAGCCGATGCTTATGAATGTTTCAAAATCGAACTTGAAGAAGGTCGTGTTTATCATATCGTTCAGCGGGGGAACGAACGAAGCGGTAGCAAGGGATGCAAACGGGTTGGTGTCAAGGAAGATGAAGCTGCCGCCCCAGTATATGATGCAGGAGATGAGCATGCCGAGAATGACGGATGCCTTGACCTTGTGGTGGCTGAGGATGACGATGGCGAAAACGCCGACGAGCATGGTCACAACATAGAGGACGAGCTGCGGATAAGCGCTGCCGACGGTGTCCTGAGCGACCGAGGGGGTGAGGCTTCCGAAGAAGGTGGACAGAACATAGAACGGACCGCCATTTTCGCTGTAGATGCCGGCGTTCGAGCCGAAGCCGATGTTGAGCAGCATAAGACCGATGGCGGGGGTTATGCCGATGCGGATGCCGTAGGGAATAGCCTCAACGATCTTCTCGCGGATGGAGAACAGGGTGAGTATTACAAAGAAAATGCCCTCGACGAGGATGATGCACATTGCTGCGGGGAATGCCTCCTCGTAGCTCAGTCCGGAAAGCGCCGCAATGTTTGCGACAACGACGGCAAAGAAGCTGTTAAGACCCATTCCGGGAGCCATTGCGAAGGGCTTGTTTGCGGCAAATGCCATGACGAGCATGCCTATAGCAGATGCGATGCAGGTAGCCATGAACACGGCGTTCCACAGGGGAGTGCCGGTCGCAAAGCCGGTAAGCAGGTTGGGGTTGAGCGCGATGATATACGCCATGGTCATGAATGTGGTGAGACCGGCGACTATCTCGGTGCGGATGGTGGTGCCGTTTTCCTTCAGCTTGAATATCTTTTCCATTTTATTACTCCTTTAGAGCAAAATTAAAAAAACAACATCCAAAATATTATCCGCGAACCGACAAAAAGTCAATTCGCGGATAATGAGAAAAACGAGTGTAAATATTCCGTTAATTTGTGCATTAAAGCCCGAGCAGCAAAAGCGTGCGAATGTCGCGCCTGCCGCCGTAGAATTTATCAAGCACCGCTCCGAAAACGGGATCGTCCGAAACGCGCTCGAACAGAGTCATGCAGGAGCACAGCTTTAGATCGTCCGGATAGCCCATAATGTCGGTCGGGTCGGAGACATCGAGCGTGAGCAGGGCGCGGGAGATCTCGATAAGGCGCTTGCCGAGAACAGGGTCGGCGATGTAATCTCGCGCCTCGTCAATATCGCGGATGGAATACAGCTGAGCCGTGTGGCTCATGCCGAGTCCCGCGATCTGCGGGAAGATGTACCACATCCAGTGGCTGCGCTTTCTGCCCGAGCGTATCTCGCGCAGCGCAGTGTCGTAAGAGTGCTCCTGGGCGATGAGAAACCGGTTGAGTGAATCGTTCATGTTTACCTCCGGAGGGTGAGATTAGCCTTTGGCAGCTTTGGAGTTTTTCGCGGTGTTTGATAGATGATATGAACATACGCTTTATTTCGAGACAGTCACCGATAAGTGACTTGGCAAGGTCTTCGCTTATATACTCAGACATCTGTAAAAGCTTTAGCCAGTACTAGGTCTCGGCAGCCTTTTTGAGTGCGATGTGAAGCTTTGAAACGAAGTCTGCCTTGCTGTGACCGTAGTTTGCCTCGTTGATATTTGCACCGATGCTCGTACCGGATCGAACAATTTGCTTTGAGATTATGGTTTCCTTTTTCGTGCCGGTTAAGTACTGATTAAGCTTGATTATGCGCGCTGCAAAGCAGTAGATTTGTCAATCAGGACATTTTCTCTCATTTCATATTCACCCTACAAAATTATAGCAGGCTTAGATGAAAAATTCAATCATTCATTATTTACTGCAAAAATCCAGAAATGAACAGAGAATAATTGATGATGAATAGTGAATAGTACAAAATCAAAAATCCCATTGACTTGCGTCAACAGGATTTTTGATTTTGGTGGGGGATGGTGGATTCGAACCACCGAAGGCATTGCCAGCAGATTTACAGTCTGTCCCCTTTGGCCACTCGGGAAATCCCCCAAATACAACATATAAAATTAAGCGCTCGGTGGAGCTGGTGGACGGACTCGAACCCCCGACCTGCTGATTACAAATCAGCTGCTCTACCAACTGAGCTACACCAGCACGATACCGGCTCACATATAATAGCAAACCGCATTCGGTTTGTCAACATAAATTTTAATTTTTTATTCTTTGCGATACCAAGGAGGAAAAGAATGAAACTTATCGAACTTTCGGAAGAGTACTACGACGGCGCGCAGGCATTGCGCAGGAGGATAGCGGAGCTGAAAAAATGCGTTGAGACAGAGCCCATGTGCGAGATCGACCGGCTGAGGATGCGCCGCAGGATATGCATACTCACCGGCATGATGCGAGACAGCATGGCAATATCGAGGTATCTTGAAAATTATTACGGAGATGATGAAAATGCAGGAGAAGAAATTGAATATGTTTGCTAAGCAGGAGGAATATATGGCGCTGCGGCAGTACATTAAATATATCACCGCCTCGTCTGGAGGAACTGCCGGAGCCATGCGTCGGGCGATAAACGCCGAGCTCACAAAGCGCCAGCGTCAGCTCGTTTCAATGTACTATCTTCAGCAGATGCCGATGCAGGAGATCGCCGACGAGCTGGGACTGCACATATCAAGCGTAAGCAGAACGCTCAAGCGCGCCCGCGAGCGCCTTAAAAGCAGCCTGAGCTACGGCGGCAGAACGCTTCTGACATCGTTGGCAGAAAGTTAACTTTACACATTGCCCGCACCGTGATAAAATGGCGGCATGAAAAAGACAAAGAGAAGAACCCGAAAAATCAGTGGGATAAGACCCGTTTACATAGTCATCGCGATTGCTGCGCTCGCTCTGGCGGCGTATGCTTTCGTTCAGCATCGCCAGCAGCGCGAGGCGGAGGTGTCCGACCCGCACTATGGTATGGTGCAGGTGTATAACGGCGAGAGCTATGTCTGGATAACCCCGCAGGACGGCGTTCCGACAAACAGCATTGCCAAGGAGAATTTTGTCACCGACCCGAACGGCAACCTCACCTATGTCGGAAACGAGTACATAGCAAGCCGCGGCGTTGATGTTTCTTCGTATCAGGGCGATATTGACTGGCAGCAGGTCTATGACAGCGGCGTGCGCTTTGCCATTATCCGCGCCGGCGGCACATATTACGGCAGCGGCGAGCTGTATGAGGACGATAACCTTATTAAGAATGTAGACGGCGCCGAGAGTGCCGGTCTGCGTGTCGGCGTTTATTTCTTCTCTCAGGCGATAAGCGAGGAGGAGGCCCGCCGCGAGGCGCAATTTGTTGTGCAGATGCTTCAGGGGCGCGAGCTTGACCTGCCGGTGTTTTTCGACTGGGAGCGCATCGGAAACGATGATGCGCGTACTGATGATGTTGAGAACGAAACGCTGACAAGCTGCGCCGTCGCGTTCTGCGAGGAGGTAAAAGCCGCAGGGTACGAAGCGGGCGTTTATGTGTATAACGCCACGGGGTACTACGGCTACGATCTTGCGCGGCTCCAGGACTATGTCATCTGGGGCGTGGGCATCGGCAGCTATCCTTATTTCTACTATGCCCATGAGGTGTGGCAGTACAGCTTTACCGGCAAGGTTCCCGGTATAAATGGCGACTGCGACCTCGACATGATGTTTGAGAAAAAAGCTTAAGCTTTGACCGAACGACGCGGGTATAAACAGGCGTTAAGCGCCGCTTTCCGCCCGCAGAAATAAAACCACGGCAACACTATTTGTGCTGCCGTGGTTTTTGCTGTGTGGAGAAGCGCCTTGCTCGGCATGAGCTGAGGTAACATGCTTTTTCAGGATGCTGAAAAAAGCATATAAAGCATTTCTGTTTCTTTTTCCGTGAGCCCCATGTGATCGGCAACTTTATCAACATCTTCTTCGCCTTTGATCGTAATATTCTCATCGGCAAAATAAGCCTTTATTTCTGCCGATTTTTCCAGCTTTTCTTCATTTCTGTATGTAATAAAGCTGTTATTGAAGATAGAAGCCTTCCTCCCGTCATCCAATTCAATAATCAGTTCCTAAATAACAATTCATCTCTCCATCACTTTTTCAATCAGTCGAACTGCAAAGTAGATATGTTTTCATACAAGAAAACCGAGCTTTCCGCAAGGCTTCTTACGATGATACTAACCTTACAAAAAGCCCGTAAATACGCTGCTTTTCAGCCTTTATTTATTTTTTCTTGTCATCAATACAACCGTCTCCACATGGCTCGTGCGGGGGAAGAGGTCGAACGCCTCGGCACGCGTCAGTGTATAGCCGCAGTCTTCAAAAACCGTTATGTCTCTTGCGAGCGTTGCGGGATTGCAGGAGACATACACCATCCGTTCCGGCATCATGCCGCACAGGGCGCGCACCGCCGCCTCGTCCATACCCTTTCGCGGAGGATCGACGACTATGACCTCGGGGCGCACACCGCCGCTTAAAAACTTCTCGGCAGCCTCGGATGCGTCGGCGCAGATAAACTCGGCGTTTTCTATGCCGTTTCGCACGGCGTTTGCCCGCGCATTCTCGACCGCCTCTGGTATTATCTCGGCACCGATCACCCTGCCCGCGCCTTGTGCCAGAAACAGGCTTATCGTGCCCGCGCCGCAGTACATATCGAGAACCGTCTCGCGCCCCGTGAGTGCGGCATATTCGGCGGCTTTGCGGTAAAGCCGCTCCGCCTGCGGCGGGTTTATCTGATAAAACGCCTGCGGCGAGAGCTCATAGCTTATGCCGCACAGACTGTCGTTTACGGTATCCCTGCCCCAAAGCGTGTGGAACGAGCCGGAAAGCACCGTGTTTCCCGCGCTTTTGTTGACATTTAAAACTATGCCGCTGAGCTCGGGGCACTCTGCCCGCAGGTGCTCTATGAGCTTTTGCGTTTTCGCCCCGAAGCCGCCCGCGGCGACGATAACGGCGACGGCATCTTCCGTTTTAACGGCGCGCCTGAGGTATACATGGCGCACGAGCCCGCGCTTTGATACCTCGTCATAGGCGGGGATGCCGTTTTCGTCCATAAATCGCACGACACTCTCGGCGGTCTTGTCCGCAAGCTCGCTCTGTATAAGGCAGTGCGCAACGGGCACAATATCATGGCTGCGAGGGGCAAAAAAGCCCTTGCACGCCTTGCCGCCGACCTCGCGCACGGCGTAAATGCCCTTGTTGCGGTAATGATAAACGCTGTCGCTTCCGGTTATGCGCTCTGCCGCGGCGCTCTGGTGCGCTATGTGCGAAAGCGCATCGTTAACGCGCGCAAGCTTAAAGCGCAGTTCCTCGGCATAACTCATGTGCCACAGGCCGCATCCGCCGCATCTCAGACAGTATTCACACTCTGGCTCTATCCTCTCCGGCGACAGCTCTATGGGCTCGACCGCCCTGCCGTACACGGCGCCGGCAGTGACCTTGACGATGACGATCCTCCACCGTTCGCCGACTATGGTGCGCGGCACGAAAACCGCCCTGCCCGAAATGCGGGCAACGCCGCTGCCCGAGGAGTTGTATGCCTCGATGCTCACTTCAAATGTATCGTTTTTCCTTAACTGTTCCATGTTCTTGATGATACCATGCATTGCAATATTTTTCAACGCGAATATATTCTTTGCTTTTGCAGATAATTCGGATGTAGGAGGTGCATCCCATGAAAAAGACTATAGCTGCGCTGCTTGCCGCAATTTGTATGCTGCTCACTGCCTGCGGCGACGGCAGCGTTGACGGTGGCACCGGCGGAAATATCGGCGGAGATACCGATCCCGTACCGACTGCCATACCCGGCACCCAGCCGCCCGTGACCACGCAGACTGTGACCCCATGAAAAATGACCGGTAATAACCGGTCATTTTTTATTTGCAGGTGAAAAGTATGACCTGCCTGTCATGAGATAGCTTTTCAAGAAGCGTCATTGCCTGCTGCGCGCGCTGCTCGTCAAGATTTACGAGCGCATCGTCTATGATGAGCGGGCAGTTTGCGCCCTCCGGCAGCGCCAGCGTGCACACGGCAAGGCGCACCGCAAGGTACATCAGGTCGAGCGTGCCGGCGCTGAGGTACTCAGCTTTTCTCGGCACACTGTCGCCGTTTTCGCGCACCGCTGCGGAGAAATCGCGGTTCAGCATGACGGTGTCGTACTTGCCGCCGGTCATTTCCTGCATATACTCCGCCGCGAGCTTGCCGAGCGCCGGAGCAAAGCGGCTCTGTATATCCTCGTCGGCGGCTCTGAGGGTCTCGACCGCCAGCGCTATCGCGTCGTACTCGGCGGATATGACGGCATACTCGCTTTCCATGTCGCGTATCTCCGAGCCGAGGACCATGGGGTCGCCCATTGCCGCGATGCGGCCGTTTAGCTCGGCTATCTGCTGCGACAGGCGGCTGCACCGCGCGCGAGCGTCGGAAAGCCTGCGCGTGAGCTGTGCCGCTTGATTGTCACCGGAGGTGAAATCGAGCTCTGAAAGCGTGCGGCTCTCGGCCTGCTCCTGCCTTGCGCGCGCCTCGGAAAGCCTTGCGAAAGCGAGCTTTTCGCTCTCCTGCGCCGCATTTAGCTGCGCGTACAGGCACTCATATTCCTCGACGCAGGCGGATATGCCGTCCTCGGACTCGGCTTTGTATTTTGAAAGCAGCTGCCTGAGCTGCCTTTCGGCATCGTGCGCAGCGCCGCGCTTTTTTGAAAGCCGGATAAGCAGAATTACTGCGGCAATGGCGCATACACCGGCGGCGCAGAACGCGTAGACCCCGTATGCCGGCAGAACAACGCCGAGCACAGCGGCGGCTATCGCAAGAATTACAAATATTATCGCTCCCGCCGGCGAGCCCTTTTGAGAGGCTTCCGCTCTGAGGGACTTGGCTTTTTCAATATCCGCACTGCCCTCGGCTCTTACCTCGTCGGGCTGACGCTCGCCGATAACGCTCTGCTGCAGCGCGCTGCGGCACTGCTCGCGCTTGCGCACCGCGGCATCGTGCCGCTCGCTTGCCGCATTTACCTCGCTTCGAGCGCCTGCAAGATTGCTTAGCGCCTCCCTGCGCACGGTTTTGCGGCTTTCGGTCATCTCGGCCTCAAGACTTTCGCACTCGGCTTTGGCCTCGCTGAGCTCGCGTGTCAGACTGTCGCGGCGGTCGGCTATGCCGCCGAGCTCGGACATGAGCATTTTCTTGTGCGAGAGCTCGTCCTCAAGCTCGGGAAGCCTGCCGCGGCGGTTGAACCGGCGCTTGCGCTGCCATTGGCGCAGCCGCTCGTCTGCCTCGGTGTATGAATAGTCCTCGTCGCCGCTCGTTACTATCGCGCTTATGCGCTTTTCGAGCTCGGCGCTGTGTGTAACGGCGACCTTGCCCTGCTCGATGAATGCGCTGCGGCGGAAAACATCGCGCTCGACGCCGGTGAGCATCTGACCGGCGTTAAGAGCCGTGAGCCCCTCGACCGGCACGCTCGTTCCGGTGTACACCGCAGAAAACTCGCGCATCGGAGCAGACGGCGTTTTGCTCGTGCGCACGAGCGTTATCTGCCTGTCGCCGAGGCTGAGCTCCATGCTGCCGCACATCGCCGCGCCCGACCACGGGGCATACCGCGTTTTATCCGGCAGATAGCCCGCCTTCTGGCGCTCTGAGCTGTCAATGCCGTACAGCATCGCGCGAATAAACGCGCACCATGTGCTTTTGCCGCTTTCATTAGGAGCGGATATGACATTGAGCCCCGGCGTGAGCGTGAGCGCCTGACCGTCGAGCTTTCCGAAGGTGGCGTCGAGCTTATTTATCACCATGGGAAACCACCTCCTCACGGTTGTTCAGCGCGGCAAGACCCCAGCGGGCGGCCTGCGTTATCCGCTCGCGCTCCTCGGGGGTTTTAGCCGTGTCATACATCTTTTTGAGTCTTATAAGAAACTGACCGCGCAGATCGTCCTCGCCGGCGCTTTCCCACACATCGCGCCTGAGCCTTGTCTCGTCACGGAGCTGAAGCGCGAAGAATTTTCCCGCAAGCGCGTTTTCGATAACGCCGAGATCGGGAGCCGCGGCGGTCTCGCCGCGCAGGATGATCCGGTATATATCGTTCTCCGTGCCCTGCGGCAGGGCGCTTTCGATGTCCGCGAGCGCATCGCCGGAGTTGAGGTCAACGGTGAGTATCTCGTACCGGCGGTATGCGATGGAAACGCTCTTTATGTCGCAGCCGCTGCCGAGAGTTACTATATATACCTGCTTGTCGCCCGTTTCGTCAAAGCCGCGCCCCTCGGGACAGCCGGGCCATGCATAATAGGTGCTCCCGGCTTTCCTGAGTCCGCTGCCGGAATGGACATGGCCAAGTGCAATGTAGTCCATGCCGGATGCCGCGATCTCCGCCTCGGTGATGGGGTCATACGCCGATGCCGCGTCCACCTGACCGTGGATGCACATGATGTCTCTTACACCGTCGACCTTCTGCGGCTGAAAGCCGTGGAGCATACCGCCGCTGTAGCGGTCGCAGAATGCCGCACCCCAGACTCTCACGCCCTGTATCGGCGTGATGCTCTCCGGCACGGGGCTTTTGAATATGTGAATGTTTTCGGGGAACCTCACACGCGCATACGGTGATCTCTCGGAGTAAAAATCGTGATTTCCCGGAGAAATTATGACCGGTATGCCGAGACCTCCGAAAGCCTGCGCAATGTCCTCGGCGGTCTCTGCATATGCGCTGTCCGAGTCGAGCAGGTCGCCGGCGAGCAGTATCATCTGCACCCCTTCGCTTTTGGCAAGGTTTGCAATGCCGTAAAGAAGCTGCCTCTGCTCGGCACGCCTTTGTGCGGCCTTTTTTGCGCCGAGCCCTTCAAACGGCGAGTCGAGGTGCAGATCCGCCGCGTGAAGCAATTTTATCTCGTTGTTGGGCATCATATTTAACGGATTTTGCTTCATAAATTTGATACCTCATTTTTTTGATTATTTGATGTGTCCATATTATCCAGCCCTATACGA
>SFLE01000030.1 GCA_004553495.1 Clostridiales bacterium | reverse complement strand
TATGAACCGCATGCTCTAGCCAACTGAGCTATGCCGCCATTTCTCAAATGAGCAATTGGAATTATACAAGACACAGCCCAGATTGTCAACACATTTTTTCGATTTTCTGCAAAAAACCTCTGACGCTTACTCCGGCAGGTAATTCATGGGGTCTACGCTCGCGCCGTCCTTGCTCATGGCAAAGTGCATATGGCTGCCCTGCCCTATCTCGCAGAGGGCGGTTTTGCCTACCGAGCCGATGACATCGCCGCATTTTACCTTATCGCCCTGCGCGACCGTCGGAGTTTCGGCAAGGTTTGAATAGGTGGTTTTAATGCCCGCTCCGTGGTCTATGACAACGGTCGTTCCGTACAGGTCGTCCTGCTTTACGCTCTCGACGGTGCCGTCTGCCGCAGCAATGACCACCTCGCCCTGCTGAGCAAGAATATCCACGCCGTCGTGGGTGCGCCAATCAGCCATGGTGACATCATAGGCGAGCGCATCTACGGTGTACTTGCGCTCGATCTCGCCCGATACAGGCCATTTCCATGTCTCCGGCTCCTGCCAGACATCGTCCTGAGTCCATGTCCCGGCAGCAATGACATCCTCATCCTGCACGCCTACCGGCTGCGGGGGCTGAGTGCTCATATCGGGCTGGGCACTCTGCTGCGGCGGCACCGAGGGCTGGCTGACGCTCATTCCGGGGTTTAAGCCGTCGGAGGCGTTCTGCCCCGCCTTGACCGCAAGGCTGTACGCCGATATGCCTATTACGATTACACATAGCGCAAGGACTATGTAAAAGCCCTTGCCGGCAAAAAACTTATCGAGTCTGCCGCTTTTTTCGTTCTGCATAGATAAACCTCCTGTTGGATTTATCTATATTGTGGACCGATATTTCTGAAAATATACAAAACGCCCGAACCGATGCGGTCCGAGCGTTAAAATTCATTTTCTACACTCTTTGCAGTTATCCGAGCAACCGGAGCATTTACCTCCGCAGCAGCCTCTGCCCTTTTTCATGCTGCGTATGGCAAGGCAGAGCCACAAAACGAGCGCGGCTATTATCGCAATTTCCATATCAGACTATCACCCCGACGATACTGTGCACTATGAAAGCCACGAGCCATGCCACACAGCACTGCGACAGCATGACTATCACCGTTTTCACCCCGCTGCCGAGCTCGCGCCTGAGCGCCGCCAGCGCCGCAACGCACGGAGTGTACAGCAGGCAGAACACGAGAAAGCTTATTGCAGACGGCAAGGTAAACAGCGTTCCGAGAGCCGCGCTGCCGAGATTTGCGCCGACATTCATGAGCACTCCGAGCGTGCTTATGACCGCTTCCTTTGCCATGAGTCCGGTGACGAGTGCAGTCGCAACGCGCCAGTCGCCGAAGCCGAGCGGCGCGAATATGGGTGCGAGCCATGTTCCGATTATCGCAAGCAGGCTGTCGGTGCTGTCCTGCCCGACGACATTCAGTCGGACATCGAAGGTCTGCAAAAACCATATGACTATGGTCGCGGCAAAAATGACGGTAAACGCGCGGCGGATAAAGTCCCACGCCTTTTCCCACATAAGAAGCAGTACTGTTTTCAGCGACGGCATACGGTAGTTCGGAAGCTCCATGACAAAGGGCACGGGCTTTCCGGTGAAAACGGTTTTGCTGAGTATTTTTGCTGCCAAGATGCCGACGAGTATTCCGAAAACATACAGGCAGGTCATGACAAGCCCGCCGTGATTGGGGAAAAACGCCGCCGTAAACACAGCGTAAATGGATATCTTCGCAGAGCAGCTCATAAACGGAATGAGCAGCATGGTCATTTTCCTGTCGCGCTCGGACGAGAGCGTGCGCGTTGCCATGATAGCCGGAACCGAGCAGCCGAAGCCTATGAGCATCGGAACGAAGCTGCGCCCTGAAAGCCCTATGCGGCGCAGCAGCTTATCCATAACAAACGCAACGCGCGCCATATAGCCCGTGTCCTCAAGAATGGCGAGGAAGAAAAACAGCACGACGATCATCGGCAGAAAGCTCAGCATACTTCCGACTCCGGCAAAAACGCCGTCTATGACAAGGCTGTGCACAACGGGATTGAGCCCATACGCCGTAAGGGATACATCGACTATATCCGTCAGCTTGCCGATGCCCAGCGCCAGCAGGTCGGAAAGCCACTTTCCGAGGACGCTGAAGGTCATCCAGAATATAAAGCCCATTATTGCAATAAATGTCGGAATGGCGAGGTATTTATTCGTCAGCACCTTGTCTATCCTGACGCTGCGCAGCATTTCCCTGCTCTCATGCGCCTTTACGACGCACTCGGAGCACACCGCCTCGATAAACCGATACCGCATCTCGGCAAGAGCTGCGTTGCGGTCGAGCCCGCCCTCGGTCTCCATTTCCAAAACGGCGTGACCGATGAGCTCAAGCTCGTTTTCGCTGAGCTTGAGCGAGGCTATTATATCCGCATCCTCTTCAATAACGCGGGTCGCGGCAAAGCGCGAGGGCACGCCTACTCTATCGGCATGGTCCTCGACGACATGGCTGACAGTATGTATACAGCGGTGCACGGGTCCCGCCGAGCAGAAGTCTATACGCCGCGGTTTATTTGTGCTCTCCGCAGTTTCCGCAACAACGCGCATAAGCTCCTCAACGCCGTCGTTTTTAGCAGCCGCTATTGGCACGACCGGTATGCCGAGGCGCTCGGACAGCTTGTTTATATCAACGCTGCCGTGGTTTCCGAGCAGCTCATCCATCATATTGAGCGCAAGCACCATGGGCTTGCCCATCTCTATAAGCTGCAGAGTCAGATACAGATTTCGCTCTATGTTCGTCGCATCAACGATGTTTATTATCGCATCCGGCTTGTGATTTATGATAAAATCCCGCGTTACCTTCTCCTCGCCGGAGTAGGGTCTTATAGAATATATGCCCGGCAGATCGACCAGCTCATAGTCTCTCCAGCCTATCACCTGCCCTATTTTGTGCTCTATGGTGACGCCGGGGAAGTTCCCGACATGCTGATTTGATCCGGTGAGCTGATTAAAGAGCGTCGTTTTTCCGCAGTTCTGGTTGCCTACGAGTGCGATCAGCATATTATTTTTCCTCCACGGGTCTTACTTCTATGCGCGCGGCGTCCTCCTTGCGCAGGGTCATGGTATAGCCCCGCAGGTACAGCTCAAGCGGGTCTCCGAGCGGCGCGACCTTGCGCACGGTGACCTCCGTGCGTGGTATGAGCCCCATGTCGAGCAAGTGGCAGCGCAGATCACCCTCGCCGCCCACCGCGAGTATTACAGCAGTTTCGCCTATCGGCAGCTTATCAAGTGTCATAGATACCTCCGCGTTAGTTTTGCCTAACATGGTTAGTTTAACCTAACCGCGTGCTTTTGTCAATAATAATGCTAAGCTTTTTCGGAGGCGCATTTCCGCACCCACCGATACATCTGTTTCCGGCATCCTGACCGGTGGGTACCTGCAAAACCGCAAAGATCCACGCTTCAAACCAATTAATATGTATTTATGCTCACACGCAACAAAAAACGGATGCACCGACTGGTACATCCGTTTATATTATTCATCTCATGTGCCGAGATATGCCGCTTTTATCTGATCGTTTGCAAGCAGCTCCTCGCCGGAGCCGGACATCGTGAGGCGTCCGGTTTCGAGAACATAGCCGATATGCGCGGTTTTGAGCGCCATATTCGCGTTCTGCTCTATGAGAAGCACTGTCACTCCGCGGGCATTTATCTCCTTTATGATGTCGAAAATGCCGCGAACGATGATAGGCGCAAGCCCCAGCGAGGGCTCATCCATCATGATGACCTTGGGACGGCTCATGAGCGCTCTGCCAACCGCGAGCATCTGCTGCTCGCCGCCGGAGAGAGTGCCGCCCTCCTGCCACGAGCGCTCCTTGAGCCTTGGGAACAGGTCGTACACCCAGTTGAGGTCGTCGGTCAGATCGTCCTTGCGCAGATATGCGCCGATCTTGAGGTTTTCAAGCACCGTCAGGTCGGGGAATATCTTTCTTCCCTCGGGAACAAGGGTTATGCCCTTTTTGACGATGGCAGTCGGATCCTTGCCGGTTATATTCTCGCCCTCAAACTCTATTGTGCCGCCCGAGGGCTTTACAAGGCCGGATATTGAGCGCAGGGTCGAGCTTTTGCCCGCACCGTTTGCACCGATAAGCGTTACTATCTGTCCCTTGGGAACATCAAAGCTTATGCCCTTGACGGCTTCGATTCCGCCGTAGTTGACCTTGAGGTCATTGATCTTCAGTATTGTTTCACTCATCTTCAACAACCCCCAGATACGCGTCGATGACGCGCTGATTGTTCTGAACTTCCTTGGGCGTGCCCTGAGCTATCTCGGAACCGAAGTCGATAACATAAATGTAATCGGATATCTGCATGACAAGCTCCATGTGGTGCTCGATAAGGAAGATCGTAAGGTCATATTTCTCGCGGATCTCATGGATAAACTGCGCAAGCTCCAGCGTCTCCTGCGGGTTCATGCCGGCTGCGGGCTCATCGAGCAGCAGCAGCTTGGGCTCTGTAGCAAGCGCTCGCGCTATCTCAAGGCGGCGCTGCAGGCCGTAAGGCAGGCTGCTTGCTATCTCGTCCTTATACTTGTCGAGCCCCTGCTCTTCAAGCAATGCCATGGTCTCCTCGCGCATACGCCTTTCCTCGGCGGCATTCAGCCTGAATGTCGCAGTGAACACATTCTGATGTGCCCGCATATGCTTTGCAACGAGAACATTCTCAAAGACGGTCATGCTCTTCCAAAGCCTTATGTTCTGGAAGGTACGGGCAATGCCATGCTTTGTTATCTTATCGGGCGTATTCGCAACGACCTTGCCGAGGTACATATCGCCATTTTCGCCCTTGTACTCTTTTTTCATCTTGCCCTGCGGGTGATTACGCACAATGGGCTTACCCATGAACTCAACAAGGCCGTTAGTGGGCTCGTAAACGCCGGTGATGCAGTTAAAAGCCGTCGTTTTGCCCGCACCGTTAGGTCCGATGAGCGCAACTATCTTGCCCTCGGGAATATCCAGTGAGAGGTTATTTACCGCGACAACGCCGCCAAACTGCATGGTGATATTTTCAACATGAAGAACATTATCGCTCATTTGCTCTCACCTACCTTATCTGCAACGGCACGCTTTCTTCTGACCTTTTCCATGGCGTTTGTAATGATCTGCGGAAGCTCCTTATCACCAAACATTCCGCGACTGAAGAACAGAACGATTATCATGATGACTACCGAGAACACGACCATACGGAAGCTGCCTCGGGTTATTCCGGGGATAAGCGTCTCGCTGTCGAGGAAGCGCAGCCACCACTCGCGGCACGCAACAAACAGGAATGTTGCAAATATGCTGCCGCTTATGGAGCCTATGCCGCCTATAACGACTATGAGCAGTATCTCATATGTCATTATCGTGCTGTAGCTTACTGCGGATACGGTAGTATTGAACATTGCCAGCAGCCCTCCGGCGATACCGGCGAAAAACGCGGAAATGATGAAGGACATCATCTTGTGCTTTGTAAGATTAATACCCATGGCTTCCGCGGCTATTTCGTCATCTCGTATAGCCTTGAACGCCCGCCCATAGCTTGACTCGATCAGCAGGACGATTATCAGTATGGATATTGCGCTTATAGCGAGGTAAGTCGGCAGTCCAAATCCCGTTGCGTACTGGCTCAGCGGGTCAGGACCGTTTGTAAGGGGCGCGACATCATTGGACATAATGATATTCTTCATTATCTCCGCAAAGCCGAGCGTTGCAATTGCAAGGTAGTCGCTCTTGAGTCTGAGCACCGGAAGACCGATGATAAACGCAAATATTGCGGCTATCACACCGCCTATCAGCAGTGCCGGTATAAAGGGCAGGCAGAAATCTATAATTCCGCCGGCATGCTTATACAGAACATTCGCACGCACCTCAACGGGTATAGTAAGCAGAGCATACGAGTATGCGCCAAGCGCCATGAAGCCTGCCTGTCCCAGTGAAAACAGACCCGTAAAGCCGTTGAGCAGGTTCATCGAAACCGCCGCAAGCGCATACACGCAGGTCTTTTGAAGTACGACCATGATCATACTGTCGCTTCTGACAAACTTGTTTATTACAAGAAGCGTTATGAGCAGCACCGCAACACATACCAGTGTAACGATGGAGTTGGTGTTATTTCTTTTTGCAGCTATTTTCATTCGTCACACCTTCTCCGTCAGCTTTTCGCCGAACAGTCCCGTGGGCTTTACGGCGAGTATGATTATGAGGATCGCAAATGTAAATGCGTCCCTGTACACAGCAAGATCAAAGGCTACCGCAAGATTTTCTACGATGCCGATGACAAATGCGCCAAGCACAGCTCCCGGAATGGAGCCTATCCCTCCAAATACCGCTGCGACAAACGCTTTCAGCCCGGGCAGTGCACCGGAGGTGGGCTGAACGCCGGTAAATTTAGTGAAATACAGCATTGAGCCGATAGCAGCCAATGCAGAACCTATAATGAAGGTAATGCTTATTACGCGGTTAATATTTATGCCCATAAGCCTTGCAGTTTCAAAGTCGCGCGAGGCTGCGCGCATAGCCATGCCGATTTTGGTATGCTTTATAAGAAGCATAAGCGCTACCATGAGAACGATAGCTATTACAGGCGTAACAAAGACAACCGCCTTGTCGCCTATGCCAAACAGCTTTACACGCTCGCTCAGTAAGGGCAGCGCCGGATACTGCTTTGAAAGTCCGCCCGTTATGTACAGCACAAAATTCTGAAGCAAATAGCTTACACCAATGGCGGAGATCATTACGGACATCCTCGGTGCGCTGCGCAGGGGCTTATATGCGACCCTCTCAATGAGGAAGCCGAGCAGCACGGTCAGCACGAACACCAGAGGCATCGCAATGTACACCGGCAGCGATGCGGCAAGGTACACCATCATGATTCCGGCGACCATGAATACATCTCCATGTGCAAAGTTTATCAGTCTCAGAATGCCATACACCATTGTATAGCCGATGGCTATCAGGGCATATTGCCCTCCGACAGCCAGTCCGGCGATCAAATAATCCAGCATTATTATCTCCGTTTCTCCGACGAATGCCCTAAAACAGCTTCCGCCGATAACTGCATTATGCGGTGGATATACTCCACCGCATAATGCACTGTGTAGTTATTAATTGAGTCAATCCGACTCTATCTCAAACGGTATCAGCCGCCGATGAGTTCCTCTGCAAAGCCAGCCATAACGCTGCCCTGGAACGGATCGATGTAGCAGATACGGAAGTAGTAATCCTTACCGTCGGTGACCTGAGGATTGGTGCAGGAGCAGCCGATAGCGGGAACTGCTGCAGCTGCGAAGGTGTCCGCTGCGGCAATGGAAACACCGGAGCCGTAAGAACCGAGGACGATAAGGCACTTATCGGACACGAGCTTTGCGGCCGCGGTCTTGCCGGTGGTATCATCGGAGCCGTTGTCCTGAATGTCGAGCTCGATTTTGTACTCAACGCCGTTTACGGTGATGCTGGGCTTGAGGGAGTTAGCATACTGGATGCCGAGAACCTCCTGCTTGCCTCCGGGGCCGTTATTGCCGGACTGAGGCTCGTAAACGCCGATCTTGATCGTGTTGCCGTCGAGGGCAATGCCGGTATCCTTGTAGTCTACGGGAGTACCCTGAGTGTCGTTATTCTCAACGGACTGCACCTTAACGAAGCTGAAAGCGCCGTCGCCGGCCTGCTTTATGTACGCGCTGTCCTTGATAGCATCGCCGGTCTGATTGAACTTGATGGTGCCGGTGACTGCATCTGTAATGTTGACTTCCCAAAGAGCCCTTGCAACATCAACGGAGGTGATGCTGCCGCCCTTGGCATTGAGAGCTGCCTCAATAGCCGCATATGCGGTGTTGTATGCGTCAAAGCCGAGAGCGGAGACCGCTGCGACTATGTCGTTGCCGCCGTTATTGGTAAGGCGGACGGGATCTGCGTTGAGGTACTCCTTGAAGCCCTTAACGAATGCGGAAGCGGGACCTGCGGTGTCGTTCTCATCAAAGAAGGTAGAGCAGTAAACCTTGAGATCGGTGCCCTTGACACCATCAAGGATAACGGAGCTCTCCCAAGTGTCGCCCGCGAGGATGGGAATGTCTATGCCTTTATCGGCAGCCTGCTGGAGCAGCAGAGCGGCAACAGTAGTGGAGTTGGGAGCAAATATAACATCTGCGTTCTCCTGAGTTGCCTTAACAAGGTACGAAGTGAAGTCCGAAGTGTCCTTCGGGAAGGACTCGAATATTACCTTGCCGCCGTCTGCCTCAAATGCATCACGGAAATAGGTGCCGAGTCCCTGTGAGTAGGTGTCGCCGGTCTCGCAGAGAACATAGGCAACCTTCTCGCCGTCATCGTTGCTGCTGCCGTCGTTGCCGCAGGCACACAGCGAGAACACCATGAGCATAGCAAGAACAAGTGCTAAATACTTCTTCATGTAGTTTTCCTCCTAAAATCTCAACTTTCAACTTTCTCCATGTCCGCACGACGCGAACATTTGTCTTTTGCGTTGATATGTGAGCATTATAAACTACCATCAAAAAAAATGCAACTGTTTTTTCGATATTTTATTCATATATTTTTGATATGTCTCTGATTGAATTATTTTTGCACCGGTGGTAAACTGAAATGTAACTATATCTATATGTAACAGGTCTGCCGAAAATGCTCTTGAGTTTTCTCAAAAAACAGAATAACTATCGACGCATTACGCTCAAAAAGCTTTCCGAGGTCATCGGCGCGGAGCTGCCGGAGGCAATAAACGGCGGCGCTGTGTGCGGAAAGATACTCACGCAGTCGGAATATGTCACCGAGGGCGATGTTGTTATCAGCGCGGGCTGGTATCCGCACGACAAAACCGTTTCCGCCGCTTTGGAGCGCGGCGCTCTCGCCATATTCTGCCCCGAGGATGTAAAGAAGCGCCTTTTCGCCGCTGAGGATAATGTCATCGGGGTCAGTGACCCCATGCAGTGCGTCAAGGCCTTCGAGCTGTGGCGAACTGCCGGATGCAATGCAAAGCGGATAGCCATAAGCGGCAGCGTCGGCAAAACGACGACTACCGGACTTATCGACACCGTTATAGCGGGCTCATACAAAACGCTGACGCACTACAGCATGTCAAACAGCCACGGCGCTATACTGCGCAACATCCAGAAGCTCACCCCCTCGCACGAATGGTGGGTGCAGGAGGTCGGCGGTGTGCAGCCGGAATATGTCGAAAGCTCCGCCTGCGTTCTCAGACCCGATATAACCGTTCTCACAAACATAGGGCAATCGCATCTGGACAACTATATCACCAGGGAAAACATACTATATGATAAGTGCAGCCTTGAGCGGTATCTCAAGCCAAACGGCACGGTTGTCATAAACTCCGACGATGAGATGCTGCGGAACGCCGCGTTTACGCACCGGTGCGTGACCGTTTCCATGCGCGACAGCGGCGCCGACTATTACATAACCGCCGTAAGGACCGTTCAGGACGGCATTGAGTTTGACTTTTCGTGCGCCGAAGGCAGCTTTACGGCTCACCTCAGGCTTTATGGCGACTATAACGCCTATAACGGCGCAATGGCTATCGCCGTTGGCAGGCTCGCCGGAGTTTCCATGAGGCGCTGCATAGAGCTCGTCGGGCAGTACACTCCGAACGGCATGCGGCAGAACTACCGCAACATCGGCGGGTATCACATGCTCGTTGACTGCTTCAACGCCGAACCGCGCACCGTGCTGGGCTCGGCAAAAACGCTGTCACGAATGCCTCGGTCAAGCGGCGGCAGGCGCATTTTTGTAACCGGTCATATCGACAAGCTCGGTCAACGGTCAAAGCAGATGCACTATGAGCTCGGCAGAGAGCTTGCAAAGCTCGACATTGACCTTGTTGTGCTCTTCGGCGGAGACAGCGACCGTTTGTACGCAGGGCTCATTGCCGGAGGCTTTGAAAACGCCGTTTTGCTCAAAACGAGAAAAGAGCTCGACGATTGGATAAGGCAGAACATAACGCGAAACGACATTACATTTTATAAAAGCGGACAGTTTGAGACGGCGCTCGCCAAAACGATAGACCATGTATACGGCACCAGATTTCAGAACGACCAGCAGTTTAACGAGGGGCAGCGCGTTGAGTTGGGCGACTTCCGCTTCCGCGTAAGGCGCGACGGCATTGCCGAGCTCGAGCGCTACACGGGCAGCGCGAAAAATGTAGTTATTCCCGCAAAATGCGGCGATGCGAGCGTTATCCGCATCCGCGACCGTGCGTTTAAATATAACCTCGCCGTTACATCGGTGAGCATGCCGGACACGGTCGTAAACATAGGAAAACAAGCGTTTTACCGCTGCGTGAAGCTGCGAAGTGTAAAGCTTCCATCGAGTCTCAAATACATAGGCGAAAGCGCGTTTGCCGGATGCAGGGCGCTGACGGAGCTCAGCATCCCGAGCGGTACGATCCACATAGAAAAATGCGCATTTTCAGGATGCAGGCGGCTTGCAATGCCTTCTCTGCCCGTCTCGGTCGGATTTGTCGGCGAAAACGCATTTGACGGTCAATAAGAAAAAACTCCCCGAGGCTGCCTCGGGGAGTTTCAGTATCCTTCTATATTATTTTAGGGCTCGTGCGCCAGTCTGCGCCGCCGCGGCGCTCCTGCTGCGCCGCGTAGCCGAGGACATACAGGTCGTGCGCCGAGCTGCAAAGCTCGAACAGCCGGCGGCAATCGGTGTCGTAATTCTTCACATCCGCGGGCTTTGTTATTATGGGAATGCGCGCTCTGCCGCTCATTTCGCGCAAAAGCGCACACCCGCGCTCGTTTGCAGCCAGCACGCGCGCATACGGCGGAGTATCGGCAGCCATGTCGGCGGTAATACCGAGCGCCGCGCACATGACCATTCTGCGAATGCGGCTGAGGGCATATCTCTTGCTCTTTGAAGCGGCGAGGATGGCGTCGATGCTGCACTCCTCCTTTGCTGCGCGGCATATTCTGTTATGCAGTCCCTCGGCGGCATCGGGCAGCTTTTCGTAAAAGCCGTCGGGCAGCATTCTAAGGCGCGAGAGTATGGCGCTTTCAAGCGCATCCGCCATTACCGGTCCCCTGCCGAGCTTATCCTCGCGGCGGTAGACAGCATACGCGCTGTCGGGCACAGAGCCGGATATATCCGAGCCGGAGGATAGGCTGCGGCGGATCTCGGCGGCGGACTTGTGACCGGTGCCGTCAGACATTTTATCGTGACCCGAGCCGAAGCGCTGCACCGTTACGGGCTTTATGTTAAGTCCCAGATTATATATCGCCTTTATATACTCAACGGCAAGGATGTTATTTGGCGTTTCGAGCTGGCACGCCGCCTCGCCGAGGCGCTTTGCCACCGCCCTCTGGCGCGCGACGGCAAACGGTATGCCCTCGTCGGCTGAGAGCTCTGCGCGTATCTGCGCGCCGATGAGCGGGTCGATAAGCGTTTCCGCTATCATCTCAAGTATCTCCGTTTCGCCGCACTCGCTGCCGAAGCTCAGATGCGTTACCACTCCGGTGGAGCCGAGCAGCCCTACCGCGCCGCGCGCAAAGCCCTCTGCCGATGAGAGCGTCCACGGCAGCGGAAGCTCCAGAACGAGGTCTGCCCCGCTCATAACGGCAGCCTCCGCGCGGGCAAATTTTGAATATACCGCCGCCTCGCCGCGCTGGATGAAATCACCCGACATTGCGCACACGACAGGGCAATCCTCGCCGAGCAGCTTTTTCGTTTCCGCAATGTGGTGCTTATGTCCATAATGGAAAGGATTATACTCCCCTACTATACCAATTACGCTCAAATCGCTCATACCTTTCAAAAATTACTTGATTTTTGTGCAAAATGTATTAGAATAATTCGTGTATGATTTTATAATACAATTTTTTTGTGATTTTTACAATAAGAAAGGAATACCGGAATGAAAATTCTTGTTATCAACGCAGGCAGCTCTTCCCTGAAGTATCAGCTTATCGACATGGAGACCGAGTCTGTAATGGCCAAGGGTCTTTGCGAGCGCATCGGTCTTGACGGTCACCTCAAGCACACCCCGCTCGTCGGCGGCAAGCCCGTATTTGACGAGGATGTTGCAATGCCCACCCATGCCGAGGCTATAGCGGCAGTTATCGACAAGCTCACCAGCGCCGAGTACGGCGTTGTTTCCTCCATGAAGGAGATCGACGCTGTCGGTCACCGCGTCGTTCACGGCGGCGAGAAGTTTGCCTGCTCCGTCCGCATTGACGACGAGGTCATGGAAGCTCTCAAGGAGTGCACTCCCTTTGCTCCCCTGCACAACCCCGCAAACATCATCGGCATCAACGCCTGCCGCGATGTTATGGGCGATGTCCCCATGGTCGCAGTGTTCGACACCGCTTTCCATCAGACCATGCCCGGCAAGGCATATATGTACGCCGTTCCGTATGAGTACTACAAAAACGATGGCATCCGCCGCTACGGTTTCCACGGCACCTCTCATCGCTATGTTTCCGGCCGCTGCGCAGAGCTCATGGGCAAGCCCATCGAAGAGCTCAAGATAGTCTCCTGCCACATGGGCAACGGCAGCTCCATCGCAGCTATCGACGGCGGCAAGTGCGTTGACACCTCCATGGGCTTCACTCCTCTGGTCGGTCTGCCTATGGGCACCCGCTGCGGCGATCTCGACGCAGGCGTTATCCAGTTTATCATGAATAAGTACGGCATCAGCATCGACGAGATGCTCAACATACTCAACAAGAAGTCCGGCGTTCTGGGCGTTTCCGGTGTCTCCTCCGACTTCCGCGATCTCGACAATGCGGCAGCCGAGGGCAACGACCGTGCACAGCTCGCTCTGGATATGTTCCACTACTGGGTCGCAAAGGTCGCAGGCTCCTATGTCGCAGCCATGAACGGCGTTGACGCCATCGTGTTCACCGCGGGCGTGGGCGAGAACTCCAAGAGCTCCCGCAAGGCCATCTCCGAGTACTTCGGCTACCTCGGCGTTACCATCGACGACGAGGCAAACTCCAAGCGCGGCGAGGACATCATGATCTCCACTCCCGACAGCAAGGTCAAGGTCTTTGTCATCCCCACCAACGAGGAGCTCGTTATCGCACGCGACACCCGCGACATCGTAGGCTAAGAAAAAATCACTGCCGTCTCTCAAGCCGAGAGGCGGCAGTTTTTTTATTCTCGATCACAGCAGCGGAGCCACTACGCGCAGAAGCCGGTCGATAAGCTCGTAGAAAAAGCTCGTGTGGCAGTCGAAAAGCTCGATCCTGCGGCACTTTTCCATCGTTTCGAGGTCGTCGTCACGCAGCTTCAAAACGGCGGGGCTTTTGTACATCAGAGCAGCGCACTCAAAGTGCAGGTAAAGGCTACGGTAATCCATGTTGACGGTTCCCACAACGCCGAGCTTATCATCGCAGACATAGCTCTTGGCGTGGACAAAGCCCGGAGTGTATTCATAAATCTTCACTCCCGCTCGGATAAGGCTTGCATAATACGAGCGCGTGAGGCGGTAGACCATCTTTTTGTCCGGTATGCCGGGCGTTATGAGGCGCACATCAACGCCGCGCTTTGCCGCGCTGCACAGCGCGTTTTGCAGGCTGCTGTCAATGGCAAGGTAAGGCGTTGTTATATATACATAGTCGCGCGCCTGATAGAGGATATTCGTGTAAACGCTCTCGCTCGTGTTCTCGTCGTCGAGCGGGCTGTCGGAAAAGGCAAGCACAAAGCCATCATCTGCGCCGCCCTTTTCATCGTATGCCTCAGGCAGAAAATCGGCATAGCCGCCGTCGTTTTCCTCAAAGGCGTTCCACATTTCAAGGAACATTACCAGAAGATTTTCAACTCCCGAGCCCTTGAACATGAGTCCGGTGTCCTTCCAGTGACCGAAGCGCACCTTGCGGTTTATATACTCATCGCTGATGTTAATGCCGCCTATGAAGCCAACCTTGCCGTCAATAACGGTTATCTTGCGGTGGTCGCGGTTATTCATGATAACGCTGACAAGCGGTACGAATTTATTAAACGCCATCGCCTTTATGCCGCAGCTGCGCAGCGTCTGGCAGTAGTTCGGCGGCAGATAGTCCGCGCAGCCGACATCATCGTAGATAACGCGCACATCAACGCCCTGCGCGACCTTGCGCTTGAGTATCTCAAGCACCGAGTCCCACATCTGACCGAGGTTTATGATAAAATACTCAAGGAAAATGTAGTTTTCAGCCTTTTCGAGCTCCTCGAGAAGGCACTTGTACATATCCTCGCCCACCGGAAAATACTCTATTCTCGTGTCGCGGGAGGCAATGTAGCCGCTGTGGTCCTCAAGATAGCGGAAAAGCCCCTTTGCGCCTATATCATCGTCAGTTATATCGTTAACAGCGCTTTCCTTGCCGAGGTAGTACTCCTTTGTTTTTTCAAGCTGAACATTAAGCTTTTCGCTTACTATGCGCGTCGGACGCTTGTTGCCGAACAGCACATACATAAGCCCGCCGAACAGCGGCAGAAACGCTATGCACAGCACCCAGCTGACCTTATACGACGGGTCGATGTCGCTTTTAATGACATAGAACACAGCGACAAGGCTGAGTATGCGCAGAATATAGTTTATAGCCGGCAGCGCCTCGCTCATGCGCAAGAGCATGGCAAGCATCCAAACGACCTGTATGAGGATGAGCACCGCCGTTATCGCGGTGCGGGAAAAAATTTTTTTAAGCAAATCCGCTACCTCCCGTTAAAATTCCCCTATTGTAATATTATTATCTCACGCATTCCGAACTTTTGCAAGGCGGCATACAATATAAGCAAAAAATTATTGACATTGACGGGGGTTCATGATACACTATCTGAGCCGCATTGAATGGGTCGAAAGTTCGGAGCTTGTCCGGCGCCCATAAGAGCGAGACCTGAAGAAAGGATTGTTAGTTTATGAAGCATGCTATCATCATGACCGGCGGCAAGCAGTACCGCGTGGCAGAGGGCGATGTCATCTTCGTCGAAAAGCTCGATGTCGAGGCAGGCGAGACCGTTAAGTTTGATAAGGTCCTCGCAGTTATCGATGAAGAGAACACCGTGTTCGGCGCTCCTGTTATCGAAGGCGCTTCCGTTTCCGCGAATGTCGTAAAAAACGGCAAGGGCAAGAAGATCCGCGTTTACAAGATGAAGCCCAAAAAGGGTTATCGCAGAACACAGGGTCATAGACAGCCTTACACCAAGGTTCAGATCGAAACCATCAACGCATAATTTTCCCCGCTACTACTGATAATGGAGGTGTAACCTTAATGGCACATAAAAAAGGTATGG
>SFLE01000029.1 GCA_004553495.1 Clostridiales bacterium | reverse complement strand
CAAAATACATGGAGTACAAGTTTGTTAAATAAAACAAATTTAAATACAAATTTCATAACAAATATAGGGACTGATTGGGCAGCTAAAATAGAAGATACAACATGGAAAGTTGGAGGAAATACATATGCTAAAATACGTGATGCAGTACCTTCTGTGGCATATCAAAATGAAATTGTGAGTCCAGTTACAACAAATAGTCAAGATAATGCAACAGAATTAAAAGCAAAAGTTGGATTAATGTATGCAAGTGATTATGGATTTGCAGCAGCCTCAAGTTCATGGACCACAAATCTTTATAGTTATGATGGCACAGCCATCAAAAGTGTCAATTGGATGCATATGGGACTTAAAGAATGGACTATTTCTCGTAATGCGGACAATTTGAGCAATGCGTTCTTTGTGTCTGACACCGGTTACGTGGGCCACAGCAGTGCCGTGAACTATGTATCGGGAAGCGGCACTGCCGCTGATCCGATCAGAATAAACTAGGATCGGACATGCCTGTCTAGCGCGTCCGCGTGCTAGGTCAGGCCGGGTGAAAAATAAGTGCGAAGGTATGAAACTGGTGTGGTTGAAGAACCATACTGCCGAGTCTCGCGGTTAGTGCGAGGTGAGGCAGCGGTGCCAAATTATCAACAAAAAAAACAATAGGATTAAAAAGGGGTAATATTATAACAAAAATAGCCATAAATATCTTAAAATTATCAACTTTTAACATTGACATTTCTATCAGTTTTTATAATAACATTTATATTATACAATTTATAAAACTCCTTAATGGAGTTTTCTTTTTAATGTTAGTTCTTCTTCACATGCTTTGTATAGTTTTAGTCTTTCTTTTCTTTTTAATCTCTTTTCTACATCTTTTTTTATTTGTTCATAATGGTTTCTTAAATTGAAACTATCTACACAATAAGCTTTATTTATTTCTGGAGCATAAAGTGTTTCATCTATTAAGAAACCATCTCTAGTAAGTGTACCAAATAAAGTTATTTCTCCGTATTTTGTATTTATATAGTTTTCTACATGGAATATATCTTTTTCTTCATCATATTTTATATAATCATATGAAGATGAAATAATCATGCCTAAGTCATATGAATAAAGATAGTAATAATATGTACTGTTATCTTTAAAACAGCAAACAGTGCCGTTCGCAAGATTAGTTAATTCTTTGCCTTTCCTCTTGCAAGTATTGCAGTTATTTTCAAAGTGAGTTCTCGCATCGTAACTACCAAGAGAGCCATAATCATTTGGATCAACTTGTGTTGCAGTCTGTGCTACACCGTAGCAGTCCAGTCCCGCTGAATGAGCTCCCTCATGTCTACAATTGATTCCGCAAGAAGAAGCATCATGCGTATGAAGTCCACCACAAATCAGTTTGCCGTACAGGTCAGTCTGTTTAAGCTCGGTTCCGGGTTCAGCCTCGATTTGGAAGCTTCTCTGATACGAATAATTTTCATTATCCGCATTTTCGCCCCAAATAACAACGGTGACCTTAGCGGTATTATCTTGCTTCCATTTTGCTTTGCAGATTGTATTTTCCGCGGGCATCTTGGAAGGAACCGGAGTTTCCCATCCAACGAATGTGTAACCGGTTTTCTTTAATGCCGTTTCGTCGATGCTTATCGGTGTGTCGTAGCGGGCATAAATAGGCTCCACGCCCCAACCGCCGTCAAGGTCAAAGCTCAGCAGGCAATAATTGCGGTCGTAGTAGATTTCGATTTCGGTGTTGCCGTCGGCTGCGATCTCGGGACGCTCATAAAGCAGGCTCGTGAAACCGTCAATTTTATAGCTGAGGTCACCGGGCACAAGCTGCTCCGTCGTTCCCTGCAGCTTCCTCGTTCTTGAAGTATCGACGGTATATTCATCGTCTTCAAGGTTCTGCAGGAAATACTTAACCGTGTAATTCACCGTTGCAGGCTGATAATAAACGTTAAATGTTTGATTTTTTGTAATATTCTCAAGGTTAAACTGATGTTCCGTTGAGGGCTCGGTCGCGTCTTCAAAATAGGCTGCATAGCCTACAACAGTCGGGAAGGTGACCTTTTCCGTAAAGCTGCCGCCATCCGAAACGGTCGCAACAAACTGCTCACTTGCAGGCTCACCAGATCTTTTGGAGCCGTTACCGTATATGTAGTTAATGCAGATGTTGAAGAGTGCGGGGTCCTCCCCCTCGGAGGCGGGGGCGGGATCGCTGACAGGGGCGGGGTCGCTGACAGGGGCTTTCGCCGCCTGTGCGGGGCGCGCGGGCGCGGAGTAATCAACGGAAAGCTCAGCCTCGCGGGTCTCATATTCGCTGTCGCCATCGGTGACAACGCAGCGAACCTGCGCGGTGCCCTCGTCGGACAGCATATTGCAGATCATGGCATAAGAAAGCTGGATGCTTTCGCCGGTCTGACCATAGATGTTTATCCACGTCTTGCCGTCCGTGGAAAGCTGCCACTGGTAGCCTATCTCGTTGGTGCTCTCATAATCGGTAGCAATCCTGACCCTTTCGCTCTGCGGTATCGCAATGGCGGAAACAGCCTCGCCGCTTTCTGCATCGACAAGTTTGATGTCGGGCGGCGCAAATATACCCACGCCCATGCAGGTTACGAGCATGACGGCGCAAAGGAGCAGGGCAATTACTCTTTTCTTCATGCGTTAGCCCCTCCTTCGTCGGTAGTTTCAGGCCAGCCGAGCGCCTCGAGCGCGGTCGCGCCGTTGTTGGCGGTCTGGGTCGCCTGTGCGAAAACGCTGACCGTTGCTTCCGAGCCCTGATAGAGGTTGCCCATGCTGTGCGCAAAGGTGACCGTTGTGAACAGGGGCTCGGTCGTCTCGCCGGCGGCGAGCGGCGCGTTGTAGTAATAGTAGCCATCGTGCTCGGTCCAATGCTCGGTGTCGAGGTCGAGACTTATCAGGTCGAGGTCTATCTCGCCCTCAAGCCCCTCGGCAAGCGCGATCGCCTTTTCGATGCTTATGCGAACCCATGCCGTGCCGCTGCCGGTGTTCTCCACCGTTACGATCTTTGAGACGACGCTGCCCGGCATTACGCCCTGACCGTTCTCGAAAGGCACGGGCTCGGCGCCCGGCTCCTTGATCGCCATCTCATGCAGCTTTATGTCCACGCTGCCGGAGGTGATGACATTCGTCGCCGTGTCCTCCGCGGTGAAGTATGCCGCCGTGCCCAGCGAGAGCACCGCAAGCAGCGCAACTATGAGAGCGATCACCGTTACCTTTTTCTTCATTTATCTTCCTCCTTTTTAGAGGTGCATTTCTGCGTAATATACATTGTGATATTCCATTATAACCCGTTTGCGCGCAATTGGCAAGGATAATTGCCGCCGCGTTTGCGGGGAGGCTTTTGGTCACCTCATCAGTCAGGCTTTCGCCTGACAGCTTCCCCTCAAGGGGAAGCCGGTTTTCACAGGTGACTACTGCGGAAAGGGTGTCCGCAGCAGTCACCTATGCCCCGAGGCTCATTTGAGCCTCAGGGACTGATAGGTTATGTATTTGCTGTTTGATAAGGTGCGGGATTACTTCTGAGCGTCAAAAGCCGCGAAAGCTGCGGTTGCATTTGCAAAGCCCTCTGCCTGAATTGCGTCAGCAAAAACGAGAACGCCGAAGGAACCGTCTTTAGTAATTGCACCAGCATCAATTGCCTTCTGAATGTCAGCATTGTCTGCATCAGCATCAATGCCTATGAAGTTCCAAACATTCCACTCAGTCATTGCGCCAGGAGCAAGAGCCTCATTGCGCACGAAAACATACTCGTCGTATGTCTTACCCTCGTATGTAACACCCTTGTTTATAACAGGATCTCTATCAGATCCCGCAGCAGGTGCGAACTCGCCGCTCAGCATCGAGGTGGAGCACCACTGATTGGTTATAACGCCGCCGTTCTCAACAGCAACATAGTCACGATTTGCTGCGCTGGGAACGAGAACGCGAATGCGGACATAAGCTGCGGTCTTGCCGTCGTTGATAACATAGGGGCACTTTGCAGCAGCGCGACCCGGAGTCATCAGATTGCCAGCATTTTCAAGGTAAGTCTTATAGTTCTCTGCATCGGCCTGAATCTCATCATCGGTGAATGCCTTGTGACCATTTGCTACATATTTCATTCCGTCTGCAATATGGGTGGGGTCGGGGATAGACTTATCGCCGCTGTTATCATTACCTTCACGATGGAAAGTGGACTCAATGAGCCTGATGTCTACATTGCCGACGGTGAAAGTGTTGGTTGCTTTGTCTTTGTCAGTGAAGTAAGCGAAGGAGCCTGCTGCTATAACTGCGATGAGAGCAATTATAAGAGCAATGGATATAACTTTTTTCTTCATTGTGTGATTCTCCTATAATATTTAGTGTGTATTTTCGCCCGCGTTGGGGGAAAATCGAATCAATTTGAGGTGTGTTAAATCGCGCCGAGGGCGACAATATTGTCCGGCTTGCGCCGACGATTTGTTTCCACCTCATCAGTCAGGCTTGCGCCTGACAGCTCCCTTTGCGCAAGGGATCCAATGGGGGTGCGGGAATCAGGGGGTAGTGAAGTCGCCGGGAAGCTGTGCGAACGCCTTATCAACAGTGGCGATATTCTCCTGCTGAACTGCCGCGGCGGTGAAGGTCAGGGTGGGATAGGTGGCAGGGGTGAGGCCCTTAATCATGTCCTTAGTAACAGCGTCTTTAACTTTGACTGTCTTACCAGTCAGGACATTGAAGGTCTGATTAGCTTCGTTTGCCTCAACTGTGCAATAGTAGAAGCCCTCATGTCCGGGCACAGCCTTCCATACAGTGTTGTCGATTGAATACTCCAGATAATTATCAGGATTATTTCCCTTCTCAACCTTGACGAACAGCCAGCAATCCTCGGAACCGCCAATAACGGTGACCGTCGGGTCTTTGCCGAGTGTAGTACCGGGAATCATCTTGTAGCTCTTTTCACCGGCGACAGTGCCGGTCTCCTCGAGAGTGATGTTGATGTCACCTACGGTAAAGGTGTTCTTTACAGAGCCGGTCTTGTCGGTCAGCCATGCGACAACGCCGCCGACTGCGACTGCGAACACGAGAACCAGTGCCAGTGCCATGATAAAGGATTTCTTCTTCATTATTGAATTTCCTCCTTTCTTCAGTATTCGCGGGAATATGTATGTGGGGTATTAACCGGGCAGCGCCGGGTCGATACCAAAACAGGTGCGAGGGAGCGTTCGATACGATCCCTCAGTCAGCGCCCCTTTATGCAAGGGGGCCAATGCGGGTGCGGGGGATTAGGCGAACTTTGCAGCAGTCCATGCAGCAGCAGGAGTTTCAAAGCCGTCTGCCTGAACTGCATATGCGGTAACGGTGATAGTCTTGCCGTTATATGTATCGAGAGCAGTGTTAGTTATAGTGTCTATAATTTTAAAGCCATCAAACACCTTAAGGTCTACGCCATTTTTGGCGACATCCGCGCTAACCGACTTATAGTAAACATTGTTTACGCCGTCTACGCCTTCAAGCGCAGTCCAGCCATTATCTTTAATCTGAGTTGCGACATTGGGAGTTTCATTCGTTGCATCGTTTACTTCAATAGCAGCGATGTCGTCAACGACCTTAACGAAAACATAGCAAGCTTCGCTGTTCTCCGCAACATGGACTACAGGATCCTTTGAGTATTCGTGACCCGGCATAAGCTTGTAGCTGTTTTCCGTTACGCGGGGAACTCTGTTATCAGCAACGCCGTACTCGTTGACCTTCGCCTCGTCGAGGGTAATTGCGACCTTACCAACGGTGAAGGTGTTCTTAACTTCTGCCTGCGAGGTCAGGTATGCATATGTACCGGCGACGGACATTGCAATGACCAGAACCAGAGCAAGAACTGTCATGAGTTTCTTTTTCATAAAACTTCTCCTTTTGAAAAAATTTTTAGACTTACTATTTAAATAAGGCATATCGCCGTTATTTACTAATGTTATGTTTCGCACCCTTGGCTTCTCCCCGTGGGAAGGCAAAGGAGGTCGATCCTCCTCAAGCCGATCAATCACTCCTCGGGCTTGTCCTTTTTCTTCTTTTTATCATCGTCGAACATATCGGGGATGAAGACGAGCAGAAGCAGGATAACGCCCGCGGCGATCGCGGTGTACATTCCGGGGGGATGCTGGATGTAATCGGCGACATAGCCGAGGTACGGAACGGTGAACACCGGCGTTCCTATTACATTTTTATAATGCACGAGCGAACCATCGGCATTGGCATTGGCATCGCCCTTTGTTGCAAAGCGCAGGACGGAGGGATCCTCCTCATCGGGGACTATCTCGATTATCCTATGCGTTGCTATCGTGTTTTCATCGAGCGCAAAGGTTATCGCATCGCCGACCTTGAGGTCAGCCGGATCGACCTGCTTTACATATATGAGCGCTCCGACATGATATGTAGGCTCCATGGAGCCGGAAAGAATGGTATAAGGCGTGTAGCCGACGACACGGACGCCGACAAGCGCCACGGCAAGCAGCACCGCCAGCACGACCAGTATCGTCGTTACCACAGACCATATTTTTTTAACTGATTTTGACAAAACTTTATCCCTCTTGATGGTTTGACAGTGTAAACTCATGTGTACAAATATTATCACGAACCGGCTTACAAATCAATAGTAAAATTGCCAAATTAGCTCATTTTACTTTGCATTTTATGCTCAAAAACCGTCCAATTTTGTACCTATACGAAATCGTGTATTTTGCATGTCAACTGGTGAGCACAAACTATACGCAGTGTCTATTGTCAATCCCCTGACAGTGTGTTAAAATGGAGAAAAACAAGCTGAAAGGGAATATTAAACATGGGAAATGTAAAGAGCGAATCCAAGCTCACATTTTTTGAGGCAGCGAGCATAATCGTCGGGCACGGCGTGGGTGCGGGCATACTCTCGGTGCCGTATCTTGCGGCGCACAACAGCTTCCGCGAAACGCTGCTGATACTGCTCATCGGCTATGCCGTTGCGCTGGTGCTGCACTTTATCATTGCAGAGCTCAGCCTTAACAATAACGGCGCGCAGTTTGTAAAATGCTTTGACGCAGAGCTGTTTTCGGGCAAGATAAAGACCATTTTTACATGGACGGCGTTCATCTTGCTCGGCGTTTCGGTAATGGTCAATGTAAGCGCATTTTTGACCGGCGCGGCGGCGGTTTTCAGAAGCTGGTTCGGGCTGCCCGATCTCGTAGGAATGCTCATATTCTATGTGCTGGGCGCGGGCGTCGTTTTCGTCGGCATGAAGCTCGTGGGCATATGCGAAAAGATAGCGATAATAAGCATGATAGGCGTTGTGGGTATCCTCTTCGGCGCAACGCTGCTGCGCGATACCGCAGCGCTCCCCACCGGCTGGCACGGGTTCAACAACGCTCTGGCGCTGTTCGGCATGGTGTCGTTCTCGCTGTCGGCGGTGATGAGCACTCCGCAGGTGGTAAAGGGACTTCAAGGCGACGCAAAGCGCATACGCGCTGCCATCGCCACCGGTCTTGCGATAAACCTCGCGCTGATATTTATAATAACGCTCATGACGCTTCTCGGCGCAGGAAACGACATCACCGAGGACGGCGCGCTCGTCGATCTGTCAAGGCATCTCGGCGGCTGGGTCGCGGTGATCGGCTATATATTCACGCTGCTTGCGCTTGCCACCTCGTTCTGGGCGAACACGCTTAATCTGCGTGACATTGTAAACGAGCAGACCGGCTGGAGCAAGAATATCTGCTGGCTGGCGGCATCGGCTCCGTGCCTTGTGCTCGCGCTGTTCGGGCTGAGCAGCTTCGTCGGCTTCACGCGCTTTGCAAGCGTTATCCAGATAGTCACCGGCATAGGCATAATCATTGCCTACAATCGCTCGCGCAAACGCACCGGCGCCTCGCCCATATGCGGAAAGTTCGGCTCGCTCGTGTTCCAGATACTCGTTATCGCGTTCTCGCTGCTGTCGAGCGTAGGTGCGATACTGCCGGTGAGCTGATATGAAAAAGAGAGGTATTATTCTCGCTGCGGCAGCCGTTCCGGCGCTTGCGGCGGCGAATGTGTATAACTTTATATTTGCGCGCACGCGGCCCCCTATACTCAACGCGCTGCTGGATAAGAAAACGCACAATGCCGACTATTACGCAAGGCGCGACGGCAATGCCGAGCTTCTGCGGCAGCAGGTGCATGTATGCTACACGATGCAGTCCGAGCGCGGCGAAACCCTGCAGGGCAACTACTATCCGTGCGGGACGAAATTCGGCAAAAAGATAGCGTTTATCGTGCACGGCTACCACTCCGAGCACGCCGAGACTGCGGGAATGTTCCGCGAGTTTTACCACAGCCGCGGCTTTGACATATTCGCCCCCGACAACACCGCGTCGGGGCTCAGCGGCGGAAACTGGTTCGGTTACGATGTGTTTGAAAGCGCGGACTGCCTGAAATGGCTCGAGTTTCTGCGCGATGAGTTCGGAAGCGATATTCAGGTGGTGCTGCACGGTTTTTCCCTCGGCGGCGCGACCGTTATGAAAATGAGCAGCCGTGTTCCCGATTTCGTGAAATTCATCGTTGAGGACAGCGGCTTTACCGACGCAAGACCGATACTCAAATCGCAGCTCGGTCCCGCCTATGGGCTCATAGCGGAAATGAACAAGCACATAGCCGGCTATGACCTGCGCGATACGGATGTTTCGGCAAGTCTCGCGGAAGCCGCGGTGCCGATGCTCTTCGTGCACGGTGAGGACGACCTGACGGTGCCGTTTTCAAACGCTCCGCGCGCGTTCGGAATGTGCACGAGCGATAAGGACTGCCTGTTTACCGCCGGCACGAAGCACATCGAGACCATGCACACGCATCCGGAGGAATACGCGCCCAAGCTCGATGCGTTCATCGCAAAATACATCAAATGAAGGGTAAAACATGAACTACAAAGAAGCTCTTGAATATATAAACGGTGCCTCATGGCGCGCATCCCGGCTGGGGCTCGAGCGCATTACAGAGCTGCTCGAGCGCCTCGGCGATCCTCAGAAGCAGCTGAGGTTTGTCCATGTCGCCGGTACGAACGGCAAGGGCAGCATATGCGCGTTTATCGCCTCGGTGCTCCGGCGCGCGGGGCTGAAAACCGGACTTTTCACCTCGCCGTATCTGCGCCGCTTCAACGAGCGGATGCAGATAAACGGAAAGCAGATAGGCGACGATGAGCTCGCGCGCATCGTTTCCGAGATAAAGGTGCACGCCGATGCAATGGACGAGCATCCCACGGAGTTTGAGATGATGACGGCGGCGGCGTTCAAGTGGTTTGCCGACTCCGGCTGCGGCATAGTCGTGCTCGAGGTCGGACTCGGCGGGCGGTACGACGCAACGAATGTCATAGATCAGCCCGACTGCTGCGTTATCGCAAACATCGGTCTTGATCACACGGCGATACTCGGCGATACGCTCAGCCAGATAGCCTATGAAAAGGCGGGGATAATAAAATACGGCGCGGCGGGCGTTATGTACCAGCAGTACGGCGAAACGATGGAGACCGTTCGCGAGGTGTGCCGCGAGATGAGCGCGGAGCTCACCGTTCCCGATTTTGACGATATAACGGTCGAGTTCGACAGCCTCGACGGGCAGGTGTTCTCCTACGACGGCGAGAGCTATGCCATACCTCTGCTCGGCACGCATCAGCTGCGCAACGCGGTGACGGCGATCGAGGCGATAAAGATCCTGCGCAGGCAGGGCTGGGACATTCCGCACGAGGCGGTGGAGGCGGGGCTGTACTCCGTTGTGTGGCCCGCGCGGTTCGAGGTGCTGCACTCGGAGGATCCGTGGTTCGTGCTCGACGGCGGTCATAATCCGCAGTGCGCGGCGGCTCTGCGCGAGTGCGTTGAGCACTATTTCCCCGACAGCAGGCGGATAGCGCTCGTGGGCATATTGAAGGACAAGGATTACGGGAGCATCGTTAAAACGCTTGCACCGCTGTTTGAAACGGTCGTTTGCGTAACGCCCGACTCCGAGCGCGCGCTGCCGGCAGCCGAGCTTGCGGAGCTTTTTAAGGCGTACTGCGGCGAGGTGCTCGTCAGCGACGGCATAGAGGATGCCGTTGACGCCGCCCGCGATATGGCAGCCGAGCGCGGCGGCATGGTCTGCGCATTCGGCTCGCTGTACATCTGCGGGCAGATACGCGCCTGCTTCGGTTTGAAATGAGGTGTCGGTATGAGAATAATGGGAATTGACTACGGCGATGCCCGCACGGGTCTCGCGGTGTCGGATGAGATGAATATACTCGTCGGCGAGGCGTGGACCGTGAATCAGTGGGATCCGGCGGTGCTCGCGGACGAGATAGTTTCGCAGGCAAAGCAGCGGAATGTCCGGCGCTTCGTGCTCGGGCTTCCGAAGAATATGGACGGCAGCGAGGGCGCACGGGCTGAAAAATGCCGCGAGTTTGCCGCAATGCTCGGCGAGAGATGCGACATCCCCGTCGTCATGTGGGACGAGCGGCGCAGCAGCGTCGAGGCACACGCAATTTTGCACGCAAACGGCAAAAAAGAAAAAAAGCACCGCAAAACCGTTGATGCGGTCGCGGCGAGCCTTATACTCGAGGGCTATCTCGGTACTCTGTGGTATTAATAGAGCCATGGATCGTCTCCATGGCTCTTTTCTATTCTTCAGTTATGGTCTCGATGTAGGAAGTCTCCCTGTCGCTATTTGAACCTGTCACCTCAAACTTGTCAAACGCGATAACGCCCACTGCGAAAAGCAGCAGATTTACGATGACTACTGCGATGAGTATGATCGCAACGATGCGCCATATGCGGCGGCTGCGGCGGTTTTTTACAGCAAGCTGCTCGTTTATGCGCGCCAGCTGCGCCGCGATCTCGTCCGGCTCCTCATCGTCGGGTATCGCCGAGCCGAGCAGGGTGCTCACCGGCACTTCGAGTATCTCCGACAGTCTCGTCAAGAGGTCTGCATCCGGTACAGACAGCCCCTTTTCCCACTTGGACACCGTCTGCCGCACCACATTTAGCCGCGCGGCGAGCTCCTCCTGCGTAAAGCCCTTCTGCTTCCGCAGTGTTTTCAAATTTTCAGAGAACATATTCATTACCTCCTCGCGGCTAAATATAGCTCAACTGCCCCCGTTGCGCAAGCAACGCAGGTTAACAAAAGCTCCACGGAAACTCCGCGGAGCTTTAAAACTACCGTTCCTCTCGGAAATACGCAAGTCCGAGCGCGGCAGGCGGCTCGTTCTCGCGCTTTTTGCGCATCGAGACGACTACGAGCACTATGATGGTGACAAGGTACGGCAGCATCTTGTAAAGCTCCATCATGTAAAGCTGGGTGCCCGCAGGGATGTACAGGTAGATGATATACAGTCCGCCGAAGAGTATCGACGCGATTATTGCAAGGTTCGGCTTCCACACGGAGAAGATGACGAGTGCAATGGCAAGCCAGCCGCGGTCGCCGAACGCGTCGTTTGACCAAACGCCGCTGGCATAGTCCATGACATAGTACAGGCCGCCCAGACCCGCTATCATGCTGCCGATGCAGGTTGCTATGTACTTATAGCGATTGACACTTATACCGGCTGCGTCCGCGGTCGCGGGGCTCTCGCCCACCGCGCGCAGGTTGAGACCCACGCGGGTCTTTTTAATGACATATGCGGTCAGTACCGCGATAATAACGGCAGCATAAACGAGGAATCCGTAGCTGAGGAACATCTTGCCGAACCAGCCGAGGCTGTCGGCGAAGGGCAGCGAGCGGCTGAACACTTTGCTCGTTGCGGAAAGGGCGATCGAGGGCACCTCGGAGTCGGTGAGCTTAATGAGCGAGCCGCCGAAGAAGTTGCCGATGCCGATGCCGAAGGTCGTAAGCGCAAGACCGGTAACATTCTGGTTTGCCCTGAGCGTTACGGTCAAAAAGCAGTACAGCAGCCCCATAAGGAGCGAACCGAGCAGACACGACAGCAGCGGGATCATTATCGTGAGGAATGCGTTCATCTCAACAGCCGTCTGCTCGTACAGGAACGCGCCTATAACGCCGCAGATGCCGCCGACATACATTATGCCGGGGATACCGAGGTTGAGGTTGCCGGATTTTTCGGTGATGATCTCGCCCGTTCCGCCGAACAGAAGCGGCACGCCCTGCATAACGGCGCGCGGGAAAAACGAAACTATATCAAACACTTTCCTTTACCTCCTTCCCCGCCGCCTTGCGGAAGCTGAGCTTATAGGTGATGAAAAATTCACAGCCGATTATGAAGAACAGGATAACGCCCGTGAGTATATCGGAAAACGAATGGTTGAGTCCGAAGCTCGTAGATATGGCGCTCGAGCCCTTGTCGAGAAACGCGAGCATGAAGCTCGTGAGCACCATGATAAAGGGATTGAACTTTGAAAGCCACGACACCATGACGGCGGTGAAGCCTCTGCCGTCGGAAAGGGTGGTCGAGAGCGTGTGGTTCGTGCCGGAAACGAGCAGGAAGCCCACAACGCCGCATATAGCACCCGACAGGAGCATTGTGCGGATGATGACCTTTTCTACCTTTATGCCGACATAGCGCGCGGTGCGCTCGCTTTCGCCGACGACGGAGAGCTCGTAGCCGTGCTTTGAGTAATTAAGATAAACATAAAGCCCCACGGTCATCACGAGGATTATGATGACATTGAGCATATACTTGCCGCCGAACACCTCCGGCAGCCAGCCGAGCTCGGTGCTCTGGTTTATGATGCCTATTTTGCCCGAGCCCTTAGGTACCTCCCAGATGATGACGAAAAACGCGACGAGCTGAGTTGCGACATAGTTCATCATGAGGGTGAACAGCGTTTCGTTAGTGTTCCATTTTGCCTTGAAAAACGCCGGAATGCCGGCCCATACCGCGCCGGCTATGATGCTCGCAAGAGCCGACACCGCGATGAGCAGGCCGTTGGGCAGCGCATCGGCAAGGCAGATCATGCACGCGGCAGCCGCAAGGCAGCCGACAAGCACCTGACCCTCGCCGCCGATGTTCCAGAACTTCATTCTGAATGCGGGAGTGACTGCCAGCGAAACGCCAAGCAGCATTGCGGTGTTCTGCGCAAGCACCCACATTTTGCGCTCGCTTCCGAACGAGCTGTCTATCATCGTCAGATACACCTGTATGGGATCCTCGCCGGTAACGGTCATGGTGATCACGGCGCACACGATGAGCGCTACCACTATCGCCGCAATGCGGATGCCCCATGCCCTGTACCAGGGGATGCTGCCGCGCTTTATTATGTGCAGCAGCGGCTCTTTATTCTTACCGTTCATCTGCGCCGTCACCTCCGAGCTTAGTCATCATCATGCCGACCTCGCGCTTTTTCGCGCCCCTGCCGGGCACTATGCCGCTTACCTTGCCGCCGCACAGGACAAGTATCCTGTCGCACAGCTCGAGCAGCACATCCAGATCCTCGCCGACATATATGACGGCAACGCCCTTTTCCTTCTGGCGGTTTATCAGGTCGTATATCGTGTAGGACGAGTTTATATCAAGTCCGCGCACCGCATAGGCGGTGAGAAGCACCGTCGGTGCCGAGGCTATCTCGCGTCCGACGAGCACCTTCTGTACATTGCCGCCGGAGAGCTTTCGCACCGGAGTGCTTATGCCGGGGGTCACTACATCAAGCTCGTCAACAACATTCTTGGCAAGCTTTCTCGGGCTCTTGCGGTCGGTGAATATGCCTCTGCCGCGTCTGAACGAGCGCAGCATCATGTTATCGCCGAGGTCCATGTTTGCAACGAGACCCATGCCGAGTCTGTCCTCGGGGACGAACGAGAGAACGACTCCGAGCTCCGCTATCGACAGCGGATCCTTTCCGAGCAGCTCCTCACGGCTGCCGTCATCGTTTATATAGCTGACGCTGCCGCTCTCGACGGGCTGAAGTCCGGCTATTGCCTCGAGCAGCTCCTTCTGTCCGCAGCCGGAAATGCCCGCTATGCCGAGTATCTCGCCGCTGTTTGCGGTAAACGAGACATTATCGAGCTTTATAACGTCGTCGATGCTGCGCACGGTGAGATCCTTTATTTCTATTCTCGGCTTGGGGTCCTTGGGCTCGGGGCGCTCTATGTTGAGCTCCACGGGATGCCCGACCATCATGTTTGTCATTTCCTGCGCGTTTGTGTCCTTAGTGGGCATATCGCCTATAAACTGACCGTGGCGCAGTACGGCAACGCGGTCCGAGAGCTCCTCGACCTCGTGCATTTTGTGTGTGATTATGACTATCGCCTTGCCCGCATCGCGCATATTGCGCAGAACAGCAAAGAGCTTATCGGTCTCCTGCGGGGTGAGCACCGCCGTGGGCTCATCGAGGATGAGTATATCCGCGCCGCGGTAGAGCACCTTTACTATCTCCACCGTCTGCTTCTGGGAAACGCTCATCTCATAGATGTGCTGATCGGGATCGACATCAAAGCCGTATGTCTGGCAGATCTCGCGTATCTTCTGCGACGCGGCTTTCAGGTCGAGCCTGCCCTTGCCCTCGAGGCCGAGGATTATATTCTCCGTTGCGGTGAGCACATCCACGAGCTTAAAATGCTGGTGGATCATGCCTATGCCGAGGCTGAGCGCATCCTTAGGAGAGCGGATAACGACCTCCTTGTCGTCTATGAATATCTCGCCCTCATCGGGAAAATAAATGCCCGAGAGCATATTCATAAGCGTTGTTTTGCCCGAGCCGTTCTCGCCGAGGAGCGCAAGTATCTCGCCTCTGTAAATATCGAGCCATATCTTGTCGTTTGCCTTAACTGTGCCGAAGGATTTGCTGATATTGCGCATCTTTACGGCGGCATTTTTGTTATCCATCTTCTATCTCCCGTTGTGTAATAGGCGGCTGCGCGGGAAAAAACATGCGCGGCTGCATACTCTTTCCCGTACAGCCAAATAAGCGGCTAAAGGAAGCTCCGTAGAAATGCGGAGCTTCCTTTTTAAGTTGGTTCTTCTGATTATCAGGCGTCGGAACCGAGAATGGTTATACCGTCAATGTCAATGTCGAAGTAGGGTGCGCTGCGGAACTTGGACTCGTAGAACACGCCGTCCTGAATGACATTGGTGTCGGGCTCGTAGTTTGCGTCGGAATCGACATCCGCCATATAGCTCTCAAGCTGCTTGCCGCCGACGGTGAAGGTAGCGGTATCGAAAACATTCAGGCTGCCATCCTCGAGCTTTGCCTTTGCGTCGGCAATCGCCTCTGCGGTGCCTGCGGCTGCTGCCTTCTCGTTCACATCGGTGAGAACGACGGAGCCGGTAGCAAGAGTGCCGGTCCAGTCGGTATCAATGGCCTTGCCCTCGATAACTGCGGTGATCGCGTACTCATAGTAGGGAGCCCAGTCGATGCGGGAGGACACGATGAAGGTGTTGGGGCACTTGTCGAGAGTGCTGCCGTTGTAGGAGACATTGGGAACGCCTGCGGTCTCGCACGCGGTGGGGGCGCCCATGGAGTCAGCGTGCTGGCTGATGAGCTTGCAGCCGTTCTTTATAAGAGTGGTGGCAGCTTCCTTCTCTGCGGTCTCATCGTACCAGGAACCGGTGAAGGTGACATCCATGGTGACGGTGGGGCAGACAGAGCGTGCGCCGAGGAAGAAAGAGGTGTAACCGGATTTTACTTCTGCGTAGGGCTTTGCGCCGACATAGCCGATCTTTGCCTCGTCAGCGGTGAAGTCGCCGTTTGCGATCATCTCGTTGAGCTTGAGACCGGCAGCGATACCGGCGAGGTAACGGCCCTCATATATGGATGCGAAAGCGTTGTGGTAGTTATCGAGCTTCTCGGTGTGAGCAAGAGTGCCGGTGGAGTGGCAGAACTGGACATCCTTGAACTCCTTGGCTGCCTGGATCATGAACTCCTCATGACCGAAGCTGTCGGCGAAAATAATGTCGCAGCCTTCGTCAACGAGCTCTGCCGCTGCCTCGTAGCAGGACTGATCCTCGGGGACATTGTTCTTGAAAATGTACTGGCTCTCGCTGAGGCCGAGGTTCTTGCAGGCTTCCTTTGCCGCGTTCATGAAGTTGAGGTCATAGGTGGAGTTCTCGTCATGCAGGAAAATAAATCCGACCTTGATGTTGGATACATCCTTGTTATTTGCGTCGTCCTTCTTGTCGGAATCGTTGCTGCAGGCGCACAGTGCAAACACCATGACCAGTGCCAGAAGCATTGCAGTGATCTTCTTCATCATCTTTCGGTTACCCTCCAAAATAATCTATTATCAAACCCTCGCGGGCTTTGATACAAAACAAAAAGCGCCGGACACAACTGATATGTGACCGGCGTGAAATACCAAAGCTACCGTCAATCGACGGTAAGGAAGAAGAAATACTTCTCCCCTATATATAAACTTCGATAGTCCGGTCATTTACGGCGTCCGGGTAGAGACTTCAAATCCATATCATTTGCTATATATCGAAA
>SFLE01000010.1 GCA_004553495.1 Clostridiales bacterium | reverse complement strand
CCGAGGAAAAATTCGTTCAGGTCGTTCAAAAGTCCGACGGGAATACTTGTTTGTATTTCCGAGGGCTTTTGGGCGGCATGGGCGGATTTTAACCGGTCAGAGCCCTTCGCGGAAGTCGTAAGTGCGATATTGTATCGCCTCGGCTATATGCTCAGGCGCTATGTCTATGTCACCGGCGAGGTCTGCGATGGTGCGCGCAACGCGCAGGATGCGGTCGTAGCTGCGGGCGGTCAGCCCCATGCGGTCAAACGCCGAGTGCATAAGCTCCTCGCACTCGGGCGTGAGTGCGCAGTATGTATTGAGCGCCTTGGTGCCCATGCCGGCGTTGCTGGTTATGCCGGTGCCGGCAAAGCGCTTGTGCTGGATAAGCCGCGCGGCATCCACCCTGAGCTTTATGTCAGCCGAGCTCTCCGAGGGCGCGCGGTTTTTGAGCTCCTCATACTCAAGCGCAGGCGCCTCGACGATGATGTCGATGCGGTCAAGCAGCGGACCCGATATGCGGCTGTGATATGCACGCACCTCGTTTGCCGAGCAGCGGCAGCGCCCCGACGGGTGCCCGTACCAGCCGCATTTGCAGGGGTTCATGGCGCACACGAGCATGAAGTTTGCCGGAAATGTCTCCGTTCCGGCAACGCGCGAGACTGTGACCTCGCCGTCCTCGAGCGGCTGACGCAGCACCTCCAGAACATCCTTGCGGAACTCCGGAAGCTCATCGAGAAACAGCACTCCGTTGTGCGCAAGGCTTATCTCGCCCGGACGCGGTATCGTACCTCCGCCGGAGATGGCTGTGGGCGACACGGTGTGGTGCGGCGCTCTGAACGGTCGGGCTGCGATTATGGGGTTATGCTTGCCGGTTAGCCCCGCGACGGAATATATCTCGGTGGATTTCAGCATCTCCTCGCGGGTCATATCGGGGAGTATGCCCGGCAGACGCTTGCTCATCATGCTTTTGCCCGCGCCCGGAGGTCCGACCATCAGTATGTTATGCCCTCCGGCAGCGGCGATCTCCATCGCGCGCTTGACATTCTCCTGCCCCTTGACATCGGCAAAGTCGAGGTACCTCACCGACTGCGGGTCTATCTCGGGTGCCTTTACCGGTTTTATCATGAACTCGCCGCGCAGATGCGCAACAAGCTCGGGCACATTCTCCACCGGATACACCGTAACTCCGTCGGCGTAGGACGCCTCCTGCGCGTTATCCGCAGGGACGAACAACTCCGTTATCCCCTCGCGCGCGGCGGCGACCGCCATGGGCAGCGCACCGTATACCGGTCGGAGCGTGCCGTTGAGCGAGAGTTCGCCGAAGAATGCGCTCGTAGGCGCGGGCTGGCGTATGGTTCCGGTTGCGGCAAGTATGCCGAGCATTATCGGCAGGTCATACACCGTTCCGGCCTTTTTCGTGTCCGCAGGCGCGAGGTTTACTGTAACGCGGCTAACGGGGAACTTGAAGCCGTTTGATTTTATCGCGGCGCGAACGCGCTCGCGGGCTTCCTTCACCGCCGCATCCGGCAGTCCCACAATGTCAAAATTAACGAGTCCGTTTGAGACGAACACCTCAACGGAAACGCCGTAGCCCCCGATGCCCTTAACGCCGAGGGATCTTATCGTTGCAAGCATATTTTACCACCATTGCTTTATAGAATAGGGACTGCTTGCGCAGTCCCTGTTATATTACTCCTCTACGGGGCAGGTTATTGCGATGTTGAGCTCGTCAAGCTGCTTCTGCTCGACGGTGGAGGGTGCGCCCATCATAATATCCTGGGCGTTCTTATTCATCGGGAACGGGATTATCTCGCGGATGGAGTCCTCGCCAGCGAGCAGCATTACCATGCGGTCAACGCCCGGCGCGATACCTGCGTGGGGAGGCGCGCCATAGCAGAAGGCGTTGTACATTGCGGGGAACTTTGCCTTGACATCGTCCTCGCCGAGACGGACCATCTCGAACGCCTTTATCATAATCTCGGGATCGTGGTTACGCACGGCGCCCGAGGACAGCTCAACGCCGTTGCACACGAGGTCATACTGGTAAGCGGTTATGGTGAGCGGATCGACCTCGCCGCGCTCCGCCTTTTCGAGGATCTCAAGTCCGCCGTTAGGCATGGAGAACGGGTTGTGGCAGAACTCAAGCTCGCCGGACTCCTCGCCGATCTCGTACATCGGGAAATCGACGATCCAGCAGAACTCGTAACGCTCCTTGTCCATGTGTCCGGGCACCGCCGCACCGAGCATTTTGCGCATTACGCCGGCAGTCTTTTGGGCCGCACCCTTCTTGCCTGCGGCAACACCGACAAGGCATCCGGGTTTGAGAGAAAGCGTGCTTACAAGGCCGTCCTTCTTATCCTGCAAAAACTTTGCAACGCCGCCGGCAAGCTCACCGTTTTCATCGACCTTGAACCAGTAGGGCTTTGCGCCTGCCTGGACCTCGACCTCGGTGCAGAGCTTGTCTATCTGCTTTCTGGTGAGGTCGCAGTCGGTGACAACGATGGCTTTAACGGTGTTGCCCTCGGCAAAGGGCGCAAACTCCGTTCCGGAAACGAGCTCGGTTATATCTTCGACAACGAGGTCTATGCGCAGGTCGGGCTTATCCGAGCCGTACTTTTCCATAGACTCATTGTAACCGATGCGGCGGAAGGGCGCTTTGTTGGAGATATTATAAGTACCGAACTTTTCAAATATTGGGGGGAGGACATCCTCGATGACGGCGAAAACATCCTCCTGACCGGCAAAGGACATCTCCATATCGAGCTGATAGAACTCGCCGGGAGAGCGGTCGCCGCGGGCATCCTCATCGCGGAAGCAGGGGGCTATCTGGAAATAGCGGTCGAAGCCGGAGGTCATGAGAAGCTGCTTGAACTGCTGGGGCGCCTGAGGCAGAGCATAGAACTTGCCGGGGTGCTTTCTCGCGGGAACGAGATAGTCGCGCGCACCCTCGGGAGAGGATGCGGTGAGGATGGGCGTTGTTATCTCAAGGAAATCGTGCTCCATCATCGCCTTGCGCAGCGCCGCAACGACATTGCATCTGAGGATTATATTCTGCTTTACGGCGGGGTTTCTCAGGTCGAGATAGCGATACTTTAAGCGCATGGTCTCGTCTGCCTCGCGGCTGCGGTTGATCTCAAACGGCAGTTCGTTATAGCGGCAGCGGCCGAGCACTTCGATCTTATCGGGAACTACCTCGATATCGCCGGTGGGCTGCTTGGGGTTTTTGCTCGCGCGCTCGCGCACGGTGCCCTCAACGGAGATGGTGCTCTCCTTGTTTATGCTCTTTATGACCTTCATCATGTCCTCGGTCTCGACGACGACCTGAGTCGTGCCATAGAAATCGCGGACAACGACGAATGCGAAATTCTGACCTACCTCGCGGACATTCTCCATCCATCCGACGATCTTGACCTTCTCTCCGACATTCTCGATGCGGAGCTGGCTGCAGGTATGTGTTCTTGACTGTGTCATTTCTTCATCCTCCATTATTCTTTGATGACCGCGGCATTTGCGCGCTCATCCATATCCTTCTTTATAAGCGATGCGGCATCGGCAAAGCCGAGCTTCTGCTGCTCGCCGGTTGCCATATTCTTCACCGCAACGACATTTTCGGTTATCTCATCGTCGCCGATGAGGATAACATAGGGTATGCCAAGCTTATCGGCATAGCTCATTTTTGCCTTGAACTTTTTCTGCTCGCAGTAAAGCTGAGTGCGAACGCCCGCATCTCTGAGAGCCGTTGCCACCGCGATAGCATAGCCGAGGTTCTCGGACATGGGTATCACCAGCGCATCGGCGGGTGCGGAAACTATCTCATCCGAGAGCATCCCCTGCTCGTTCAGAACATAGAAAAGCCTTGTGAGTCCTATCGAAATGCCGACGCCGGGCAGCTTTTTGTCGGTGTAGTACCCCGCCAGATCGTCGTATCTGCCGCCGGAGCACACGGAGCCTATCTCAGGGTGCGATGTCATCTCGGTCTCGTAAACGGTGCCCGTGTAGTAGTCAAGTCCGCGCGCTATAGAGAGGTCTATCGCAAAGTTTTCCTCCGGAACGCCGAAGTCTGCAAGGTATTTTGTGACCGTTTTGAGTTCGTCAAGGCCCTCGTCAAACAGTGGATCCATGCCCTTATAGCGCTCAAGTCCGGCAATCACCTCGGCATTCGTGCCGCTTATCGCCATGAAATCCATAACATCATCGGCTTTGTGCGAGAACATATGCAGCTCGTCCATAAGAAGCTGGCGCACCTTGTTTGCGCCGATCTTATCGAGCTTATCTACCGTGCGCATAATGTCTCCTGCCTTTTCACTCATGCCGGCAAGACTGTAAAAGCCGTTTAGGAGCTTGCGGTTATTGACCTTTATCTTAAAGCCCTTGAGACCGAGGGCGGTGAATGTGCGGTAGATGATGGCGGGGATCTCGGCCTCGTTTATAATGTCGAGCTTACCGTCGCCTATAATGTCGATGTCCGCCTGATAAAACTCGCGGAACCTGCCGCGCTGAGCCCTCTCGCCGCGGTAGACCTTGCCTATCTGATAGCGGCGGAACGGGAATGTCAGGCTGCCGTAGTTCGCCGCTACGAATTTTGCCAGTGGAACGGTCAGATCAAAGCGCAGCGCAAGGTCGCTGTCGCCCTTATTAAATCTGTATATCTGCTTTTCGGTCTCGCCGCCGCCCTTTGCAAGCAGCACCTCCGACGACTCGATGATCGGGGTGTCCAGCGGGGCAAACCCGTAAACGGAATAGCTCTTTCTGAGCGTTTCCATCATTTTTTCCATCTTTATCTGGTCTGCCGGAAGCAGCTCCATAAAGCCGGACAGCGTTCTCGGCGCAACTTTTGCCATATGATATATATCCTTTCAATTACTAAATGCTGCTATCACGAAAGCGATAACAGCATTTAAATTTCATTTTGCAGGCTGTGCCTACCTGCGCTTGGGATTTACGATATTGCGCCAGTCGAGATCGCCGCGGCGCAGACCCTGCACGAGCACCTCAGCGGTAGCCGCGTTGGTCGCAAATGGTATTTGATACTGGTCGCACAAACGCTCTATCTTATTGATGTCGTCAAAGCCGCCGGGGTTGGACGGATCGCAGAAAAACAGCACGAGGTCTATTTCGTTATAGGATATTCTCGCGCCTATCTGCTGTGCGCCGCCCTGATCGGCATGGAGATACAGCGTTACCGGAAGCCCCGTCGCCTCTGACACGAGCTTTCCCGTGGTGTTCGTGGCGCAGACCGAATGCTCCGCCAGAATGCCGCAGTAAGCTATACAGAACTGCACCATCAGTTCTTTTTTTCTGTCATGCGCCATAAGTGCGATGTTCATATGCTTCCCTCTTTTCTGTGGACTACCATTCTGATTATATACAATGTTCTGCGTTCTTTCAACGCCTTTTTGACAAATTTCTCACCTTTTTTATCACTGGAGCAGCTTGCCCTCGGTGTCGGTGACATCGGTGGCGGATTTGAGGCTGAAATATGCCTCGAGTATTTCCCTCGCGATGGGCGCGCAGTTTGCGCCCGCGCCGCCGCGCTCGACAACGATGGCAATAGCGATCTCGGGATCCTCAAACGGCGCATAGCAGATGAATATACCGTCGTTCGTGACCGACTCGCCCTTCTGCGCGGTACCGGTCTTTGCAGCAACGGTGGTCATCGTGTAGCTGCTGAGCGAAGCCTTTGCGACAAGGCGCATACCCTCGTGCACGGCATCCCAGTTGTACTGGGCGCTCTCAATGGTGCTGAGCACCTCGTCCTCGCGCTCGTACACATTCTCACCGTAGTTGAAGCTTCGGACGGACTTGAGTATCGACGCGCTGTGTCGGGTGCCGCCGTTTGCTATCGCAGCGCAGTACTCAGCGAGCTGGAGCGGCGTGAACAGGCTGTCGGACTGACCGATAGCAGCCTGCATTGTATGACCGATGGACCAGCTCTCGCCGGTGAGCTCTTCGTGGTTTTCGCGGTTTGCCATGTTGCCCTTGCTCTCGGGCAGCTCGATGCCGGTGTACTCGCCGAGACCGAGCTTGGAGGCATAAGCGTCAAGCTTGTCTATGCCGAGGTCGTGGCCCGACGAATAGAAGAAGATATTGCACGAATGCTGAAGCGCGCCGGTGACATTGAGGTAGCCGTGGTAGAGCTTCTGGTTATTCTGCGTGTATATCCAACAGTATGGCGCATATCCATACTCGGCGTAGCGCGTGTACTGACCGCGGCATTCAATGGTCGTTCCGGTATTTATTATACCCTCCGTAAGCGCCGCTATAGCGGTGCAGGGCTTGAAGGTAGAGCCCGGCGCATAGCCGCCGAGGAGTGCCCTGTTATACAAAGGCGAGTTCTTCGCAGCCGATATTTCGGCATACTTGAGCAGCAGCTCGCTGGGATCGTAGGTCGGCCAGCTTGCGATAGCCAGCGGCTCGCCGGTCTTGACATTTACAACGACCACCGCCGCGCCGGTTATCTCGTCCTGCTTTTCCGTATAAGTTCCGTTGGCTATCTGCTCGTTTTTCTTTGCCTCAAGCTTTGCGGTTATCGACTCAACGCCGTTTTCCAGTGCAAGCTCCGCTGCCTCCTGAAGCGCAATGTCTATCGTCAGATACACATTGTTTCCAGGCTCGGGCTCTTTTATATACTCCTTGCTGATAACGGTGCCGTCGGAAGCCGAGGTCGTGCGCACAGTGCCGTTAGTGCCGTGCAGGTACTTTTCAAACGCAAGCTCCGCGCCGTCCTTACCGACGACCGCATCGGCTGAATAGCCCTGCTCCTTATACTTTGCATAGTCGCTGTCGTTCATCGCGCCGGTGTAGCCCAGAATGTGCGCCGCGGCAGAGGTGCTGTACTCGCGGACATACGACTCTTTGATGTTAACGCCTTCTATCTTATTCTCACGCAGCGTTGCGATGAGCTTCATGTCGGCATCCTCAACGAAGATGTAATCCGAAGTGTTTATGAGATAGCGGACATTGACCGCATAGCGCACGCCGGCGATTATCCTCGCCTCTTCCGCGCTGTAGTTACTGTCGATATCATACCTTTCGCGCATACTCGAGAGTATCTCGACGGCACTTGCGTTTTCGGGCACATCGTTCTGCTTCATGTAAGCATCAAGACGCGCCTGATCCTGATCGGTAACATTCTCAAACTCAAACGGCGGACTTTTCGTTATCGGCAGATCGTCGATGTAATCATCGCCGTATTCGCGGATCATGTTGACGAGCTTCAGTATGGTAGCGTTCGAGTCAACGCTGCCGTCGTTGGGGAAAAGCTCATCGGTATTTATGGTGAGATTATAGCACGATTTGTTCGTTACGAGCACTCTGCCGTAGCGGTCGAGAATATTTCCGCGCGCGGCTGTAACGGTGCTTGTTGTGACCATGTTGTTGCGGCTTTCCTCGTAATACTTTTCGCCCTCGATTATTTGCAGCTTATAAAGCGCGACAAAATAGACCGTGAGCAAAACGGCGAAAACCGCGGCAAGCGCTATAAGTCTTTCTTTCTTAATAACATTCATCGGGTATCCTCATAGGGTGGGTTTTTATCTGTTAAGCACCGCTCCGCTCCTGAACGGGAGGTACAGAAGCATCTCCGGCGGTATGCTCAAAAGCGTTTGCAGCAAAACGGTAAGAAGCGCCGGCATAAGCTCGGTGTTGCCGCCTAAAAGCGCAAGCAGAAGCTGCGCTATGCCGCACAAAAGTATTGCAAAAGTGCTGAATATCATAAACGCGAAAAAGCTCTTGTTTATATAAAACTCCGCGGCAAAGCCCGCTCCGAAGCCGATCACCGGAAACAGGATGGTGAACAAAACCGTCGTCTCCGAAAACGCCATATCGGTGAACAGTCCGAGGAATATGCCGAACACCGCGCCGCGCACGCCGCCGAGATATATTCCCGCCGCCACCGCCGCCGCGGGGATGATAAAGCCCTTAGCGCCGAATATGCTCACTCGGGAAAACAGCAGGCTTTGCAGCAGCATGACCAGCAGCATATAGACCGCATACTGAAACACAACGCGGACCTTTTTCCATTCAAGTATCTGAAAAAGTCTGTTAAGCAATTATTCCACCACTTCAAAGTCTTTTACAACGAAAACCTGCACGAGCGAGCTCAGGTCGCAGCCGGGCTTTACCTCGCCATACTCTATCTGACCGCCCGCCTCGGTCTTTACCGAGCTTACGGTGCCGATAACGAGTCCCTGCGGGAACGCGCCGCCCGAGCCTGAGGTCATTACCGTGTCGCCTGCAAACACCTGTGCGCCGTCAGCCAGATAGCTGAGCTTTACGCATCCGTCCTGCATCATGGCAAAGTCGCCGACGAGAAGTCCGGAGGCGCCGTTTTCGGAGACGAGCGCGCCGATATTCGTATCGAGGTCAATAACGGTGGATACCGTAGCCCATGTGGTGCCGACCTCGGTGACCTGTCCGACCATTACGCCGTACTCGGTTATAACGCAGTCTCCCACGGCAATATCCGCGCTGCTGCCCTTGCTTATGGTGAACGAATGCGCCCAGTTGGATGTCGTCCACGCAACGACCTTGGCGGACTCAAGCTGCATATCGCTGTGCTTTTCCTTAAACTCAAGAAGCTGACGGAAGCGCTCGTTTTCCTCTATCGCCGCCTGACCGTTTCGTGCCTGCTCCTGAGCCTCAGTGAGCTCCGCGCGCAGGCGTTCGTTTTCTGCAACGAGCTGGTCATACTCATAAAGATAGCCGTATATGCCCTCGAGCCACTCGGCTACCGAGCTTACCATTCGCTGCACCGGCGCTTTTACGGTGCCGGTGATGTTCTGAAAAACTCCGGCGTTGCCCTTGAGAAGGAAGGAAGCTCCGCCTGCCACGAGCGCTACAACGAGCACGATAACGCCGAGCTTTATTCCGTTTTTCTTCAGATATTCTTTTACATTCAAAGGATCTTCACCCCTATTGCCTTGAGCATTTGTCCGAGCCTGCACAGCGGCAGCCCCATAACATTGAAGTAATCGCCCTCGAGCCTGCGCACCATGAGCGCGGCCTTGCCCTGAATGCCGTAGGCTCCCGCCTTGTCCATGGGCTCGCCGCTTTCAACATACGAGGCGATCTCGCTTTCCTCAAGCTCGCGGAAGCAGACCTTGGTGCACTCGCTCTGGCACAGCGTTTTATCGCCATATATCACGGTAACACCGGTGTAGACCTCGTGCTCGGCTCCCGAGAGCGAGGTGAGCATTTTTGCCGCCTCCTCGGGCGTTTTCGGTTTTCCCAACATCTCGCCGTCTGCCCACACTATGGTGTCGGCGGCGATTATGAGACTGTCCGGATAAAGCTGCCGTACCTCCTGAGCCTTTGCCAGCGACAGAGCCTCCACCGTTTTCGCCGGACCTATGCCGGAGGGCGCATTCTCCTCGCCCTTTGCGGGGCAGACGGTGAATGTGAGTCCGAGCGTTTCCAGCAGCTCTCTGCGGCGGGGTGAGCCGGATGCAAGCACTATATCCATATCAGTCAACTCCTCTGTAATACAGTCCTCGGGTGAGGTCGTTGGGCTGGAAATCGCCCTCGCCCTTGTATCTTTTAGCCACCTGAACACACTCGCGCGCGCTCTCGGTGGTGAACATCAGCCTTATGCCCCAAAGTCCCGCTCCGCACAGCTCGTCATTTTTATCAGCCATGAACAGCTTGCGGGAGTTATAAATGACATTTCGGTGCTCGTATTCCCGAACGACCGGAAACACCGAGCCCATCCTGTCGGATAGCTGAGCCGGATTCTGGCACGAGCAGGTACCCAAGCTGTGGCTTATAACGCACTGGTCGGACACCATGAGCGGCAGTCTGCCGTATGCGATGAGCTCCGTGTCAACGCTTTTTGCCATATCACGCACCTGTGCAAGGCGCATTTCAAACGACGCCGTTGCGGAGAGAAAGCCCATCCTGCGTATCATATCCAGCGTGTACGAATTAAACACATTCATACCGAAATCGGCGCGGATCTTCATTCCGGCTTTGCGGGCGATCACGATATGCCCTAAATTCCCGACGAGCGCCTCGTTTACGCCCTGATCGAAAAGCCTGCGCAGCATTTTATAAACCTCGCTGACCTCGTCGTCGGTAACGACCCTCGGCAGCACCGCAACGGGCACTGCCCCGCGGCTCATGAACACTCTGACCATGTCAAAGTTCTCGTACATAACGCGCACCGGAACATAGATATAATCCGGCCGCGTGTCGGCAAGCTCCTCGGAAAGCTGCTCTGCGCACCTGACCTGATATATCATAACGGGGTCGGTGACAGTGGGCGTTCCCTTAGGCATTTCCGGCATAGGCAGGCTCGCGCGCTGCGGCGGGCAGGCTCTTTTATCGTTGAGCGAGGTTATGAGCTTGCGCCTTAGCTCGTTTATAGCCGAGGCGGAGAGGTAAAGCCCGTCCTGCACTCTGCTCTGCGCATCCACGCAGTAATAAGGCGTGCCGCCCGTTTTGCTGAGCCGGTCGCTCAGCGACTGCGAATCTACAGCCTGTCTTATAGCCTTCTGCGGCTCGGAGCCGAACGCGACGACCTTGTTTCCCGCATTGTCTATCGCGGCGGCCTTGACAGCCTCGCCGGAGTTGACAACGACATAGAACTTTACCGGAACTCTGCGCTCCTCCTTGCCGATATACTCCCTGCGGGCATCGGCAAATAGCTTTGACGCAGCCTTATCGTCCTCGGTCCTCACGCCGAACATATCCTTACGGTCACCGTCGAAATACCCCTGAGTGAACCCGTCGCGCGAGAACGCGTCGGTAAGGGTCTGCATCTCCTCGGGCGTGGGCTTGCGGTGCTCCTTTATGAGCCTTGAATATATGCCGGTGACAACGCCGGTGTACTCCGGCCGCTTCATCCTGCCCTCAATTTTAGCGCAGGCAACGCCCGCGTCCTCAAGCTGCATGAGCCGTTCGGCAAGGCAGTTGTCTTTAAGCGACAGCGGATGGCTGTCCTCAAGTCTGCCGCCCATGGTGTACTCCATGCGGCACGGCTGCGCGCACGCGCCGCGGTTTCCGCTTCGCCTGCCTATGAGCGCGGACATATAGCACTGACCGGAATGGCAGAAGCACAGCGCCCCGTGCACGAACACCTCGGTCTCTATCGGCGAGCGCTTTGTTATGAATTTTATCTGCTCAAGGCTCAGCTCACGCGCGAGCACGGCTCTGGTAAGACCCATTTCAGCCGCCGCCTCAACTCCCGCAAGGTTGTGTATGCTCATCTGCGTGCTCGCGTGCAGCGGAATATCCGGCACCGCTTTTTTCAGCACGCTCAGAAGTCCGAGATCTTGCACGAGGATAGCGTCGGCTCCGAGATCGGACACTCTTCTTGCAAGCTCGGTCGCCTGCTGCATCTCCCTGTCACCTACAAGAGTGTTCATTGTGACATAGACCTTGCAGTCGCGTATCCTGCAATAGCGCACCGCTTTTTCAAATTCCTCGTCGCTGAAATTTTTCGCGCCGCGGCGGGCGTTGAAATTCCCAAGCCCCATATAAACCGCATCCGCACCGTTCTGCACGGCGGCAATGACCGCCTCCGGAGAACCCGCGGGAGAGAGCAATTCAAGCATATCCATACCTCTGGCATTTTATATAATAAGGAATTATACCACAAACAATGCTATTGCTACAAGCTAATTTTAATGATATAATCTCCCTTGTTAAAGTCCATTGTGTAAACTTTAAGTTAACAAAAGATATTCGGGTAATCAGCATGAGCATAGCAGAGCAAAACTTAATATCCGATGATAACGCCGAAAAGCTCATCGCCGCGCACGACGGCGATGTTGCGCTGCTGTATATCTGGCTGTCGCGGCGCGGGAAATTCGACGCGGACAGAGCTGCACGCGAGCTGTGCAGAACAGCCGGCGAGATAGCAAAGGCGCATGAAAAGCTCATGCGTATGCAGCTCGGTCAGGCGCCTGCCGCCGCTGCGGAGCCGAAGCTTCCGCCCGCAGAGGAGCTTCCGGAATACACCTCGGATGACATAGTCCGCCGCTCGAAGGAGGATCCGGGCTTTCAGGCAGTTATAATGCAGGCCCGCAGCAAGCTCGGGCGCACGCTTTCGACCGCCGATATGAAAACTCTTTTCGGCATATACGACTATCTGGCACTGCCTGCCGATGTCATATTCATGCTCATCGGCTACTGCATAGATGTTTTTGCGGAGAAATACGGTCCGGGCAGGCTCCCGTCCATGCGCAGCATAGAAAAAGAGGCTTACTCATGGGCGAACAAGGAGATAATCACCATTGAGCAGGCGGATGAGTATATCCGCGCAGCCGCCGAAAAGCGCTCGCGCGCGGGCGAGCTGAAAACGGCTATGGGTCTGGGCTCGCGCGTGCTCACGCCGACCGAGCGCAAGTATATGACCGCATGGTTCGACATGGGCTTTGACAACGAAGCCATTCTCATCGCATACGACCGCACGGTGACGAACACCGGGGCGTTAAAATGGGGGTACATGAACAAGATCCTGCTCTCGTGGCAGGAAAAGGGCATCCGCACCGCCGCCGATGTTCAGGAGCGTGACAGCCGCTCCCCCGCCGCCATGGTCAAGGCGGAAAATCAGCACCGCAGCAGCGTTTCGGGCGATGAGCTCAAGCGCCTGCGCTCAATTTACGAAAAGGTTAAAAACGGTTAAACAATGTCACTTGACGGAAAGATCCTGGCAAAAGCCAGGGAGCAGATCGGACACACTCACGCAAGCAATGTCGCAGAGCACTATCTGCGGCAGGAGAAGATATACTCCCGCATACCGGAGATACAGAGGATAGACGAGCGTCTGCGCTGCCAGATGTCCGAGCTCGTGGGGCTTACCATAAAGCGCAGCGCCGACCTAACCGAGGCACTGAAAAAACTCGAGGACGAAAGCCTCGCGCTTCAGATGCGCAAGGGCGAGCTTCTGCGCGAGCACGGCTATCCCGCCGATTATCTTGAGGACATTTACTCCTGCCCCAAGTGCAGGGACACGGGCTTTATCGGGAGCCAAATGTGCTCCTGCCTGCACGAGGCATATAACCGCGAGCTCACAAACGAGCTAAGCACGCTTTTAAAAAGCAGCCGCGACAGCTTTGAAAGCTTCGATCTGAGCCTTTACGGTGCAGCTCAGGAGAGCATGAGCATCGTTTTCGAGACCTGCCGCGAGTACGCCTACAGCTTTTCCGAGCGCTCGATGAACCTGCTGTTTCAGGGCGGCACGGGTCTGGGAAAGACATTCCTGTCTGCGTGCATAGCGCGCGTCGTCGCCGAAAACGGGCACTCCGTGTGCTATGACACGGCGGCGTCGGCGCTCGAGGCATTCGAGCTCAAAAAATTTGCGCGCGACGCGGAAGCGGCGGAGAAAGCCGCCGTAAAGGTCGAGAGGATGCTCGAATGCGAGCTCATGATCCTCGACGATCTCGGCACCGAAATGCTCACGCAGATAAGCATTTCAGCCCTGTACACGCTTATAAACACACGCCTTGTAAATGGCAAGAAGACCATTATCAGCACGAATCTCACCGACGCGGAGCTCGCCAAGAGATACACTCCGCAGATTTGCTCGAGGATAGACGGCGAGTTTACAAAGCTCCCGTTTGCCGGAACGGATATACGACAGCTTAAAAAGGAGATGTAGGAATGGATCAGCACGAGATAACCCGGGAAATACCCCTTCTCAACGCGCAGGGCGATCTCACCGAGCCCGGCTTTGCGAAAAAGCTTCTGCCGGTGTACAGGCGCGCGGACATCAAGGCAAGCCCCATGCGCATAAAGGAATGGGACTACTACCTCGTTAACAACGGCAAATTTGCCCTTGCCCTTACCATCGACGACAACGGCTACATGGGTCTGGACTCAATAAGCCTGCTCGATTTCGAGGAGGGCTGGGAGATAACCACGAGCCCCATGTGCTTCATGCCGCTCGGCAAGCGCAAGCTCCCCGAGACAAGCAAGGTCGGCGACACCACCGCCATCGGCAAAAACTACAGCATTTATTTTAAAAACGACGGCTCCGGCGTGCGCACGCTCATAGCGCAGATGAAGAAATTCGGTCCCGCCGGCTCGCTGTACGCCAAGGTCGAGCTGTTTGACGAGCCCGAGGAGAGCATGGTCATTGCGACCCCGTTTGATAAGCCCGGTCATTTCTACTACAATCAGAAGATAAACTGCCTGCGCGCTCGCGGCGAGGTCACCTACGACGGCAGGACCTATGTTTTCAATCCCGAGGACAGCTTTGCTGTGCTCGACTGGGGCCGCGGAGTTTGGACATACAAAAACACATGGTACTGGGGCTCGGCATCCGGCGCGGTGGACGGCATACCGTTCGGCTGGAACATAGGCTACGGCTTCGGCGACACCTCGGCTGCCAGCGAAAATATGCTGTTTTATAACGGCAAGGCACACAAGATAAGTCAGGTAAAATTCAACATACCCGGAAATGAAAAGGCGTTCATGGAGCCGTGGACCTTCACCTCCGACGACGGCAGGTTCGAGATGGACTTCCGTCCGGTGCTCGACCGCGCATCGTGCTCCGATGTCGGACTCATAAAGAGCGACCAGCATCAGGTTTTCGGTCTGTTCACCGGAAAGGCTGTGCTCGACGACGGCAAGGTCATAGAGGTGCACGACTTCGCCGGCTTTGCCGAGAAGGTCGCAAACAAGTGGTAATTGCGCACTTAACGACAGTTTTTGCGCTTGTCGGTGCGCCGATTCTTTTGTATAATTATTCTGTGAGAAATAAATTTTAAACGGAGGATAATTTATGGGCAGAAAGATCTATTCTATGCAGGGCTCCTCTGCAAACTTCCCCAGCCACGATGATTTCGGCTGGTTCAAGTATGTTTCCGACGAGGATTTCCAGCGCCTTTGGGTGCAGGGGATGCTCAAGGAGTACAACGGTCAGTATTATCAGGATGAGCGCGCATCGGCTCCCAATTCCGCCGCAGGCGGCGCTCCGAACGCGGGCTACTCCGCCCCCAATGCGGGCTATGCCGCTCCCAACGGTGCCCCGCAGTACACCCCGCCGCAGTACACCCGCGGTCCCTCTGCGTTCGCTGCAAACGGCGATATCGGCTTCCTTGGCAAGATCTACGCCGATCCCGGCAAAACGCTCAGGATAATGGCTCCGATAGTTTTCATCCTCGGACTCATTCTCTCGCTCATCCTTGCCATCGCCTTCGGCAAGACCGTTTCCATCGACTATATCTTCGGCGGCAGCTCGAGCGAGTTCGATTTCGGCAGATTCATACTGATATTCCTCACCGGCGGCGTTACCTCTTACCTCACCGGTCTGTCGATCGCGGCATTCGGCGAGCTCGTTACCAACACCCGCGGCATCAGAGACAACACTAAGAAATAAAAGCATATAAGCAAAAAACAGGACTGCAATGCAGTCCTGTTTTTCATTTGAATGCAGTGCCGTCATCGTTATAGCCGGTATGGCACGCTTCTTTCTGCTCATTCAAGGTTTCCGCTTTCGTACATCAGCGCCGTGAGCGCGACTATGGGAGCCGTCTCGCACCGGAGTATACGCGAGCCCATGGAGCATATGTGCATACCGAGCTTGCGCGCCATGTCCGCCTCGTATGCTTCAAAGCCGCCCTCGGGACCGGTTATAATCGCCGCGGTGCCGAGCTTTTCGGCGCCCCTGAGCGCCGCGCGCAGTCCCTCGCGCTCGCCGGTCTCGTACATAAAGAACACGGCATCGGTCGTATTGGCGGCATCGAGCGCCTCGACATAGCTGTCGAGCCACTTTACCTCGGGTATTATGCCCCTGCCCGACTGCTTTGCAGCCTCCTCGCTTATCCTGTTCCAGCGCTCGAGCTTTTTTGCAACGCCCTCGGTGCGCTGAACTACGCGGTCGCAGCGGAAAAAGAATATCTCGTGCGCGCCAGCCTCGACGCTTTTCTGTATTATATAATCGGTCTTGTCGCCCTTCGGCAGGCCGCACAGCACGCGCACCTTTACCGTAGGCTCGGCTGCGCACGGCACGACCTCGACTATCTCCGCCTCAGCCTCGTCCCTATCCGAGCGCACAAGGCGGCATTTGTAATCGGTGCCTTTACCGTCGCATATCGTCATTTCCTCGCCTACACGCAGGCGCAGCACCTTTATGTGTTCCGCGTCTCTGCCGCGTATTATGGCTCTGCCGCCCAGCAGATTGGTTCCAAGAGCAAAAAATCTCGGCATAAATAACACCTCGCAAGCAATGTTCCTGTATTATCTCACAATCGGCACATTTTTTCAAGCGGCGCATACTATATAGCGGTGAAGCGTTATGGATCTTGAAAACTTTGAAAGCGTGTGGCAGCGCGTTACCGCGTCCGACGAGGCTCTGCCGGTTCCCGAGCCGCCGGAGCCGAATGTGCCGAACCTGTGCGTAATAAAACGCAGCCCCAAAAGCTGCGCCATACGGTTTATACCTGAATAAAAAAACGCCCTCGCGGGCGAATTCAAAACAACAAATCTCCGGCAATATTTTGTGTATTACCGGAGATTTTTGTGCAGTATGGGCGGAAAAGAGCCGGTCAAAACCGATTTCTCCTTACCTGAATCCGCCCAATGGCGTTTTTTATTTATCTGCACTCAAAGCAGTGCCATTCCTCCTCATGGTGGTGCGCGGTTATCTCAAGTCCGGCGGCTTTCAGAGCTGCCGCGACCTCGGCTTCCCTGCCGTCGATTATGCCCGAGGCTATGAACACTCCGTCGGGCGCCATGAAGCCGCGCACGAACGGCGCAAGCGGGATTATAACATCCGACACGATATTCGCAAGCACGACATCGTACCCCGCACCGAGGCTTTTTCTCAGTGCGGCATCGCCGATTATATCTCCGGCGAGCACCTTCATCCTGTCGCTGCCGATGCCGTTTAACGCCGCGTTTTCCATCACGGTGTCGGGCGCCTTCGGGTCAATGTCGCAGGCGGTGCAGAAGGCACTGCCCAAAACGATGGCTCCGATGCCGAGAATACCGCTGCCGCAGCCGAGGTCGAGCGCCTTAACTCCCGCTCCGGCATATTTCTCAAGCGCGGCAAGGCACATACGCGTTGTGGCGTGCGAACCGGTGCCGAACAGAAGCCCCGGGTCAAGGCGCAGGGGCACTCGCCCCTCCTCGCTGCACTCTATCCACTCGGGAACCACCAGCAGCTTTTCGCCTATCTCGAGCGGCTGGTAATACTGCTTCCAGTTATTTTCCCAATCGGCGTCGCACACCGGCGCGGTCGTCACCTCAAACCGGCTTTTTATCTCGCTCAGCAGCTTCTCGCCATCTGCGCCGTCCTCAAGATAGCACTTAACGCGGGAAACGCCCTTATAGCTTTCCTCGAGCGAGTCGTCAACATAGTCCCAGTACTGGCGGTTATTTTCGAGAAACTGCTTAAAGTCGGACTCGTTTTCGATGACGAAGCCGCTCACACCCATGGCGGTGAGCCTGTCGCAGACGGAGTCGATATTATCGTTATCGCACTGTATCGTTACTTCCGTGTAATTCATACCTTATCCTCAAAACTGCACCGCCCTTAGGCGGTGCAGCGTTTAAATTTAAATTTTATTCCGCGTCGTCGCTTATAAGACCGTAGCCGCCGTTTTTGCGGCGATACACTACTGAGACGGCGCCCTCCTCCTGCTCGTTGCGGAACACGAAGAACTCGTGCTCAAGCAGGTTCATCTGGAGGATGGCTTCCTCGGGCGACATGGGCTTTATGGGGAAGCGCTTGCTGCGGACGATCTTGAACTCCTCAGTCTCTTCCTCCTCGACCGGTACATACTCCGGTCTTACCTCGCGCTCAAGCGCGCCTTCTCTGAGCCGTTTCTCAAGGCGGGTCTTGTTCTTGCGGATCTGGCGCTCGATGGCTGCGACACCCGAATCAACGGAAGCGTACATATCGTTTGTAAGCTCGCTGGCTCTGTAATAAAGCCCGTTGTTTGAAACCGTTATCTCAGCCAGAAATCTTCCGCGCTCCATGCTGAATGTGACGCTTGCGCTGCTTTCTGTTTTAAAGAGACGGTCCAGCTTTCCGACCTTGCGTTCCGTATAGGCTCTCAGCTCTTCGGAGGTGCCCATCTTTTTTTCGGTAAAAGTGAATTTCATAAGTGCCGGCTCCTTTCTGCTTTGCAGGATCTCTCCTGCTGTGTCCAGTATAGCATAAGCTGTTGTAAATTAAAAGGGGCTTTTGTGTAATTTGCTTTAAAATTCAAAATTTGTTCTAATTTTTTTATTCAACACTTATATAACAATCCGGCAGAGCCGCCTGCAGTGCTGCGATCTGATCCTTGCTGAGGTTATTGCCGCCGAGCCAGAGCTGCTTGAGGTTTGTAAGCGACGCAAGCGCGGACACATCACTTATCTGGTTGTGCGAAAGGTCAAGCGTCTCGAGCGTTTTGAGGTTTGCAAGCGCGGACACATTGGAAATGCTGTTATAGCTGAGGTCCATGTGCTTTACCTTTGTAAACCCGCTCGCGGTGGAAATATCGCTTATCTTGAGGTTATTTGCATCGACCGTATCGCTGTCGGCGGGGAAGCTGCCGCTGCCGAGGGTGATGGTCTTTCTGAGCTCGGAATGGCTCACCGTGCAGGACGAAAGCTGCTTTTTGAGCGCATCGACGGCGGATGAGGTGAGGTCCGGATTATTCTTTATGCTCAGACGCTTCAGGCTCTTGAGAGAATATAACGACTCAAGGTCGGCATCCGCAAGCTCAGCGTTATCCAGCCACAGCGTTTTCAGCGAGGTGAGCTTTCCTATAGTGCCTATGCCGCCGAGGGGATTCCCGCTGAGGTTGAGCTCTCTGAGCCCCGTAAGCTCGCGCAGTGCGGCAACGGACTTTATGTCATTGTCCGCAAGGTTTAAGTACTCAAGCGCCGTAACGCTCATAAGCGGGCTGACATCGCTTATCCGGTTGCCAGAGAGGTCAAGCTCCGTAAGCGCCGGCAGGTCAACGAGCGCGCTTATATCGGAGATGGAGTTATCCGAAAGGTCGAGCTTTTTAAGCTTTGTGCACACCGAGAGCGCGGATATATCGCGCACACTGCAACCGGAGAGGTCAAGCTCCGTTACATTGCTCTTGAAGGTTTTGCCGCCGAGCTTTATCTCGATGATGTCCTCCTTGGCATCGTCGCTGTAGATTATGCACCCGGGAAGCTCCTCCTTGAGCTTTTTGAGCTGGGTCTGGCTTATGTCCATGTTGCTTATGGTGAGCATGGACAGCCCATCGAGGTCATACAGGGGGCTGAAGTCCTTTATCTTATTGCCGTCTAAGTGCAGCGTTCTCAGGCTTTGGAGCTTCTTGAGCGCGCCAAGGTCGGATATGTTGTTGTTCGACAGGTCGAGCGAGGTGAGCTTCTTGAGGGGCTTTAGGAAGTCAAGCGTGGTTATCTTGTTATCCGAAAGCTTCAGGCTCGTGAGCTCCGTGAGCTTTCCTATGTCCTTGAGGGCGGCGCTGCCCGCGCCCTTGTTTGAAAGGTCGAGGACCGTTGTCTCCACATCGTACTGCTCGCCGCATATGACGACTATCTTGCCGCTGTCATAGTCCTCCTTCGCCTTTTTAAGGCGCTCGATCTCGCTTTTTATCTGAGCGTTATCGGTAGTGGAACTTTCGAGTATCGCAATGGCGTTTATATAGTCGTACTTTGCCTCATAGCAGCGGCTCATGAGCAGGAGGCACTCGTCCTCCTTTTTTATCTCCAGAGCCTCGCGGAGCTTTGCAAGCGCATTGTCGTAGTCTCCTGCATCATAGTACTCCTGCGCGGCTTTAAACGCCGCCTCATAGCTTTTATCCGTATCTCCGGACCTAAGCGAGAGCATTATAACGAGGATAACGGCAAGCACCGCCACTATGCCAAAGCCGATGAGGACGAGCTTTGTTTTCTTTTTGCGGTCGCGCTTTTCGGAGTTATCGCGGATGATGCGCTGAGCGCTTGACTCCTCGTCAGGCTCCTCGTAATCGTCCTCCTCCGCGGTATCGGTATCCTCCTCAGGTTCGGGCGGGTCGAGCTCGTAGCCCTCGGTCTCGCGCAGTATCTCCTCAAGCTCGGGGTCAAACAACTCGCGGTAGCTTTTATTCACCGTGTCGAGCACCGTTTTTTCCTCATCCGTCATGCTGAGTCTGCGTTCAATATCTCCCTTTTTGACTACAACGGTATTTTCATTGTCCGGACGGGCATTTTTTGTTTCACTCATCGGTCATGTCCTCCTGTGCACCGATGCCCGACTGTTCGGGCGGTTCCTCATTGCTTACAAGCAGGTCTATGGTCTGCTGCTCGGCGCTGTTTGCCTTTTCAGCGGCGAAATCACGCCTTTTCATGGCAAAGCATATGCACAAAAGCGCCGCCATAATGCACAGCACCGACATTTCCGGCAACCACTCGCTAAGCGGTACCGCAGCGCTGCTCGGCGTAAACATATCCTTGTCCAGAATGAATATATGTACTATCAGCGGCAGCCCGAACAGGGGCGCAAGCAGCCACTTTGTGCGTATCACGCCGAACACCGTAGCCGTGTATATAAACGCAACGGCAAGGTACAGGCACACGCACATCACCGTGTGCAATATGCTGTCAAAGCCGAACGCCTTTATGATGAAAAACATCACTCCCAGCATTACCGGTATGAATGTCAGGCTGAAAAAGCGTTGTCCCGCATAGATAACTATCACCGCGAACAAGATGTTGCACAGTATCGGCAGGGCTATCTGAAAGATGTTAAACTGCGCGGTCTGATTTGACCAGAAGCCCCAGTAGCCGAAAAATCTACACAGCGCCGACAGCGCCATGAGCACAACAGACAGCCATACGAAGAAATTTTTCCGTCCAACGGAATATCTTATCTTTTCGTTTTCATTATCCATAGCTCACCCTTGCGCTCAAAACGCCCAGTTTCCGTTTTTGAATATCTGCACGGTTTCTCCGTCCGCCGTTTTGCCCGTTATATCGAGATCCTCCGAGCCTATCATGAAGTCCTCGTGGATCATGGAGTTATTTATGCCCATATTGCGGCACTGCTCGAGCGTGTAGTTCTCAAAGCCGTCGATGCAGTTTACAAACCCGTCGCCGAGAGCAAGATGGCAGGCGGCGTTTTCGTCAAACAGCGTGTTATAGAACATGATCTCGCTGTTTCTTATCGGGCTGTCATAGGGAACGAGCGCGCACTCGCCGAGCATCTTCGAGCCCTCGTCCATATTGACGAGCGTTTTGAGTGCATCCTCGCCCTTTTCCGCGTGGACCTCCGCAACAGCGCCGTTTTCAAAGCGGATGCTGAAGTTTTCTATCATCGTGCCGCGGTAGGACAGCGGGCGGGTAGAATAAACGATGCCCTCGGCGCTGCCGCGCATGGGGCTCGTGAAGACCTCCTCGCTGGGGATATTGGGGTTATACACTACATCCGTCCCGAGCGTTTTCTCCGCACCGGCAAGGAATTTTGCCTGCGGGATGAGCCCGACGGTGAAGTCGGTGCCGTTTGAACTCTTATAATGCAGAGTGCGCAGATGCAGCGAATTGAGATGCTCGCAGCGTCGCTTTAAGTCGGCATTGTGCTCGCGCCATGCGCTCACCCCGTCGTTATCCGCGCGCGAGGTGTACAGTATCGCCTGCCAGAGCTTTTCGACCGCCTCATCCTCGGGAATATCGGGAAACACCTTCCTTGCCCACGCCTTTCCGGGCACGGCGGCGATGCACCACTGATACTTATTCTCCATCGAGTCGCGGATGGGCTTTACTATTGGCCAGCGCAGCCGGATGCTCTCGCCCCATTTTTCCTGATCGAGAGAGTCGAGTCCGGAGGGATCTGCCGACTCTATATATATCATTGCCGGCAACTTTTCTGCCCGATAGAGCATTTTCTTCTTCTCCCAGCCGGTCACCGTTCCGAGGCGCTCAACGGTCTGGTATTTCACATTCAGCAGTCTGAGCGGCTGATGCGTCCACTCAACGCGCACCTCGGCGGCGCCCGCTTCGTAGCACTGCTCCACGAGCGCTTCTATAAACTCCGGCTGATCGAGCTCGGCGGAAATGACGACATCCTGACCCTGCTGCACATTTGCACCGACGCGCGCTATGAGCCGTGCATAGTCTTTTATCTTTTCAGCGTTCATATATTAAATCTTCTTTCTGTTTTGCTTTTAAGTATTCTACCACACCGGTTACAAAATTACTACGCCTTTATGCACCCTGCGTTAAAATTTTCTCGTAAATTCATATTGAGTTAACAAGTTTCAGGCACGATATAGTTATAATTTTTTATCAACAAAAATTTTGGGTGAGAATATGGTCTCTAAAACTCAGTGGCGCGTTATATCCATCGTGCTTGCCATCGTTCTGCTGCTTACAGCGTTCATGACCGGCGCTACCGGCATTACCGACGGCATAAAGCCCATAGACGATGTGCGCAAGGACTATACGCGCTTTAAAGCTAACCTTGATAACCTCGAAGATAACGAAAAAACGCTGTCCGAGGGCAAGGCGCAATACGACGAACAGAAAACCGCTTACGACGAGCAGAAGGCGCAGTATGATTCCGACTACGCCGACTACGAGGCGGCAAACGCAAAATACAACGAGGATGTGCTCGGCTACAATCAGCAGCTTATCGCCTACAGCGTAGGAAAGGATCAGCTCGGCAGCGGCGCTCTCGGCGCGATAGCTCAGGGGCGCACTCAGCTCGATTCCGGCTGGACTGCCTATAACGACGGCAAAGCGGCTTACGAGTCCGGCAAAGCCGAGTTCGAGGCAAAAAAGCAGGAATACGAACAGGGCAAGGCGGCTTACGAGCAGCTCATGAGCGGTATAAAGGCGCTCGAGGATAAGTACATTCCGCACAAGCTCGCGCTGAAGATAGTCAGCGCCAAGGCGGGAATGGACATTACCGACGAGTCGCTCGCGCAGATGAAATCGCAGCTTGATATGGCAGGCAGCATGATACAGGCGGGCGAGGCGCAGCTCGCGGAGGGTCAGCAGCAGCTCGACTCGGCGTATACCCGGCTCCAGCAGGGCGAGGCGGGTCTGTCGCAGGCTGAGGCGCAGGTAAACTCCGCACAGGCGCAGCTAAACTCCATGAAGGGCGAGATCGACGCAGGTCCCGACAAGCTCGACGCCGACGGCAAAGCTGTAAGCGACATGAAGGCGCAGCTCGATGCCCAAAAGCAGGAGCTCGATGGCAAGGCTGAGGAGCTTTCCGTTTACGAGACTGTTCAGGAAAAGGTCGAGCGCGCGCGTGAAACGCTCATCGACGAGGGCTACGGCACCGCCGAAAGCACGGTTTCCGAGCTTTTGGACGCAGCGCGCGTGCACGAGCGCGAGCTGCACGGGCAGTATCTCAAAACGCTCATTTCGTTTATAGTCACCTACGGCGCTCACATTCTCGCCGTTATCGCGGCGGCAGCGGCGCTTATTCTGCTGACGAAGGGCAACGCCCCTCTTGCACAGAAGCTTGCATGGTACGGCGCAGCCCTCGGTGCCGTAAGCGTTATAGCATCGCTCATATACGGCAGTATAGACACCCTGGCATTTGCCGCTGCGGTCCTGTCCGCGGTCGGCGTGGGGCTTTCGATATCGCAGGAAGAATAAAAAAACTCAGGCTCTTTGAGCCTGAGTTTTTTGTTAATCCCAGAGTTTTTCGGGGTATATCCCGCGCGCCTTCATATCGGCTATAGCCTTTTTAACGGAGTCGAGATCCTCTCGGTAGGTCATGCCGTACCATGTCTCATTGCATTCGAGTATGCGCACTGTGGCCTTCTTCTCCTCAAGCTGCTCGTTTGCGACAAACGGCAGGAAATACTCGCATTTAAGCGGGTTTTTAGGGAGGTTTTCGTCCAGAAACTTGGGAAAACGAGCATAAAGCTCATCGAGCATCATGGGCGAAAAGCCCCAGAAATTCATGGACACCGTTGCATCGCCCGACAGCGGAACGAAGGTCTCGCCGTCCTCGGTGTAGGCAGCGTCATCGCCGCGCTTTTCGATGTGCGTGCGCTCGGTTATATCCGCAAGATAGCCGTTTTCTATGTCGCACACGCCGCGCGCAACGCTGCCGTTTTCGGTGACGGTGTTGCGGAGCTTGTAGCCGACCATGGCGTATTCGCCCGCCTCATGCGGCGCACCGAGAAAATCGTACATCGCCTTATACGCGCCTGCGCCGTAGAAATCATCGGCGTTTATAACGGCAAACGGCTCGTTTACGACACCGCGGCAGCACATTACCGCGTGACCGGTGCCCCACGGCTTTTCCCTGCCCTCCGGCACCGAATAGCCCTCGGGCAGAACATCGAGCTGCTGGTAAACATACTTCACATCGAAGTACTTTTCCATGCGGCTGCCCACCGCCGCCTTGAAGCTGTCGGCTATCTCATGCTTTATGATGAAAACGATGCTGCGGAAGCCCGCGCGGTAGGCATCGAACATGGAAAAATCTATAATCGCGTGCCCCTGCGCGTCAACGGCGGTTATCTGCTTTAAGCCGCCGAATCTGCTGCCCATACCGGCAGCCATTATGACAAGAGTCGGTCCCTTCATATCACTTACCGGAAAGATCGAGCTCGTTTATGCCCATTGCAACGGATATTGCACGGATAGACTCAAAGCTCTTTTCCTGAGCGATCTCCATACCCGCGTTCATGGCCTCCTCGGTAAATTCCTTTTCCTCGTCGGGCAGCTTTATAACAGTCTCGGTAGTTATGTCGAACACGAAATAACGCTCCTCGGGATCGCATATCTTTATGCTCAGATACAAAAACGCAAAGCCGTTCCACTCCTCGGGAAGCTTTACGGAGACCTTGCCGGTCTGAGTGAGCTTGAGCTCTGCACCCATGGTGGTATCGAGCTTGCTCGTAAGACTTACGGTTTTAAAATCAATGTACTCAACTTTCACTGTCTTTTCCTCATTTCGTTCTTTTTTTGCCGACGAAAAACGCCGCCATGAGCCCCGGTCCGCAATTTGAACCGATGGTAGTACCTATGTATGTGTAAAATACATCTCTGAAGCCGAAGAGTTCCTTTATCTCATCGCCGAACTGGTGCGCCTCCTCCTCAATGTCGGAGTGGCAGATGTAAAGCGTTTGATCCTCGGGGTCAACGCTCAGCTCGCCTATTATCTTATGTATGCGCTCTATGGTCTTTTTCTTGCCGCGCTCCTTTGCCTGAACGATTAGGTGCCCGTCAATGTCAAGGTTAAGAATGGGCCAAATATTCAGCGCGTGCGCGATCGTCATACCAGTGCGGCTTACTCTGCCGCTGCGGTAGAGATATGTAAGGTCGCCCGTGGTGTAATAGGTGTTTATATTGCCCTTGACCTTTTCAAGAAGCGCCTGACACTCGTCGGCTGAGCTGCCGCAGTCGCGCATATCCGAGGCGAGGATGGCGAGCATTCCGTAGCCCACCGACGCAAGGGTTGAGTCTATAACGCGAATGTCCGCATCTGGGTGCTCCTGAGTTACCATCTTTGCCGCCTGCACCGCGTTTGCCCATGTGCCGGATATGCCGCTGCCGAGCGATATGTGCACTATCGGCAATCCCTTTTCAAGAAGCGGCGTCCAGAATTCGATGAACTTATACGGCGTGACCTGACTTGTTTTCGGTGCGTCGCCCGCGCGCATTCCGTCGTAAAAAGCCTTGAGGTCCGCGGGATCCATGGTGTCGGTATACTCCGTGTCGCCGATGGCATAGCTCATGGCGATGGGAATAATGTCCCGACTTTTGCAAAAGCTAAGCGGCAGGTCGCATCCGGAATCCGTTGTTACGATATAGCTGCCCATGTTTCTTTGTCCTCCTATATAGTCAGCATTTCAATTTTTCTTCCGCTGGAACTTATGAGTCCCTCCTCGCGCATGAGCCGCAGCTCGCGCATGAGACTGGTGCGGTCAACGCAGAGATAATTTGCAAGCTGCGACAGGCTCAGCTCCGTTTCAAAGCTGGGGCTGCCCGTTTTCTCCGTAAGGTACTCAAAATAGCTTATAAGCTTCTGGCGCACGGTTTTTTTGCTTATCATGTTTATCCTGAGCGCCATCATCTGCGCCTTCTTCGCCGAAAGCGCAAACAGGTTTTTCGTTATCTGCGTGTGATGCTCGCAGGCGTTGGGGCACCTCCCGTACACGGCGCTCATCTTGAAAAACATAACGCTGCAATCCGAGTCCGCCTCCGCGACATAGCCGAGCCCGCTGTACGGCATTGTGAACACCTCGCCGAAAATATCATTTTCGCCGTAGTTTTCCAGCAAGGTGTACTCCCCCTCGCTGTCAACACAGTAAAGATGCGCCTTGCCCGAGAGCAGAACGCACAGGCTTTTTATCTCCGGCTCGAACACGAGTATGGTGTCTCCTTTTTTAAATTTCCTGACCTCCGGCCGGAAGCAGCACACCATCGCGTCGATGCTGCTGCAGCTGACACCCTTAAAAAGCTCAACATTCTGAAGCTCCACCGTCCGTCCTCCTTATAACGACGAATTTTTGCACATTATATCACATTGTTGTGGTATATGCCACAGTTTTTTCTCAATAAATTCGATAAAATCTAAAACAGAAAGTACATTTTTGGGAGGTTTACTATGTATTGCACAAGAAAAGTCACCGATGATCTCACATGGGTAGGTGCGGACGACCGTCGCCTTGCCTGCTTCGAGGGCGTTTACGGCGTTCCCGACGGCGTTTCGTATAACTCTTACCTGCTGTGCGACGAAAAGACCGTTCTGTTCGACACCGTCGACAAGGCGGTAAGCCGCACATTCTTCGAAAACCTCGCCCATGCTCTGGGCGGCAGAGACCTTGACTATCTCGTCATCTCTCACATGGAGCCCGATCACGCTGCCACCATCGAGGAGCTCACGCTGAGGCATCCGGAGCTGACAATAATCTGCAATGACAAAATCAAGACCATGCTCAGTCAGTTCTTCTCTCTGTCGGACACGCTCAAATACCATATCGTTTCCGAGAACGACAAGTTCTCCTCCGGCAGGCATGAATTCACCTTTGTGATGGCCCCCATGGTGCACTGGCCCGAGGTGATGATGACCTATGACCTTACCGATAAGATTCTTTTCTCCGCCGACGCGTTTGGCACCTTTGGTGCGCTCAACGGCTGCCTTTTTAACGACGAGGTGGATTTCTTCGCCGATTTCGTTGACGAGGCGCGGCGCTATTACACGAACATCGTCGGCAAATACGGCGCGCAGGTGCAGGCTGTGCTCAAAAAGGCGGCAGGACTTGAGCTCAACTATGTCTGCCCGCTGCACGGCTTTGTATGGCGCAGCCATTTCGGCGACTTCCTCGATAAATATCTCAAGTGGAGCTCCTACACGCCCGAGGAAAACGGCGTTATGATAGCCTATGCCTCGGTATACGGTCACACCGAAAACACAGTAAACATTCTCGCCTGCAAGCTCGTTGAGCGCGGGCTGAAGGTCAAGGTGTACGACACATCGGTAACTCCGGCATCGTATATTCTGTCCGACGCGTTCAAGTACAGCCACCTTGTTTTTGCCTCGACGACCTACAACGCCGGCATTTTCGTGACCATGGAAAACCTCGTACACGATATTGTAAACCACAACCTCCGCAACAGAAAGATCGCCATTCTCGAAAACGGCTCGTGGGCAGCCACCAGCGGCAAGCTCATGAAGGACCAGCTTTCAAAGCTGCGCGGCACCGAGTTTATCGGTCAGACCGTCTCCCTCAAGTCGGACATAACGAACGCTCAGCTTTCCGAGCTCGACGCTCTCGCCGACGAGATAGCCGCCGACATTCTCCCCACCGTTCCTGTGATCGCCGATACCGCGCCGGTGCAGGCCGCGAATGTCGATGACGCAGCGTTTACGAAGTTCAGCTACGGAGTTGAGGTGCTCACAACGCGCGTTGACGGCAAGGACTACGGCTGCATTATAAACACCGCCGGTCAGGTAGCCGCGGGCGACCCGAAGAAGATAACCATTTCCGTTATAAAGAAAAACAACACCTGCGACATGGTCGCAAAGGCGGGCAAATTCAACATCTCCATCATCACCGAGGAGGCTCCCTACGGCCTGTTTAAACACTTCGGCTTCCAGAGCGGACGAGATGCTGACAAGTTCACGGGCTTTGCCGATCTAGGCCGCACCGCAAACGGAATTTCTTTCGTGACAAAGCACACAAACGCGGTGCTGTCCTGCGAGGTCATAGATGTCGTCGATGTCGAAACTCAGGTGCTGTATGTGGCAAATGTCGTTGAAGCGAGGGTGCTCTCGGATGAGAGAAGCTGCACCTACGCCTACTACCATGCCCACATAAAACCCAAGAAGAACCCCGCCGCCGAGCAGGGCGAGGGCTATGTCTGCAAGGTATGCGGCTACTTCCACGAGGGCAGTGAGCTCCCCGACGATTTCGTTTGCCCGCTGTGCAAGCACGGCAAGGAAGAGTTCGAGCACATCGTACCCGAGGTAAAGGAGCCCGTAAAGGGCTATGTGTGCACTGTGTGCGATCACTTTGTCGAGTGTGACGGTGAGCTTCCGGAGGACTATGTGTGCCCGATATGCCATCACGGCAAGGAAGCCTTTGAGCCCGCGGTAAGATAACAACGCATAAAAAAGCCACATCCCGCGGGATGTGGCTTTTCCATATTTATATGAATTTTTTACTTTTTTACGTCCTCGACGGCTGCCGTTTTCGCGCTCAGGTCTTCGCATAGGTCGCGCTTTGCAAACTCAGGATTCGTCGGCAGAGTAAGATCAAAGCGTTCGATTTTATTGATCTTGACGCTCAGCTTATCGCTCGAAAGGTCAAGAATATGACCTCCCTGAGTCTTGTCTCCGCTGAGATAATGGAAATGCCAGCCGGGCAGGTTTATGCCATTGATATATGCCATCGAGCTCAACACCGCTCTTTATCGAATACGAAAAATAAGAGACGAGTTTGGCATCCCAGTCGACGAGGTCCATGATCAACCCGAACTTCTTCTATCGGTCTCATTGGTGCTGCTAAAATCCCGCGGCTGCAAATACTTTTTAAAATAAAATCAGCCGGTGAACCAAAACACCGGCTGATTTTTTCAAATCTCAGCTTATCTGAATGTGAGTATGAGCGCCGTGAAGATGATACCCAGTACTAGCATCACTGCAAGACCTGCCTTGCTCGGCTTTTTCACCTGCACGGGAACAATAAACAGCGCGCCGTTAACAAGCAGCAGCACCGTGTACGCCACGGGGAACGCCGCGCCCAGCAGACTCTTGAAGCAGAACAGCAGCGGCACCGACAGCGCCGATGATGTTATCGGAACGCCGAGATAATGCTTACGCTTTTCGCTCGTCTGCTGCTGGCGGGTCTCCTCCGTGACATTATAATAGGCAAGCCTAATAAGTCCCGCGAGGGCAAACAGCGCCATTATTGCTATCTGCCACCATGCATTTGCCCCGAGGCTCACACCGATGACAAACGGCAGAACTCCGAAGCAGACTATATCACTGAGCGAGTCAAGCTGTATGCCGAAGCGCTTTTCCTCGTCTGTACGATCCTTTTTAGTTCTGGCGACTATCCCGTCGAACATGTCGCAGAAGCCGGAGAACATGAGACATATGACCGCCGCCGTTATCTTCCCTCCAACGGCAAAGCCAATGCCGACTGTCGAGGACAACATTCCTATGAATGTCAGCCAGACCGTGTAATTATAAAAACCTATCAAAATAACATCCCCACAAAAACTTTTTTTGCGCACTGATTATAACACACTTTTACAGCTATATTCAAGCTATTTCGACAACATCTTCACAAACCGTTGAAATTGCTATGCAATTTGGGTTTTTGATGCTATAATATTCACGGAGAAAATTTATCCGGAGGGAAGAATAATGGAACTTGGCGATGTTAAGTATGCGCAATATCTGCAAATTTTGCGTGAAGAACTGATACCCGCAATGGGCTGCACCGAGCCGATCGCCATGGCATATGCCGCGGCAAAGGCGCGTGCCGTGCTTGGCAGTATGCCGGATAAGATCGACATCGTTATAAGCGGAAACATTATAAAAAATGTAAAAAGCGTTGTCGTTCCCAACACCGGCGGAATGAAGGGCATCGCTGCGGCGATAGCAGCCGGTGCCGCGGTCGGAAACGAGGGCAGGCAGCTTGAGGTGCTTGCCGATGTAAAGCCCGAGGACATTCACAAAATATCGGAGTTTTTAAACGCCTGCCAGATGACGGTCATGAAATCCGACAGCGGAAAGCTCCTTGACATTGACCTGCACCTGTATTCCGGCAGTGACTGCGTTCGTCTGCGCATATGCGACTATCACACGAATATCGTGCTCATCGAGCGGAACGGCGAGATCCTGCTGAAAAAGGACGGCGGCGACGACGCTTCAAGCGAGACCGATCGCAGCGTTCTGAATGTGCGCGACATTCTCGATTTTGCCGAGAGCGTGCGCATAGAGGATGTGAGCGCGATGCTCGAAAAGCAGATAGAATATAACCTTGCGATAAGCGAGGAGGGGCTGCGCGGCGACTACGGTGCTTCGATAGGAAAAACGCTTCTGGAAACGCGCGGCGAGGATGTCCGCGTCAGGGCGAGGGCTCAGGCTGCCGCCGGCTCAGACGCGAGGATGAGCGGCTGCGAGCTTCCGGTAGTGATAGTTTCCGGCAGCGGCAATCAGGGCATGACCGCCTCCCTGCCGGTCATCGTGTATGCGCTGGATATGCACGCGTCTCACGAGCAGCTCCTGCGCGCGCTGGTCGTTTCAAATCTCATAACCATACATCAGAAAACTCCCATCGGCAGGCTCAGCGCGTTCTGCGGCGCGGTGTCCGCCGGATGCGGCGCCGCCGCGGGCGTTGCATGGCTGCTCGAGGGCACATACGAGGCGGTATCGCAGACGATAACGAACACGCTCGGCATGATCTCCGGCACCGTGTGCGACGGTGCAAAGCCCTCATGCGCAACGAAGATCGCCTCCGCCGTCGAGGCGGGACTGCTCGGCTTTGACCTCTACGAAAATGGCAAGGCTCTGCACGGCGGCGACGGTATACTCAAAAACGATGTCGAAAAGACGATAGAGTCCGTCGGTCAGCTCGCCCGCGAGGGTATGCGCGAGACCGATGAGGAGATACTCGATATAATGCTCGACGAATGATATGATAAAATAGGCGTGACCTGAGTCACGCCTATTTTGCGCAATGCGGAACATTTTCGGCTCTACGCCGTCAAACAGATATACACATCAAGTGGCGGTAGGTAAACACATGAAAAAATGGACGGCAATTATTTTGACGCTGGCGCTTGCTTTCTGCCTGTTCGGGTGCTCTGCAAAGGAGAAAACCTTCGAGATAACGGGCGCGGAGAGCCTTGTCATAACATCGGGCTACAACGGCGAGAGCATCACGGTAACGGATGCGGGCGATATTAAGCACATAACGGACAGCGTCTGCGGTCTCAGCTATTCCAGAGGCGACAAGGTGGACAGCGACGGCTGGAGCTACTCGCTGAAATGGGTAGACAAGGACGGCGGCACCATCGAGTTCCTCGTTCTTTTGGGCAACGGAACGGTCATTTACGACGATCACTATTACGCCCCCACCGCCGCGAACCGCAGCATCGACTTTGACTTTATAGCCGGTCTGTTTGACAGCAATTGAGGCTGGAATATGTAAGCGGCAGCGAACAATGCTCGCTGCGCAAAAAGCCTTCCCCTCAAGGGAAGCCAATGATCCCTCAGTCAGGCTTACGCCTGACAGCTCCCTTTACGCAAGGGAGCCAATGGGTGCGAAACATTGCAATGCGCTCGTATTACGCGGCAGTTTTACGGTTTTGTCGGCACTTTCCGGTCGGGACGCCGCAGCAACCGTGTCCGTAGCTGCGGAAAAACGCCATTAAAAAAACCTCCGTCTCCGGAGGTTTTTTTATTATTTCTTTCTCGGCTTGGCGTTTTTCTGATACAGTATCGCAAGCCCCTTGAGCAGGAGCTCGGGCTCGTGGCGGATCTCATGCCTGCAATACGGCATTATGCCGCCGGACAGTCCGCCGGTTGCAACGACGGTCGCTTCCCCGCCGAGCTCGGATTCCATGCGGTCTATCATGCCGTCGATCATGGCAGCGGTGCCGAAAACCGCACCGGATTTCATACTGTCAACGGTGTTTGTTGCAATGCACTTTTTCGGAGCCTCTATCGAGATATTCGGCAGAAGGCTCGTGCCCGACGAGAGCGCCTCATACGAGAGGTTTACCCCCGGCACGATGGCTCCGCCGATGTAAGCGCCGTCCTTATCCACCGCAACGATAGTCGTGGCGGTACCCATATCGACGATTATGAGCGGCGGAGCATACAGCGACAGTGCCCCGACCGTTCCGGTTATCAGGTCGCCCGCGAGCGTTCCGGGATCGTCTATCTTGACATTGACGCCGGTTTTTATTCCCGCGCCGACTATCATGCACTCAAGCCCCGTGAGCTTGCGCACGGCGGAGCGGATGGCCCTGTTTACCTGCGGCACGACCGAGGACAGGATAGCCCCCTCAAAGCTGCGGTAGTCAACGCCGTCGAACTCAAAGCTCTGGCGCATTTTGAGCGCATAGTCATTGGGCAGGTCGCTCGTATTCGTTGCGAGCCTGCTTATGCTTTTTACCTCGCCGTTTTCGACACAGCCGAGCACGACATTCGTATTGCCGACATCAATTGTCAGGATCATTCGATCACCTCAGTGCATATTCTTTCCCGCGCGTATGATTCGGGTTATCCCCGCGCCGAGCAGCAGGTTAACGCCCAGCTCGACGAGGAAGTTTACGCCCGTAAGACCCACGATTATATAAAGCAGCATATTCTGTCCGTTTGCCCAGCCGCTTATCGTGTCAAAGAAAAATACCAGCATGCCCACGATGAACAGTCCGGTATTTACAACGGGGCAAACGACACCGGACACCACGACCGCGGTCTTCTCGCTTTTCTTTGCGATGAGCTCATAGCACAATCCCGCCAAAAAGCCCGCTGCCGCACCCTTTACTATGCATATGGCAACGCAAGCCGCCGGATTTATGCTCATAAGCAGCATTACCGTTCCTCCGTCCCAGCCGAGAAGTCCGGTGACGAGAACGACAAGTCCGAAAACTCCGCCGAGATATGCTCCCGCGCCCTTGCCGTATATCGCCGTTGCGATTATGATAGGCGCAAGTGCCAGCGTTATTGAGAACGGGCCAAACCTCACGAAGGTGCAGAGCACCTGAAGCACCACGATTATCGCGGTGAAGATAGCAAGCCCCGTCATGCGGCGGGTGCTGCCCCTGCGTTTGCTGTTATTCATTTTTTACCTCCTGCTGTCGCCCCGATCAGATCGGGTGCGGCGCGTTTTCGCGTAAATAGTACAATACGCGCACGCACTTGTCAACATCATTTTAGTGTGCGCATAAAATATGAGGATATTGCAACGGCAACTTCAATGTGATAAAATTGTTGCAACAATTTTTATTTGGAGAAAATGCTATGGAAAAAAAGTGCTGGTATAAGGAAATGGCGGTGTACCAGATATGGTGCCGCAGCTTCTGCGACGGTAACGGCGACGGTATAGGCGACCTGTGGGGCGTTCTATCGAAGCTCGATTACATCGCGTCTTTAAATGTTGACGGCATATGGTTCTCACCGCTTTACCCCTCCCCCAACGCCGACTACGGCTACGACATCTCCGACTACAAGAGCATCCATCCCGACTTCGGCGACCTCGAGGTGTTCAAGCAGGTGCTCGACGGGGCCCACGAGCGCGGTATGCGCGTTTTCATGGACCTTGTCGTAAACCACACCTCCGACGAGCATCCGTGGTTCAAATCAAGCCGCAGCAGCAAGGACAGTCCCTACCGCGACTATTACTACTGGCGTCCCGGCAAGGGCAAAAAGCGCCCGCCAAACAACTGGGACAGCCTGTTTGAGGGCAGAGCCTGGGAGTATGACAAGCGGACCGACGAGTGGTATATGCACATATTCTCCAAAAAGCAGCCGGATCTCAACATGGCAAACCCGAAGGTGCGCGAAGAGGTCAAGGACATAATGCGCTTCTGGCTGGACATGGGCGTTGACGGCTTCCGCGAGGATGTTATAACCTACATCGCCAAAGCCGACGGACTTCCGGATGCAAAGATAAAGCTTCCTGCCGCTACCGGTATGCAGTACTATACCAATCTGCCGAAGGTCCATGATTACCTTGCCGAATTTAAGCGCGATGTGCTCGATTTCTACGACTGCTTCACCGTGGGCGAGGGTCCGCGCATGGAGCCCTCCGTTGCTCTGAGCTATGTGCGCGAGGGCAAGGACAAGGTCCTCGACATGATGATAAACTTCGCCCACATGGAGGCGGACTGCTTCATAACGGACTTTTTGCAGCGTCCGTTTGATCTCATAAAGCTCAAAAAGGCGTTTACGAAGTGGCAGACCCAGATGTACGGCAAGGGCTGGAACGCTCTGTACATGGAAAACCACGACCATCCGCGCATCATAAGCCGCTACGGAAGCGAGAAATACCGCGTTGAGAGCGGCAAGAGCATCGCAGCAAGCTATCTGTTCCAGCGCGGTACGCCTTTCGTATATCAGGGGCAGGAGATCGGCATGGTGAACACGCCGCTCAGGTCGCTGGACGAATATAAGGACATCATGGTCAAAAACAACGCCCGCATCGCCCGCTCGCTCGGACTGTCCAAGGCGACGGTGCTCAAGCTTGCGCAGAAGGCATCGCGTGACAACGCAAGGACCTGTATGCAGTGGTCGGATGCGCCTAACGGCGGATTTTCCGATGTAAAGCCGTGGTTTGTGGTAAATCCGAACTACAAGAAGATAAATGTCCAGAGCCAGCTCGATGACGAGAACAGCTTGCTCAATTTCTACCGCGACGCTCTGCAATTCAGGCGCGATAACCCCGTCGTCATATACGGCGACTATGTCGAGCACTACCCCAAGAGCAAGGAGCTGTATGTCTACGAGCGCAACCTTGCCGGCAAAAAGCTGCTGGTCATCTGCTCGTATTCCGAGAAACCCGCGCGCTTTGACGCGCCTGAGGGCATAGTCCTCGACGAGAGTAAGCAGGTGTTCGGAAACTACGAGAATAACTTTGTTATAGCAAACGGCTTTACCGCAAGGCCGTATGAAATGAGGGTGTATCTGTTTTGATGAGACGGCATGACCGCGCAATAGAGTAGTTTGACGAAATTTGCACGCTGATAGAAAAGTGCGACACTCTGCGAGTTGCGTTTTCCGACGACGGCGCACCGTACATAGTCCCGCTGTCGTTCGGTTACGAGACTTCCGACGGCGTTATCACATTTTATGTCCACGGTGCAAAAACCGGCAGGCGGCACGAGCTTGCCGCAAAAAATGCGAAGGTCTGCGTCGAGACCGATGTCTGCGAGGGCTTTGTGGAGCTTGAGGACGGCGCTCAGACAGCCGACTACAAGAGCTTCATCGGCTGGGGTGATATGAGCCCCGTCACCGGCGACGAGGCGGTCAAGGGTCTGAACCTCCTATGCCGCCACTGCGGCTTTGAGGGCATGACCTGCACCGATGCCGTTATAAGAAACACCTGCGTTGAAAAGATCGTTGTGGATATTTTCACGGCAAAGCAGAGATTTAAATAAGCATTCAGCCGAGACCATCAGGTCTCGGCTTTTTTATCGTTATATACACAAAGCCAAGGTCAAATGACCTTGGCTTTGCAACAGTTATTTTGAGAGGTTACTTTTCGCAGTAGCCCTGGAGTATCTTTGCCATCTGCGCACGGGTCGCGGTGTCGTCAGGACCGAAGCTGCCGTCGGGATAGCCGGAAACTATTTCGTTCTGGCTTGCCCACAGCACTGCGTCAGCTGCCCAATCAGCCACGGCGGAGGCATCGGTGAAGCTCAGAGTGCCGCTGACCTCGGGGGACTTTGCATAACGGTAGAGCATCGTTACGGTCTGCGCGCGGGTGATGCTGTCGCCGGGTGCGAAGGTCGTGTCGCTCGTTCCCTTGACTACGCCGTTGTTGTAAGCCCAGAGGATAGCGTTGTACGCATAGCTCGTGGCGGGAACATCGGTAAACGGCATCGTCATGCCCTCAACGGAGGGAGTGCCTGCCATGCGGTAGATGACGGTCGCGAACATCTCGCGGGTCATCGTTGCATCGGGTGCGAAGGTGTCGGTGGTCATGCCCTTCATGAGTTTGTTGTTGTATACATACTCAACATTCTTGTAGAACCACTGCTCGGTGCTTACATCCTTGAAGGGCAGATCAGACTCGCTCTCGCCCGTCTTGAACTCATCGCCGAGGAGCGAGGAGAATGCGAAGTTGCTGATGAAAGCGTACTCATCGCGCTGGTGTACCTTGTGGGTCAGGGTGTTTGCGAAGTAAACGACATTGATCTCGTTTTCGTCGCTTGCATTGAGCTTGCCCTGATAGGAGATCGCCTGGATGGAGTTATCGAGGAACTTCTCGGCTGCAGCCTTCTGCTCGTCGGTCTTCATGATAACGAAGCCTTCGGTAGGATCCTTGCTGCCGTCGACCTGCACGAGGACCTGTGCGCCCTCGGGGATGCTGGAGAAGTAATGCGGACCGTAGTCGCCGTACATGTACATGACATCGTCGTTATCCATGACATAGGATGCGTTGACGAGAGTCGTGGTCGGGTAGGTGACATAGCCGAGGCAGTCAAAGCCCTCTGCGCTGTCAACGCTCAGAGCGTCGCCGAAGATGTTCTCTTCTGCCGCGTAGTTGTAGCCGATGTACGGGGTGCCCGCAAGGACCTGTGCCTTTGCTGCACCGTCGAGGGTGTTTGCGCCGAGGATAAGGTCTGCCTGAGCGGGATCGCTGGTGACCTCAAAGCCCATGAGCTTCATTGCCTCGCGGTCGTAGTTCCACTCATAGTTCATCCAGCCGACGCGGGAGGTCCACTTGAAGCCGGAGTCGTCGGGGCCGACCTCGCCGGTGATGTACACCTTGGGGCTCTTGGTGATGACCTTTGCAGCGGGAACATCGGAGGCTGCAAGTCCGGTGCCGGTGAGAACATAGTCGCCGCATATGCTGAGCCAATCGGCATAGCTGCAAACGAAGTCGCCGTAGTATTTGCTGTCGGCGTCGGTGATCATGCCGACGGTCTTTTCAGCCTTGAGAAGGGCGTTTACCGCCTTGGTGGAGTCCTCGGAGGCGTTGGAGATAACGACATACTCGTTGCTGGAGCCTACAAACTCGGAGCCGAGGTTTGCGCTCACATAGCTCTTGCATGCATCGTAATCCATCCAGCTTCCGCAAGCTGCCTTGATGGTCTTATATGCCTCGGGCTTAGCCACGGTCACCATGTCAAAGCCGCGGGTCTCATTGAAGCTCGTTATGCCCTCGGAGTAGAGAACGCTCCAGCCGGTGATGAAGGTGCCGTCGTACAGCACGCCGTTTGCAACGGAGCGCTTTGCCTGATACATGGAAACTATCATGGTTCCCGCAGGATAGGTCACGCCGTCATAGGTGAACTCGGACTCGGTGACCAGTATCTTAACATCGTTGCGGCTGAGCCACTCCATCATTTCGCCGGCTGCTTGGAGGTTAGACTGGTTTGCGGCGTCGAGCGGGATGATGTAGCACTCGGGATAGAAGTTGTTGTTTTCGCCGTCGCCGGTGTACTCGGGACGGAAGATATCGGACTCTGCGCCCTCAATGTCGTTCTGGTCGCACAGCCACTGACCGACGAGCTCCTGTGCATCGGAGTTGAAGTTAGTCACGCCGCGCTCGAATATCTCGGTCTGAGCGGAGAGGTAGCCAAGCTTATCATCCGCTATGTAATTGGACTGACCGAGACAGCCGTACTGAACGAGGTCTGCACCGGCATCGTTGTAGCCCGGAAGCTCAACGGTGTATGCCACGGTGCCCTGGAGCATCGCAAACTGCGGGGTGTAAGAGGTGGACATATCGTCCCAGGGATCGTCCCAGTAGGTATCGCCGTTGCCGTAATCGGTGAGGTAATCGCGCTGGGGGATGACATAACTGTTGTAGGTATCGTTATTTGCAACTGCCGCAATACCGAGGGACTCGCCGCCGCCTATGAGGTGCTCGGACAGCAGGTCGTACTCGAAGTTCGGCTCGTGCGGGGGATCGCAGGGCTCGCACTGGAACGCGCTGACGCGGCCGTGGAACTCGGTGAGGGATACGGGGTTGAAGGTTGCGATGAGCTTCTGCATATTCTGAGTTTCCTCAGTGGTCTGGAAGGAGTTATCGCGGTTGAGGTCATAGCCGTTGGATGCCTCACGGGTGATGTAGGAGCGTCCCTCGACATTTTCCTCGGGAACGAGGATGAAGAACACATCGTCGAGCAGCTCGTTTATAGTGGTGGTAACGGTCTCCTGAGTGTAGTACTTGTCGAGATCTACAACGCCGGAGGACCTGTTGCCTGCCTTGAGCCAGCCAATGTAGGTCGCCTTATCGGCTACGAGCTCGGGAATAGCCATGCTCTGAGCTTCCTTCTCGGACTCGAACTGGGTCTTGCCTTCCTCGGTGAAGCCGGTGAGGTTATTGTAGCTGAGCTTTCCGTCGCCGTTTGCGGCGTTTACGAGCATCCACGCGAAGTCCATGATGCCGTCAGTCGCGGCGACCTCGTTTGCGTGTATGTTCGAGTACATTACAGGAACCTTTATATCGTCATATTTACCCGCCTCGATGTCTGCGAGGGTCTGGGTAGGCTGCGTTTCCGCCTTCTCAGTGAACTCGAGCCACTTCTGAACGGAAGCGCTGTCCTTTGCAATGATAAGGTAGGGCATATCAAGCGCGTCATATATCTCGCCCGAGGACTTGCCCATGGAATACTTCTGAACGAAAATGCCGCTGTCGGCTGCCGCAGCTACCATATCGTCGAGCTCGGTGTATATCTCGTCCATGGTGTGGAAGCTGTCATAGGGAACTATCTTCACCGCGACGGAGCCGAGCACATTGCCGCTTGCATCCTTCGCAACGAGGTTGAAGTAGCCGCACACATCGAGGTAAGAGCCGCCTTCGCCGTGAGGGGCGCTGTTGTCGGCATCCGACTGACCGGTGTGCCAGTTGTAGCTGTAGAAGTAACCGTTGGTGCTGAACTCGGCAACGAGGCTCTTCTGACCGTTTTCGTCGCTCACGCTGGTATTGACTTTGTTAAACAGCTGAGTCTTATTATCGGCGCAGAGCCATGTGTCAACCGCGCCGCCCTCAGTCTGGTTGGGGAAGAGCTCTTTGCTGACATAAGTCTTGGAGCTGTCCTTTTCAAGCGACCATGTGACCGACGCAGGGTCAACATCGCCGCTTACCGGTATTGTCGCTTTGTAGTCACGCCCTTCAGCGAGGGAGATGACATCCTTGCCTCCGGAGAGATTTTCAAAGCTTGCGCTTGCCGGGTCTGCCGACGCCGTTACCGGCACCAGCGAAACGATCATCATAATGACAAGCAGCATGGAAACTAATTTAGTAAAATTGGTGTTTGTCTTCGCCTTTTGCATTTTTCCTACCTTGTCGCCTTTCTGTTTTATTCATTGACAGTGGCTATTATACATTTTTATTCACAAATATGCAATAGTTTTTGAATAAAATTCATGTTGTAAATCTGTACAAACATTGGCTTCGTATATTGCCGCAATTGTATAAATGCAACAACCAAGCGCATATATGCACGAAAGGCCTGCAAAATTCAGCATTTTGCAGGTCTTTATTCATATCTATTCGATTATAGCAGCTATATGTCGCGTGAATGATTATCCAAAGAATGATCCAGCGGATATTACGCCGAAGGTTGCGAGCATCACAATAAGCCCAGCAACGGCAACGCCCATGGCGATAGCCGGAAGCGCGCTTTTAAGGCGCATATCAAGAAGCGAGGCAACAAGCGCGCCCGTCCATGCGCCGGTACCCGGCAGCGGTATGGCAACGAGGATGAACAATCCCCAAAAGCTGTACTTATGCACCGTTTCCGCTTTTTCGGCGCCCTTGCGCTCGAGAAACGAGGTGAATTTATCGAGGATATGGTGCTTTTTCATCCACTGTATTATGTGACGGGTCAGCAGAATGAGAAACGGCACGGGCAGCATATTGCCCACAAAGCCCGCTCCGAACGACAGCCACGGGTCGAGTCCTGCCGCAATGCCGACGGGTATCGCTCCGCGTATTTCAAGGATTGGGAGCATTCCTATAACGAGGGTCTTGAGTATGTCGTAAAGCATTAATGTCTCCGTTGTCAGTAGTTCTGCATGGCCTCGCGGCAATAGTGGTTAAATCGGCGCTCCCGCTCAAGGGTAGAGCTGTCCATGTGCCCTGGGTATACCTCATAGTCGCCGGAAAGCGCGCAGAGCTTTTTGAGCGACGCCATTTCGGCGTTCATATCGCCGCCGGGCAGATCCGTTCTGCCGCAGCTTCCGCGAAACAGCGTATCGCCGGTGAACAGAGCGTTTTCGCAGATAAGGCTCACGCCGCCGGGGGTGTGCCCCGGAGTTGCAAGCACCCTGAAGGTCAGTCCCGCCTCGGTGATAACATCGCCGTCGTCATATGTCTTTCCGCCCTCGGGCAGCTTGAAGAGCATTCCGCTCATGCCGACCCTGTAGCCCTCGTCGCGCTCGTTTATATAAACGGTGCAGCCGGTCTCGGCGGCGATCTCGCCCACCGCGCCGACATGATCAAAGTGACCGTGGGTGAGCATTATCGCTCTGCATTTGAGCTTATTGCTCTCGATGTAATCCATTATGGTGTTGCTCTCGTCGCCGGGGTCTATGACAACGCACTCGAGCGTTTCCTCGTTTATAACGACATAGCAGTTTGTCTCAAGCTGTCCGACGGGTATGGTTTTAATGTTCATGCTCACAGCTCCCTTGTATCAAGAATTATGGTCACGGGTCCGTCGTTTACGGACTCGACCTTCATTTTCGCGCCGAACTCGCCGGTACCGACCTCGAAGCCGCGGCTGCGGCATTCGGCTATGACCTTTTCGTAAAGCGGGATCGCCGTTTCTGGTCGGGCTGCCTTGGAAAACCCGGGGCGGCGCGACTTGCAGTCGGCAAACAGCGTAAACTGGCTGATTATCAGCAGCTGCGCGCCCGCGTCCATGGGGTTGACATTCATTTTATCGTCGGCGTCCTCAAATATGCGCAGACCGCATATCTTGTCCGCTATCTTTAGCGCTTCCTTCTCGCCGTCGTCGGCGTGCACTCCGAGCAGCACGAGAAAGCCCTTGCCTATGCTGCTTTTTACCTTACCGTCTATGGCAACGGACGCGCTGTCCACTCGTGTCAGTACGGCTCTCATTTCTTACCTCCGTTTCTGTTTACCTCGACAACTCCGGGCAGAGAATTGAGCTTGTTCATTACAGCCTTCAGCTCGTCAAGTCCCCTTGTCTCCAGAGTTATATTCACTATTGATTTATCGCCCGTATCGCGCGCGTTTATGGTGCGCACCTTTGTGTTGAGGGTGTTGAATATCGACGCAATGTCCATTATAAGTCCGCTGCGCTCGCGCGAGACAACGGTTATAGCCGTTGAGTAGCTCTCCTTTATCTCGTCCGCCCAGCTTACATTTATCCAGCGCCCGATGTCCTCGGGCTTGAATTCGCGCCGCGCATAGTTTGCACAGTCGGTACGGTGGATTGAAACGCCCTGCCCGCGGGTTATATAGCCGACGATATCGTCGCCCGGTATGGGCGTGCAGCAGCGGGAGAATTTGATAAGGCAGTTATCCAGCCCCTCTACAAGAACGCCGTGCACGGGCTTGACCCGCTTCTGAGCCATCTGCTCGCGCCTTTCGGCTGCCTCGGTGACCTTTTCGAGAACGGTCTTCTTGCCGGAAACATGGTGCAGACGGGCAAGCTCGTCCTTCATGCGGTTCACGGCTCTCGTTGCAGCCATGCCGCCGTAGCCTATGGCGGCGTACATATCGTCAAGGCTAGTGTACGAGACCTTTTTCAGAAGCTGCGGCAGAATCTCCTCGTCGCTTATATCCTCAAGCCGCAGCCCCTTGTTTTTCAGCTCCGACTCGAACATGGCACGGCCGCGCTCGATGTTCTCCTCGCGGCGCTCCTTCTTGAACCATTGCTTTATCTTTGTGCGCGCGGAGCCGCTTTTTGCGATATTGAGCCAATCGCGGCTCGGTCCGGCGGCGTTTTTCGAGGTTCTGACCTCAACTATGTCGCCGTTTTGCAGCACATAGTCGAAGTTCACTATCCTGCCGTTTACAGAGGCGCCGATCATGCTGTTGCCGATGGCGGAGTGGATGCTGTACGCAAAGTCGATGGGCGTAGCACCCGCCGGAAGGTTTATGACATCGCCCTTCGGCGAGAACACGAACACCTCGTCGGCAAACATATCTATCTTGAGATTGTGGAAAAAGTCTGTTGCGTCCGACTCCTGCTGACTCTCAAGCAGTCGCCTTACCCACGCAAATTTCTCCTCATCGCCCGTTTTTATAACGGTATCGGCATTGTCGCCTATCTTATACTTCCAGTGCGCCGCAATGCCGTACTCTGCGGTGCGGTGCATTTCCCATGTGCGGATCTGCACCTCGAACGGTATGCCCTCGGAGCCGATGACCGTTGTGTGAACGCTCTGGTACATATTCGGCTTGGGCGTGGATATATAGTCCTTAAATCTGCCGGGAACGGGCTTGAACATATCGTGAATGATGCCCAGCACATTGTAGCAGTCTGGTATGGTATCTACGATAACGCGGAAAGCGCACAGGTCAAATATACCATTGATATCGAGCTTCTGCGCGTACATTTTTCTGTATATACTGTAAATGTGCTTTATACGGCTCGTTACGGTGACATCCAGCCCCTCTTCCTCAAGGCGCTGCTTCATCTTTGTCTCAACGCTCGACATGAAGCTTTTGAGGGTGTCCATGCGCTCGTTCAATGTGTCGGTTATCTCCTTGTATCCCGCCGGATCAAGGTACATAAGTGCAAGGTCCTCCAGCTCCCACTTCGCTCTCTGCATACCGAGACGGTGGGCGATGGGAGCGTATATCTCCATCGTTTCGAGCGATTTCTGCCGCTGCTTTTCCTCGGTCTGATACGCCATGGTGCGCATATTGTGCAGCCGGTCGGCTATCTTTATGAGGATAACGCGTATATCCTTCGCCATTGCCATGAGCATTTTGCGGAGGTTTTCCATCTGCTCGTCTTCCTTGCTCGTGTACTGCACGCGCGTGAGCTTGGTAACGCCCTCGACGATGTTCGCAACGGACTCTCCGAACTGGCGGGCAATGTCGCCGTGCGTGAGCTGGGTATCCTCTATGACATCGTGCAGCAGAGCTGCAACTATAGAGTCCTCGTCAAGCCCCATGTCAACGGCAATATCCGCCGACGCGACGCAGTGCGTGACATACGGTGAGCCGTCCTTTCTGAGCTGACCGGAATGGGCGAGCTTTGCCATGTGGTAAGCCGCCTCTATTCTGCCCATATCCATTTCCATGCCGCTGTCATCTATCTTCTTGCGCAGCGCATCGAACATTTCATCCGGATCAAGTATTTTCTTTTCAATGTCTGCCATTACGACCGTCTCGCTTTCAAGCGTTTTATAAGCTCCGAGCTTTCAAGATTGACCTTCGCGCAGCCCGTGACTATCCTTGCTCCGAAAACGGAGCCGGGGGCTGCCATACGCAGAAGCCCCAACTCGCACAGCACTCTCAGGCAGATGCAGAACCGCTCGGGCTCCACCCCGTGCGGGCATTGCCGTATGACCCCGTCGAGGTCAGCTGCCACCGTGCCGCCGAGAGACTGGAGCCTGCGCCATGATTTTATGAACGCACCTCTGTCGGGGCAATAGCACGACGCCTCGGCTACCGGCATATCGGTCAATATCTTTTCGCACAGCGGTCTCGGGTCATGCGCCTTTACCGCCGTTACCTGAAGCTGCACGCTGCGGCGCAGCCTGAACTCGTTTATCTGCGGAGTAAAGGCTATGTCTATCCTGTCGCCCGCGCGCAGCCCCAGCTCAGCCTCGCTGTGCGAGAAAAACACGCACTCGAAGCTTGCGCCCCTGAAGCTGATGCTCAGGCGCAGGTGCTTTCCCCCGCCGATCGGCGTTACCCGCTCAAGCCTTGCTCCGCTTATGCAAAGCATGGGCTTGGGGTTTCCGCTCCCATAGGGCTCAAGCCTGCCCAGGGCGGCAACACCCTCCATATCAAGTATGTCCGGATCGGTCACCTCAATATCACAGTTGAGCGTCGGAAGCTCGCTGGGCTTATTCTTTTCATAATATTCGTTAAAGGCATTGCAGAACTGCCTGAGCTTGTCCCTCTTTATATTGAGTCCCGCCGCGAGCGCGTGACCGCCGAAGCCCTCGAGATACTCCGAGCACGCCGAAAGCGCGTCAAAGAGGTTGAACCCGCCATAGCTGCGGCATGAGCCCTTTCCCTTTTCGCCGTCGAGACATATCATAACGGTCGGCTTGGAGTACTGCTCGGCAAGCTTTGACGCCGCTATGCCGATAACGCCCTGATGCCATTTTTCGCTGGCAAGCACTATCGGGGTAGATGGCATTTTGCCGTCCATCATGCCGGAGGCATCGTCCCATATCTCCGTTTCAAGGTGCTGGCGGCGGCGGTTTAGCTCGCACAGCTTATCCGCAAGGGTGTTCGCCTCGTCCGCGTCGCCGGTCATGAGCAGTCTGCCCGCGACGGACACCTCTCCGAGTCTGCCGGCGGCGTTCAGGCGCGGTGCAAGCGTAAAGCCTATCGTGGACGACGACATTTTCCGCTCCGACGCACCTGATTCGCGCAGCAGTGCCTCAAGTCCCGGGCGGGAGGTATGCTCAAGCATGGCAAGTCCGCGCCGCACGATGTATCTGTTCTCGCCCGTGAGCGGCACGACATCCGCCACCGTTCCGATGGCGGCAAGGTCGGCATACCGCGCAACCACGCGCTCACTCTCGTTCTCAACGGCGCACACGAGCTTGAGCGCAACGCCCACACCGGCAAGTTCCTTGTTCGGATACCTGCACTCATCCTGCTTGGGGTCGATGACCGCGATGGCATCGGGTATCGTCTGCTCCCTGCACTCGTGGTGGTCGGTTATGATGAGGTCAACACCGATCTTACGCGCAAACTCTGCCTCGGCAGCCGCAGTTATGCCGCAGTCAACGCTTATGATAAGGCTGACGCCCTTGGCGTGCAGGCTCTCGATGGCCGCGTCGTTTATGCCGTAGCCCTCGTCTATTCTGTCGGGGATGTACGGATAGCATCTGAGTCCGCGGCTGCGCAGCCAGTCGGTCAGCAGGCAGGTCGAGGTTATGCCATCGACATCATAGTCGCCGTACACCGCAACGGTCTCCCCCGCCGAGATCGCGCGCCTTATGCGCGGCACCGCCTTGTCCATGTCCTTTAAAAGCATGGGGTCTGCAAGCAGCTCCGCGCCGCCATCAAGAAAGCTTTTCGCCTCGTCAAGGCTCGCTATCCCACGAACGCTGAGCATTTTTGCAAGCAGCGGCGCATATCCGGCACCGAGGAAAAGCCTTTCAGCTTCCGGCGCCTTCTCTTCAATTTTCCATTTACTGTAATCCATTAACAAACACTACTTCAATATATTTTTATAGTTGAATATAATAACACACTTTTTTGTTTATGTAAATGAAAAAGCCAGCCTTTCGGCTGGCTTTGGGGATTTATATCAGCCCCTGAACAAGGATGATTATTATAAGGCTTGTATACCTCTCTTTTTTAGGCTCTTTTCACATGAAAGGGTATGATAACAAATTTCTTTCATTTACGCAAGAGCTCAGAAGCTTTTTCTAAAACATTGACATTCCTATCCCCCGATGCTAAAATTAGAAAGCTAACGCACCTGCCGGTGTGGTGGAATGGTAGACACGGCGGACTTAAAATCCTCTGATGCTTGCGTCGTGCCGGTTCGAGTCCGGCCACCGGCACCATCGTCGTCGCAAGCTTTGTATCGCTTGCGACGATTTTTTATAAACGACATATTTCGCTCATGCCACCGGCACCGCCGCAATTTTAGCAGAATTGCGGCGGCATTTTTCTATGCGATAAAACTGTGTATACCCTTACCAAGCGTCGGTCTCTAATTCCATTCAAAAAATATTATAGCCTGCTTCAGGACTTTTTTAAGACTATGGAGGAAATATTCTCTCCTGCCGCGGAGAAATACGAGCGGGCGAGAAAAAGCGCCTTGACCGAGGATATTATCCGCGCCATAAATGTGGAGGAGGGTATCTATTTTCGTCTGCTCACCGAGCACTACGACGAATGCACCCTCTTTTTCAGCCGCAGCGACGGAAGCTCCGCCGAGACGATGCTCAAGGAGCTTATGGACCGCAAAGCAAGACAGACCATTGATTTTTTCTCCGAGGTCTACGGCAAAGCGCCAAACGAGGACTCTATCCGGCTGCTGATGGGGTCGCAGTTCTGGTATTTCAGGCAGCTTCTCAACGAGCACCTCGATGAGGACAGAATGTTCGCCTGCCTGAGATCGATCCTCGATTTCTTCAATGCCGGCTGGCGGCAATTGTGCGACGCACTTAAATAAGAAGCCTAAAGTTTTTCGGGCGGTACTCCCGCCCGTTTCTTGGCGCAGCCAGTTAGGCGCTGCTAACTGGTAAGAAAGAGACAGTCATGATAGATTTTGAATTTAAATATTCGGAAGAAAGCTTTCCGGTGCTTCGGCAGACCTCGGGAAGCATTCCGAGCGGGCGCTGCGTAGTGCTCTGCGGCAAGGACACGGACGGGCTCGGCATCGGTGAGGTCGGCGAGCTTGCGGCATAATGCACATCGGAGGAACATAAATGAATAAGACTTCTGAGTCAAAGCGTTCCGCCGTCCTCGGCGGTTTTGAGGCGGTCTTTGAGTGCCTCGTAATCCGCAAAGGGTTTCTTTGCCGCTTCAATGTCGCGTCCATTTTCGGCGAGTATGGCATCTATAGTCTCTTTTGTCAGCGCCTGTTCTCCGATTTTGAAATTCTGCAAAAATTCTGTTTTCATGGTTCTCCTTTACGGCGTAGGCGTTTTAGGAGGTCGCCAGCTCCCGCCGCCGCGCATTATTAGGTCGGCGCGTAGACCAAATGGATATGAAAAAAGCAACCTCGCGTTTCCGCTTAGCTGCTTCAATCAATTAAGTTGTTATGGGGCTTACCTTTCTTCAATGATTTCGATGTCAGATAAGCAAAAGCCAATCAAGCCATCAGATGTCCGCACCGCGATTTCCTCCGCGCCTGTTTCACTATCAATCGCGGATGTATACGCCGTTACATTGCCGCACCACTTTTTGCCGTCTACATCTACTATAGATACATCTCGGCCGAAGTAATCATATAGGTTTGTCATTTTGTTTTCTCCCTTGCTGTTGGTACAACATGCGTACCAGATTTACTATAATGTATATAAGCGCGGTTTGTTGGTGTCTCTTCTTGGGTTTGCGGATCAATACTTATGCCTATTTCTCTGTCTACTGTAATGATCTCCCTATTCATAAATTTACCTTTACTTGATCTTACAATTTCCCCTGTTCCGGCATACCGGCTCACAATATCCTGCAATTCTGCGTTACTTACCGTGATGTAGCTTCGTCCTAAAACATACCCTTCACTGTTTTTAATGTGCCGTGCTTGCTTTTCAGGGTTAACTATCAGCTTTTCAGATTCAGATCGTATCTGCTTGCGTATTGGCAAATCGCGCATATAAGCCTTGATATTCTGATTTTCGCTTCCTGCATTATACATCGAATTTGCAGCATTTGCAATTCTTTTATAGTTCGCACTTGCCGTGCTTGCCTGCGGTCAAAGCCCGCGACTTCGGCGCGCTCTGTCTGCGTTCGAAGTCCGGCGGCTTTGGAAAAACCATTATACTCCTGCCGGAGCATTTGCAGTTTGGTTTGGTCGGTTTCGAGCTTTTCCGCATCACCGGTCAGAGTTTAAAGTAAAAAAATTCTTGCAATTTGTCAATTCCTGTTGTAATATGGATACAGTTCTTATACCATACCAAGAACTATTTAGGTTACTATGATAAGGTAGTACACCGAAGAGCTCTAACGCCTCGCTTTTGCGGGGCGTTATCTCTTTCTTGCCAAAACTTGAAATATAGTGTAAAATGGTGGCATAACCTGTAAAGGAGGCTTTTCTATGCATCCATACGCGATAGGACTCGACATCGGTATAACCTCCGTCGGCTGGGCAGCACTTGCTCTCGACGGCTCCGAAAACCCCTGCGGCATTCTCGGAATGGGCTCAAGAATTTTTGATGCCGCCGAGCAGCCGAAGACCGGAGAGTCGCTTGCCGCACCCCGAAGGGACGCACGCGGCTCAAGACGGCGCTTGCGCCGTCATCGCCACAGAAACGAACGCATTAAAAGTCTTATGCTCGCCGAGGAGCTGGTATCCCCCGACGAGTTGTCATCCCTGTTTTGCGGTCAGCTCGAGGACATTTATGCTCTGCGTGTTAAAGCTCTCGACTGCGCCGTCAGCCGCACTGAGTTTGCGAGAATATTACTGCACATATCTCAGCGGCGCGGTTTTAAATCAAATCGCAAAAATCCATCGACGAAGGAAGATGGAGAGCTGCTCAAAGCTGTCAGCGAAAACAAGCAGCGCATGGAAGCTAACGGATACCGCACGGTCGGCGAGATGCTTCTGCGCGACGAGATGTTCAAAGATCACAAGCGCAACAAGGGCGGCAACTACATAACGACAGTTACACGAGATATGGTCGCCGACGAGGTCAAGGCTATATTCGCCGCGCAGCGCAGCTTCGGCTCCGTATTTGCTGGCGAAAAGCTTGAAAGCAGCTATCTTGGAATTCTGCTTAGTCAGCGCTCTTTCGACGAAGGTCCGGGCGGAAACAGTCCTTATGGCGGCAGCCAGATAGAGCGAATGGTCGGACGCTGCACTTTCTTCCCCGATGAGCCCCGCGCCGCAAAAGCGACATACTCATTCGAGCGCTTTTCGCTCCTTGAGAAGGTCAACCACATTCGCATAATCACAAACGGCAAAGCCGAAAAGCTGACAGCGCAGCAGCGCAATCTGATAATCGACCTTGCGCACAGCTCAAAGGATGTCTCCTACGCCAAGATCAGAAAAACCTTGGAACTTTCCGACGGGCAGCTTTTCAACATTCGCTATTCAGGCGATGCCTCGCCCGAAGAAACGGAGAAGAAAGAAAAGCTCGGCTCACTGAAGGCCTACCATCAGATGCGCAGTGCCTTCAACAAAGTGTCAAACGGATATTTTTCCATGCTGCCGCGCGAGCAGCTCAACGCCATCGGCACTGCGCTGTCTCTCTATAAAACCTCGGAAAAGATAACCGCCTATCTTGAAGATGCCGGCCTCCGCAAGGACGATATTTCTATTGCGGATTCCATTGGCAATTTCTCCGGATTCGGTCATATATCCGTAAAGGCCTGCGATATGATCATCCCGTTCCTTGAGCAGGGCATGAACTACAATGAAGCCTGCGCCGCTGCCGGAATAGACTTTAAGGCGCACGGGGTCGGCGAAAAGTCGCACTTCCTCCATCCCACGGAGGACGATTATGCGGACATAACGAGCCCAGTTGTACGCAGAGCAATATCTCAAACCATAAAGGTCCTGAATGCAATTATCCGCAAAGAGGGCTGCAGCCCCACATTCATAAACATCGAGCTTGCGCGTGAAATGGCAAAAGACTTCTCTGAGCGCAACAAGCTCAAAAAGGAAAACGACGAAAACCGCAGGCAGAACGAGAAGCGCCTCGATCGCATAAAAAACGAATACGGTAAGAACAATCCCACCGGTCTTGACCTTGTAAAGCTCCGTTTGTATGAGGAGCAGAGCGGCGTTTGTATGTATTCCCTCAAGCAAATGTCGGTCGAGAAGCTGTTTTCTCCGAATTATGCCGAGGTCGATCACATCATCCCCTACAGCATCAGCTTTGACGACAGCCTTAAGAATAAAGTGCTTGTACTCACGGAGGAAAACCGAAACAAGGGCAATCGGCTCCCGCTCCAGTACCTCACCGGTCAGCGCAGAGAAGACTTTATCGTGTGGGTAAACAACAATGTCAAAAACTACAAAAAGCGCAGGATCCTGCTGAAGGAAACGCTCACCGAGGAAGATGAAGCCGGATTTAAAGAAAGAAATCTTCAGGACACGAAGACCATGTCGAGGTTCCTGCTGAACTACATTGCCGACAACCTCGAATTTGCCGAATCTGTCCGCGGCCGCAAGAAGAAAGTCACTGCGGTAAACGGAGCCGTTACCTCATATATGAGAAAAAGATGGGGCATAACGAAAATCCGCGAGAACGGAGACCTTCACCACGCAGTGGACGCAGTCGTTATCGCCTGCACGACCGATGGCATGATACAGCAGGTCTCTCGATACGCGAAATACCGCGAATGCCGGTATATGCACACGGATTCGTGCAGCATAGCAGTTGATCCCGATACCGGCGAGGTGCTTCACCAGTTCCCGTACCCCTGGCAGGATTTCAGGAAGGAACTCGAAGCCCGACTCGGCAGAGATCCGGCGAGAATAATAAACGATCTGCGCCTGCCGTTTTATATGTCAAGCGGGGCGCCCCTGCCCGAACCGCTTTTTGTTTCAAGAATGCCCAAGCGCAAGGTGACCGGAGCAGCGCATAAGGACACCGTGAAAAGCGCAAAGCTTCTCGACAACGGGTATTTGGTGGTAAAACGACCTATCACCGATCTAAAGCTCAAAAACGGCGAGATCGAGAATTACTATGAACCGCAGAGCGACAGGCTGCTGTACGAGGCGTTGAAAACCGCGCTTATCGAGCATGACGGAGACGCGAAAAAGGCATTTGCCAATGGCTTCCGCAAGCCTAAGAGCGACGGTACAGCCGGTCCGATAGTAAAAAAGGTCAAGCTATATGAGCCGACCACCCTGAATGTTTCCGTACACGGCGGCAAAGGCGCGGCGGATAACGATTCCATGGTGAGAGTCGATGTTTTCCTCTCCGGCGGAAAATACTATCTCGTTCCGATATATGTCGCCGATACGCTCAAGCCCACGCTGCCGAGCAAAGCTATTACCGCTTCGAAACCATATTCCGAATGGCACGAAATGTCCGACGAAGACTTCATTTTCTCCTTGTACCCTAACGACCTTATTTGCGCGACCAGCAAAAAGGGTCTCAAGCTGAGCCTTGTTAACAAAGACAGCACTCTTCCGCCGTCTGTCGAGGGAAAGTCGTTCATGCTGTACTACATAAGAACTAACATCTCTAATGGTGGAATTAAGGCAATAACCCACGATAATTCGTATGAGATCGGAGGCCTCGGCATCAAAACACTTGAAAAGCTTGAAAAGTACACGGTAGATGTGCTCGGGGAATATCACAAAGTTGGAAAGGAAGTAAGACAGCCGTTCAACATAAAAAGGGGGTAATCATGCCTTTTCGCAATATAGTCATAGAGAGCACTGCTCATATATCTCTTAAAAACAGGCAGCTCATAGTAAAAACCGACAGCGAGCACAGCTTGGCTGTCGAGGATATTTCTGCGCTTCTCATTGAAAGCAGAGCTTCAACGATAACCACAGCCGCTTTGTCCTATCTTGGGCAGAGCGGCTGTGCCGTTTTTATGTGCGACGAGAAGCATATGCCCTGCGCCGTGCTCGAGCCGTTTTCACAGCACAGCAGAGCCCTTTCGGTTTTGAAAGCGCAGCTCGATGCGAGTGAGCCCCTGAAGAAGCGTCTTTGGCAAAGCATCGTTGTCGCAAAAATAGTCAATCAGGCGATTTGTCTGGAGCTGTGCGGGAACAGCGGCGATGCCGAATGTCTGCGCCGCATGGCAGAGAATGTAAAGTCTGGCGATCCGGATAATGTCGAGGCTTCGGCGGCTCAGCGCTACTTCCCCGCGCTGTTTTCTCCGGAGTTTTCGAGAGGCAGCGAATGCGTCACCAATGCGGCTTTGAATTACGGCTACGCGATCATCCGCGGCAGCGTTGCACGGCACCTCGCAGTATATGGTTTTGTTCCCGCGCTCGGTCTGCACCACAAAAGCGCACTCAACAGCTTTAACCTCGCCGACGACATTATGGAACCGTTTCGCCCCGCTGTTGACCTGCTGGTCTGCTCACTGATAGCTCCCGACGATACCGAACTCACACCGAAGCTAAAGCGTTCGCTCTTCAACGCACTGAACCTCGATATAGTCTCCGGAGCAAGTCATCACAGCGTTTCTTACGCAATTGAGCGGCTCGTCCATAGTCTGTCCCGCTCCATGGCTGACGGCAAGGCTGCACTTTGCCTGCCCGAGCTGACAGCGCTGAAGCAGCACAAGTATGAATAAGTTTATGAGGATCATGGTATTTTTCGATCTCCCCGTCAAGACGAAAAAAGAGCGGCGCGAAGCCACTCAATTCAGAAATTTTCTTCTCAATGACGGGTATCATATGATCCAGTACTCTGTCTATGCCCGCGTTTGCAACGGCTTGGACGCCGTGGCAAAGCACAGAGCGAGGATAAAGCGAAATCTGCCGTGCAACGGCTCTATCAGAATGCTTGTAATAACAGAAAAGCAGTTTGAAGCCATAGATATTCTGCTCGGAAAATTAACCGAAGCGGACGACAGTTTTCAGTGCGAACAATTATCGATTTTTTAGTAAAAAACACCGCCTTATCCATTGATAAAGCGGTGTTTCTTTGATAGCCTATTATACCATACCAAGAACTATCAGGGAACTATAACGAAAACAGTACGCACTTTGCGGATGTGCTTATTATACCATACCAAGAACTATCAGGGAACTATAACTAACAAGCGAGGGTGCAACCTTTGGGAGCAATTATACCATACCAAGAACTATCAGGGAACTATAACCTCTGGGCGATGATTACTTAGTGGTATATGATTATACCATACCAAGAACTATCAGGGAACTATAACAGTACGGCGATCATACTTTTAGACCTCATTATTATACCATACCAAGAACTATCAGGGAACTATAACTCTAAAAAAGTTATGCCTGCGCGTTCGTTTATTATACCATACCAAGAACTATCAGGGAACTATAACTGTTGATCGTGTTCTTCAGGTCAATAGCAGATTATACCATACCAAGAACTATCAGGGAACTATAACGCGCAGCCTAATAATGATGCTGCTCTTCGCATTATACCATACCAAGAACTATCAGGGAACTATAACCGGGAGTTTTCCATCAGGTAAATCGTCGCGATTATACCATACCAAGAACTATCAGGGAACTATAACACCGGCGTCAACCAGATCGGTAAGCAGATTATTATACCATACCAAGAACTATCAGGGAACTATAACATTCTAAAACGAATAAAAAAGTACCGAAAAAATCCCTCCATCAGGTGATGGAGGGAGTGATTTTTATATGAGCTTATATCTGCTTGAGCTGGCAGTATCTCTGGAGGATGGCTGCCATCTCGGCGCGGGTCGCGGTCCTATCGGGACCGAAGCTGCCGTCGGGATAGCCGGAGACTATTCCGCTGAGGTATGCCCAAAGGACGGCGTCGCGTGCCCACGATGCTATCGAGGAGGCGTCGGTGAAGTTGAGCGCACCGCTTGCCGCGGGGCTTGCCTTCTCATAGCGGAAGAGCATAGTTACCAGCTGCGCACGGGTTATATTCGCATCGGGCGCAAACTCCGTTGTGCTCACGCCGTCCGTGACGCCCTTATTGTACGCCCAAACGACCGCGTCATACGCCCAATGGCGGCTGCTTATATCCGTAAACGGTACACGCATACCCTCGACCGACGGTTCACCGGCTATGCGGTAGAGCACGAGCGCGAACATTGCGCGGGTCATGGTCGCATCGGGCGCAAACTTGTCTGCGGAAACTCCGACCATGAGCTCATGCTGCCAGACATACTCTACATTGCCGCGGTACCATGCCGTTTCAGGAACATCCACAAACGGGAACGGCACGAACTCGCCGCACTCGCTGCACTTGATGCCGACGAAATTATGTCCCTTTGCCTTTACGGGCTCGGACTTGCTGAGCACTTCATTGCAGGTGCTGCAATGGCTGCCCTCGGTGCGTCCGTCCTTGGTGCAGGTGGGCTCAACGGCTTCGATGTCAACGACCTTGGTGTGGCCGCTTGCGGGGATGACCTCTGCCGCGACGAGCTCGGTCTTGCATACGCTGCATATCGTCTGTGCGGTGCTGCCGTCGGTCGTGCAGGTAGGTGCGACGGCGGGCGTACCCTCAACGGGGGTGTGCGCCTTCATGGGCACTACCTTCTGGTGCTCGACAACTTCCCTGCACACGGAGCAGGTGAGCTCGGCAGTCAGACCGGTGGCGGTGCAGGTTGCCTCGACAGCAGCCTTGGTCTCAACGGGAGTGTGACCCTTTGCGGGGATAACTACATCGTTTGCGTTGGTCTGGGTATTGCAGTCCTTATCGAGGAAGAGCTTTCCGCAGGTGGGGCACTCGTAGTAAGCGACATTGCCCGCCTCGGTGCAGGTGGCGTCTATGCCGCGCACGAACTTGAGGCTGTTGTGGGTGCAATCGCTGAACGGAGTTACCGTAAGGGTGGCCTTATCGGTGACATAGAACACCTTGTCGCTTATGCTGTAGATAACGCAGACAAAGCTTCTGCCGTCATCGCGCATGGTGGTGTTTGCGATGTTCAGGGTCTCGCCGTTGCCGAGCGAGCTGCCGAGCAGACGGGTTATGAGGGTGAGAACATCAAGCTTTTCAAAGTTATCGCTGTTGAGATCCTTGAGCGTATCCGGCTCGAGCCACATATACTTATACGAAACGCCCTGGAGCTGCTCGAGAAGGCTGAGCTTTACCTTGACGCTGAAGGTAGCCGTTTCGGTCTCGGTCACGGTGACATTATTCGGTCCCGTTACATCGAGATCATTGCCGAACAGGCCGGAAATGACCTTGAGCAGAGTGTACGGATCGATGTTTTTGAGTATATCGCCGACATCTACGCCGCCGTCGATGAGACCCTTTATGATCTCAACAAGCTTGTCAACATCGACCTTGTCAAGGATGGCGCTTATGGTCTCGTTATCGTCGCCGAGGCCCTTTATTATCTCGATTATCTTATCGACATCAAGTCCGGCAACGACATCGCTTATGTCAATGTCGCCCGCTACGAGCGCCTTTATAACCGCGATGAGTTGATCGGTGTCGAGCTTTCCGAGTATTTCGGCTATAGCCTCGTTATCGCCGACGAGACCCTTGATGACCTCGACTATCTTATCGGTATCGAGACCCGCGACTATGTCGCTTATGTCCACATCACCGGCAATGAGTCCCTTTATAACGGCTACGAGCCGGTCGGTGTCGAGCTTTCCGAGTATCTCGGCTATGGCCTTGTTATCTCCGACGAGACCCTTGATGACCTCGACTATCTTATCGGTATCGAGACCCGCGATGACATCGCTTATATCCGCATCGCCGGAAACGAGAGCCTTTATGACCGCCGCGAGCTTCTCGGCATCGAGCTTATCGAGCACTGCATTTATCGCGTCGTTATCTCCCGCGAGGTTCTTTATGAGCTCGGCTATCTGCTCGGCATCCATGCCGTCAACGATCTGGCCGATGTCTATGTTTCCCGCAACGAGGTCCTTGATCACCGCCGCTATCGCGGTGACATCGATCTTGTCGAGGACGGGAGCTATATCTATCTTATCCTTTATGAGCTCTCCGAAGAGCTTTGCAAGCTGCTCATAATCGAGATTTTTGATTATCTCGCCGAGCTTGCCAGAGGTGTCTCCCCCGTTTATAAGGTCCTTCACGGTGTCGATAACACCCTGAAGGTCGGTGCCGGCATCCCCCGTGCCGTCGCCGTCGGCAATGGCATAGACCGGCAGCATCGTAAACACGAGCACCAGCACCATTACCATACTGATGATGCGTCTTTTCATATAGTTCCTCCTTAATCCACTCAGGCGTCGCCCAAAAGTGACAATACATCAACAGTGATTATACAGAAATATTACAATCAGTGCAACAATATTTATACAAAAAGCTTAAAAACGGCAAATTGACCAGTTGCAGAGTAAAACTTTTGTGCAGTATTTGGAATAGCTGACTCACTGCCGTGCCGCACTTTGTCGAAACTCCTGCGGCACATCGTAAAGCGACTCGTGCTCGCTTATGGCAACCGCGCGCAGGTCAAAGCTGCCGCCGGTGAGACACCACTCATATGTTGCTCCGACCGCTATGCGGATGCCGAGCGTGACAATATCCTCGGCGCGGTTTTTGTTGCGGATAAGCCCCTGGCGCTGGCAGTTCGTGATGAGCTTTGCAAACCACTCGTTAAAAGAGTTAAAAAGCTTAAAAAGTCCCACGGGCTTTTGCAGCTCAAGCGATAAAAGCGTTCCGGTGAGCTCGGGACCGAACTCCATGGCAAGCGACAGGTACCTGTCATACAGCGCCCAGATGCGCTCGAGATCATTTTTCGCATTTATAAACTCCGCGAACACCGCCTGCTGATCGTCCTTGAGATTGCGTATGAGATGCGTTATTATCTTCTCTTTGCCGGCAAAGAGGCTGTAAAACGCTGATATTTCAACGGCTTCTTGACTCGGACATGTGTGTTAATTTATTATCGTTTCAGATACATTTCAGGGAGGATACACGCCATGAGCTATGAAATGCTGCTCTCGCCGATGAAGATCGGCACAATGACAGTCAAAAACCGCACCGTAATGACCGCTGCCGAGTTCAGCCTCGGTCAGACAGACGGAACGCCCACGGAGAAACTGATGGACTACTACGAAGAGCGTATCCCCCTGCCCGCTTTTTGCCGTCGGCAAGGCGCTCATGACCGTATTCCCCTTTGTTAGGACGATATACTGGAAGCTCGAGCTTGGCAAATTAAAGAGGTTTTTAAAGAAAATAGGCAAATAATGCTTGAAATTACCTCCACATATGGTATGATGTGAGTATAACAAGGCTGTGAGCTTGAAAGTACCGGATCCGATCATGTAAAGGAGCTGATATTATGAGTAAAAGTCTCAAGCGCCCATGGTGGGCGTACGCTATCCTGTTTTGCCTGTGCGGTCTCAGCATAGCCGCAAGAGCCATCGACGAAGGAGGGACTCTCCTTCCGGTGAACTCGCTTTACGGAGGGTGGTATCTTATCGTCTTGCCGATCCTTGCCGCGGCGGTTGTGTTCGCCGCGAGCCGCAGATGCGGGAAATTCGACATCGTATCACTGCTTGTTTTTGAAGTTCTGCTCGTTCTCTGGTTCTTTATTCCGGACGCGATCCGACTCGGCGGATTTTACGCTCCGGCGGAAATGCCGCTCGGACTCGGGATCCTTGTGATCTCTCTGCCGGCAGTCGGAGCACTCGTCCTCAGCGGCATAGCCTATGCCGTAAGCAAGAAATAGCAACAAATAAACCTAAAGCTCTCGGATCAATGATCCGAGAGCTTTCTGCATATTTCTTTTCCGTAGAGGACGGGGTGTTCCCTGCCCTTTAGGGTGTCGTCAAAGAGCTGCTGCGGCAGGTCGAGCACGCCGTTTTTAAACAGCAGAACGATGGTCGAGCCGCCGAAGCGGAACATTCCCTTTTCCTCGCCGCGGCTTATTACCGCCGCCTCGTGGTAGTTATCTATCTTGCCGACGAGACACGCGCCGACCTCTATCTGCACGACCGTGCCGAAATTTTCTGTATACAGCATACAGTACTCGCGCGTGTTCTGCTTGAACACCGGATGCTTGCGCACGGCGATCGGCTGCACCGGATGGTATTTGCCCTGAATGTGCCAGTTGCGGCTCTTGAAGCCGTTATCTATGTAGCAATAGCGATGGTAATTCTCAACGCCGAGCCTGAGCACGAGGCACACGCCGTTCATATACTCCTCGGCAATGGATGCTCCTCCTACAAGGTCATCGACATTGTAATAGCTGTTTTTTATCGAGAACACCGAATCGCCGCTTATGCGGTAAGCCGAAAGGCTGCCGTCGCACGGTGAGATGAGCACATCGGGATCCATGTTCACGGGCCGCGCCTCGGGCTTTATCCTGCGGGTGAAGAAATCATTGAAGCAGCGGTAATCGGTCTTTTCATAATCGCTGAGGTCTATGCCGTTTGCGCGCACAAAGTGGTCTATGCGCCTTACGGAAAGGCGCGTGTCCATATATTCGCCTATCACCGCCGTGAGTATCGGGTTTGTCATTACGCAGCGAGCGGGCCAGCCGAGGTGCTTGAAATAGCAGCAGCGCAGACCTATCGTCATTTTCTTAGATGTCATTTTTCCCACCGTTTTTTATCTTTCTTATTATAAGTACCGCGAGCATCAGAACGCCGCAGCAAAGTATGGTCGCATAAAAGCTTATCCCGCGGCTTAAAAGCTCGATGCTGACAGGGTCGCGCACGAGCTGACCGAAGCCGCTGAGCAGAATGTAATCGGCAACGCCGACAGCTCCGGGCACCGGCACTGCATTCGAGCCGAGAACGGCAAAGGTCTGCACCGAGAACGCCTTGAATGCCTCCGCAGGTGCGCCGCCTACCGCAAGGAACACGCACACCGAAACGAGGATGACCGACAGGCGCTGCGCCATGTTGCATAGAAACACCTTTATGAGCAGTCCCGTTTCCTTTCTGAGCAGAACGCCGCACTCCTTGTACTGCTTTATCATGTCCAACAGCTTTTTATACTGCTCGTCATAGTCCTTGACTATCCTCAGCTTGCACAAAAGCCGCAGTCCCCAGCGGCAGACGCTGAGGATGAGCGCATCGTTAAAGATGCACATGATGAATACAAATATGAATATCACCTGAACGACAACGCCAAACGCAATGAATATCTTCGGCGCAATGCTCATCCTCAGGAGTATACCGGGGTAAACGACGCAGCACACTGCGCTTATGAGCAGTATCGATACCGTATACATAACGAGGTTTAACAGCAGCGCAATGGCAGACACCGCCGCTGGGGTACCGTGGCGCATCATGAATATGAGCGCCGCAGGCTGTCCGCCGGTGGCTGAGGGGGTTATGGCTGAGAAGAAAATATCCGTCGCCGAGAAAAGTATCCCCTTTCCGGCTGAGAACGGATGTCCGAAAAAGCGGCAGGTGCACTGAAGTCCCAGTCCCTCAAAATAGACAAATCCGAACGCGCACAGTGCAGCAAGCACTATCCACATCGGGTCCGCCCCGTCAAGAAAATGCTCAAAGCGATGCCACGAAAAGCCCTTTGAGCACGATGTTACTACCTTGACGGTTATTGCGGATATTGCCGCCAGAAGCAATATCCACAGCAGATTGTTTTTAACACTACTCTTCATTGATCACAAATGTGCGGCAGCCCGCTCCATTCTTATATTTCCCACACAACTTTTGATTATATCACACCGCTTGTAAGCGGTAAAGCAGTTTGACAAAATCTAAACCAATGTACGGTTTTTCACCGTTAAACTGTATGATTTGCATTAGCACAGTCAGTATACACATACAAGTATGGTTTGTCAACCGCTTTACCTTTTTTAATCGTTGACAAAAATGAGTGTGTTGGAATATAATTTTTCCATTAACCCCCCGATAGGCCGCAGCGCCGGTCTCGGGCGAAAGGTGGATCTGAAATGAGTAATGTTATCGAAATGTTCGGCTCAATGGTGTTTAACGACTGCGTTATGCAGGCGCGCCTCCCCAAGCAGGCATACAAGCAGGTCCAACGCTCGATAAAGCTCGGCGAAAGGCTCGACAGGGAAACTGCCGAGGTCGTTGCAAATGCGATGAAGGATTGGGCTATCGAAAAGGGCGCAACGCATTTTACGCACTGGTTCCAGCCCATGACCGGCATAACCGCCGAAAAGCACGACAGCTTTATCTCCCCGGCAGATAACGGCAGAATTATTATGGAATTTTCAGGCAAGGAGCTCATACAGGGCGAGCCGGATGCCTCGAGCTTCCCCACCGGCGGTCTGAGAGCCACATTTGAGGCTCGCGGCTACACCGCGTGGGACCCCACATCATATGCGTTTATAAAGGACGGCGTTCTCTGCATACCGACCGCATTCTGCTCATACGGCGGCGAGGCGCTGGACAAGAAAACGCCCCTGCTGCGCTCCATGGAGGCGCTGAACCGTCAGGGGCTGCGCGTTCTCAGGCTGTTCGGCAACACCGATGTCACCTCCGTAAAGACGACCGTGGGTCCCGAGCAGGAGTATTTTCTCATAGACAAGAGCGTTTACGAAAAGCGCCGCGACCTCATGTACACCGGCAGAACGCTTTTCGGCGCCATGCCGCCCAAGGGTCAGGAGCTTGACGATCATTACTACGGCACAATAAAGCCCCGCGTCGCCGCGTTCATGGCGGAGCTTGACGAGGAGCTGTGGAAGCTCGGTGTTCTCGCGAAAACGGAGCACAACGAGGTCGCTCCCGCTCAGCACGAGCTTGCGCCCATTTATACGACCACAAACATCGCAGCCGACCACAATCAGATAACCATGGAGCTCATGCAAAAGCTTGCCCGCAAGTACGACATGGTGTGTCTGCTGCATGAAAAGCCCTTTGCCGGCGTTAACGGCTCGGGCAAGCACAACAACTGGTCCATGACCACCGACACGGGTTTAAACCTGCTCGAGCCGGGCGAAACTCCGTATGAGAACGCCCAGTTCCTGCTGATGCTGTGCGCGGTTTTGCAGGCGGTGGACGATTATCAGGATATGCTGCGCATCTCTGTTGCAAGCGCGGCGAACGATCACCGTCTCGGCGCTGCGGAAGCGCCTCCGGCGATCATCTCGGTGTTCCTCGGCGAGGAGCTTGAGGAGATACTCGAAGCAATAGAAAATGACACGCCCTACGGCGGCAAGGAAAAGGAGCAGATAAAGGTCGGCGTTCATGTTCTGCCGAAGTTTGCGCGCGATACCACCGACCGCAACCGCACCTCGCCCTTTGCATTCACCGGCAACAAGTTTGAGTTCCGCATGCTCGGCTCCTCTGCATCCATTTCGGGCGCGAATGTCGTTCTCAACACCGCCGTTGCCGAGTCGCTGCGCAAATACGCCGACTTTCTTGAGACAGCGGATAATTTTGAATCAAGCCTGCACGAGCTTATAAAAAGCGTTATCAAAAAACACAAGCGCATTATATTTAACGGCAACGGCTACGGCGATGAATGGATCAGAGAAGCTGCGAACCGCGGACTCAAAAACTTCCGCACAACGGTAGACTGCGTTCCGTATTACCTCGATATAAAGAATGTCGATCTCTTCGCGCGCCACCGCGTGTATTCCGAGATAGAGCTCGCGGCGCGTTATAAAATGAAGCTGGATAACTACTGCAAGGTCATCCGCATAGAGGCGCTGACCATGCGAGAGATGGTGTGGAAGGAGATCCTCCCCGCCGTGAGCGCTTACTCAAAGCAGCTTTGCGACACGGCGCTGGCAAAGGCTCAGCTCGGCGCGGACGCAAGCTTTGAAGCTTCGCAGTGCAAGAAACTGAGTTCGCTTATAAGCGACACCGTCGCCGGAGTGAATGCACTCGCGGAGGCAGCCGAAAATGCCGACGAGTTTTCCGAAAATTACACCAGAGCCGCCGTTTTCCGCGACAAGGTGCTCCCCGCCATGGAGCAGCTCAGAAAAACGGTAGATGAGCTTGAAACGAACACATCAGCCGAGCTGTGGCCTTTCCCGACCTACGGCGACATTCTGTTCAGCGTAAGATAACTTCAAGATAACTTATGGAGGTCTCGCATGGAGCTCAGTAAGAAAACCGTTAAGCGCATACTGCTTATAATAACATTCACAGTCCTGCTGATATGGGGACTTTACAATCACAAGCTGCTGCTTAAATACCTCGGCGATCTGTATTCGCTCATCTCACCGTTCGTTATCGGACTGTGCATAGCCTACATCGTGAATGTGCTGCTGCGTCCGGTCGAAAAGATGTGGATGAAGCTTCTGAGCCGGTGCAAGGGTCAGTGGGTGCAGAAGCTTAAAAGACCTATCTGCCTGCTTCTGAGCATTCTTCTTGTCATCGGTATAATCCTCGCGGTAGTCCTCATCATCATGCCGGAGCTGAGCGCTTCCGTATCCTCGCTCGTGAGCATGGTGCCCTCGTATGTGACCGAGATCGAGAGCTGGTGGGATTCGCTGGCGGCGTTCCTGAACCGTTACAGCATCCAGCTTCCGGAGTTCAGCTTCAACGCAGATAAGCTCATGCAGATACTCAAGGACGGCGGCACAGCAGTGTTCAACACTACCATTTCTGCAACGGCATCCATAGTCACCGCCGTTATAAACTTCGTTCTCGCGCTGGCGTTTTCCATCTATGTCCTCGCGCAGAAGGAAACGCTCAAGCGCCAGTCGAAAAAGGTGCTTGCAAGGGTCATGAAGCCCGAGAAAATGCAGAAATTCCTCGATCTGCTCGACCTCGTGAACCGGACCTTCACGAATTTCATCACCGGGCAGCTCACTGAGGCTGTCATAATCGGCATCCTGTGCTTCATAGGCATGGCAATATTCCGGATGCCGTATGCTCCGGCAATATCAGTTCTTGTCGGCTTCACGGCGCTTATACCCGTGTTCGGCGCGTTCATAGGAACTGCGATAGGCGCTTTCCTCATCCTGCTCGTAAAGCCCATTCAGGCGCTGTGGTTTATCATCTTCATCATCGTTCTGCAGCAGTTCGAGGGCAACCTCATCTACCCCAAGGTCGTCGGCAAATCCGTCGGTCTGCCGGGCATATGGGTGCTGGTGGCAGTCACCATCGGCGGCAACGCCATGGGCGTTATCGGAATGCTCATAAGCGTTCCGCTGTGCTCGGTGCTGTATGTCCTCGCTCGAAACGCCGTGAACGGGATTCCGCTCAGCAAATCAAATCAATAAAAAAATTCCCCTTATGTGAGGGGAATTTTTTTATTCTTCGTTCTGAGCCTTTATCTCGTCAAGCTCTTTTTTCAATGCCTCGTTCTGGGCTTTCAGCTCATCGAGCTTTTTGTTCATCGGCGCAAGCTGGCGCTTTAATTCGCTCGAAACTATGCCCTTGTAGAAGGAATACTTTCCTGTAAGGCTCACCGCGCTCATAACGACGGCGGCTCCGCCGGCGACTATACCGACCTTTTTGAGATCGACCTTGCGCATGACTTGAATAACGGCACGCTTATTTAACTTTCCGGACTGAAGCAGCTCCAGCGCCGTTACCTCCTCTGGCTGCTTTTTTTCGGCGATAACATCGTATTTTGCAATGACTTTCTTTTTCATAGCACTACCCCCGAACGGTTTATTTGCCCTTATTATACCACTGCCGATACTTTTTTCAAGTATCTTAAAGCACAAAAGCCTCCGGTATCGGAGGCTTTTGTTTTAGTCCTTCACGGGTATTTTTATCTGCTGTCCGACATAGATGAGGTTCGGGTCGGAGATGGAGTTGAGCGAGAGTATCTCGGCTTCGTTTTCCCTGTAATCGACGCCGTACTTTTGGCATATGCCGGCGAGCGTTTCACCGTATTTCACGGTGTGCGTTTCATAGCTCGACTCCTCAAGCAGCTCGTTATATTTGTTGTCGAGCTCCTTTATCGTATCGTCCTGCCGGTTTATTGTCTCCTCCTGCGCCTGAAGCCTGTCCTCAAGCGCATTCTGAGCACGTAGCTGGCGGTTATATTTAACGAGCATAACGCCGGTGCAGATAAGCGACGCAGCCGTTATGACCGAAAGAACGGTCACCGCAGTTCTCGAGCTCTTGGGCTTATCCTCAGCCTTTTTAACGCGCTTTTTCTCTATTTTTATGGGCTTTCCGACCTCGTCATAGATGTAAAAGCCCTTGAGCTTTTCGATCTTGCCGTTTTTCCACTGGAAAAAACCGCGCAGATCCTGCACTGGGTCTATGACATACGCCACCTGAAACGGCAGGTCAAAGAAGTTTTCCTGAATAAACAGGTCGTAATTTGAAAGGAAAATGCCGTAGCTCGGGTGTGTGTGCTGCCAGCCCACGATCTTTTTATCGGAATATAGCTCGTCCTGCTGCTTATGCACATAGTCCCATGTCTCATGGGTGAAGGTGAGCGTAGACGCAGAGGCATCGGTGTATTTTGCCTCGATATAGTTCGAGATCATGACATTTATCGCGCCCAGCGCCTCGCAGTACTCGCCGAGGATTATCGTGCCGCGCTCGTGCTCGACATCGGCTCTGGCATACTTCTCAAGTGCCTTGTAAACATCCTGCTTTATATAGACCTTGACATCGTCGGGGCTCACTTCCCCAACAGTTATGAAATTCGTCGGAAGCTGCGCCGCGGAGTTTTCGCCTTCATCGGCATCTAAAAGCTCTATCTCAAAATCATCCATTCAGTCTACCTCCGCAGCACTCACAGGATTATGATACAAACAAAAATATATACGACAACGCCTATAACGACGGCATTGGTGCTGGTCGAGCCGTTTGTTTGTATATACTGCGTTTTTTCCGGCTCTGCAAGCATTCTCAGCTGATTTTCGTGCTTTTCTATCTGCTGCATATACAGATAGTTGCCGAACATACCGATGAGGATGTAGGGCACTATCATAATTAATGCTGCGTTGCACAGCGCAAGCAGGACCGCCGCGCCGAGAAGTCCGGCGCCGTAGCCATACATCTTGCGGTAAAGCATCCAGAACGGCGACACCAGAAACGCGCACCAGTTCCAGCTCACGGTGCTGCCCTGGCTCTTTATCTGGCTGAATTTCTGCATATAATACTGCGCATTATTGCCGATGAGCCGCTCTCTGTCGCCGCCGGTATATGCTCCGCCGCCGTAATACTGCTGCTGAGGCTGCGTGACCGGCTGCTGATACTGTGACTGCTGCTGTCCGGCAGTGTACGAATAGGTGTTCTGCTGATACTGCGTCTGCTGAGGCGGTATCTGCTGATATACCGGCTGATACGCCGTCTGCTGAGGCTGCGGTACGGGTACCGGTGCGGAGGGAGATGCCGGTGAACCGCAGCTTCCGCAAAAAGCATTGCCGGCGGCTATCGGTGCTCCGCAGCGCGGGCAGAAGCGGTTTACGGAGGGCTCCTCGGTCGGTAAGAGAACGGTCTCGCCGTCTGCGGGATCTGCATCCGCCGCCTTTATCGTTCCGAGGCAGCCGAAGGTCGTGCAGCCCTTGTTCTCTATCCAGCACTCCTTATGGTGCGGCATTTCACACGCGCTGCAAATTACTATATCGTCGTTTTCCTTAAACGGTGTTTTGCAGTAAGGGCACACCTTACCCATGTATCTATCCATGTTTCCCATTTACATTAACCTCCGACATTCTGCGTTGGCTCAGCACTCGCATCGGGAGACGCGGACTGCTCGGGCTCGATAACGACCTGCTGACCGAATATCATATTCAGGTACATTTGCTGCTGCTGAACGGTGTTTTCAAGCCTGTCTATCGCCGCTTTCTGCGTAAACAGCATGAACATCATAACCGCCATTACGACTGCCATGACCGCGCAGGCTATCTTGAGCCCCAGCGTTGAGCCTCCGGCGGGCGCGGGTTCGGGCTCCGGCTCCTCGGCTACCGTTATTTTGGTGCCGGTCTTGTCGAAAACATAAAAGCCCTTACACCGCTCGATATTGCCGTTTATCCAGAAATAAAATCCCTCTATGTGCTGTATCGGATCAATGACATAGGCTATCTGATCCTCGCCGTTAAAGAAATTCGATTGAATGAACTTATCGTACTCGGACAGGAAAATGCCGAAGTCCGGATGCGTGTGTATCCAACCGAGTATTTTCTCGTCGGGGTACTTTTTCTGGAGATCCGCATGGATCTGCTCCCAGGTCTCGTGCGTGAATTTGAGCGTTGTGGGTGTTGCCTCGCAGTGCTTGCCCTCGATGAAGCCGTTGATTATTATATTGGTCTTCCCGAACTCCTCGATAACGCGTCCGACGAGCACGCCGCCGCTTTCCGTGGTGGTTTTATCCTTGGTAAAGCGGTGGATCGCCTTATAGGTGCGCTGGGATATGTAAATATTCTTATTTTCCTCGATATGCTCGCCCATCGCCACTATATTCTGCGGCAGGGCATTTTCCGGCACAGCCTCGGCTGCCTTTTTGCCGGCCTTGTTCTTCTGCTTTTTTGCCATAACTATTACTCCAATATATCAATGTCAAAATCCGTCCGCTCCTTGGGATCGTATTTGACATTTATATTCTTTCTCTTTCTGAACATCAGAATGACTATCAAAACGATGTTCAAAAGCACCGATGCACCAAGCGCGCACCAGAGTATAACGCTGATCGATGCGCCTGACCTTGCCGGTGCCTTATCCTCGGAGGGTGCGGGCGCTTCGCTCTGCTTCGGCGTATCCTGCTGCGAATTGAGCGTTCCGTCTATGGTGCCGTCGCCGGTGAGTGAAATGCCGTTTGCCGTAAGGAAGCTTTTAACGGTGTCTATGGGGATGGCAAGCCCTATGCCCTCGCTGTCGGACATTTTCAGCGAGTTTACCCCGACAACGCGCCCCGAGTCGTCCAGCAGCGGACCGCCGCTGTTGCCGTGGTTTATGGCGGCGTCGGTCTGGATATACACCTTATCGCCCGCCGTGCGCTCCTTGGACGATATAACGCCCTTTGTTAGCGTATACGCCATGCTGTTGGGCGCGCCGATGGCGTATACATCGTCGCCCGACGCTATCTCGGACAGATCTGCCGGTTTTATCGGAGTATACGACGCGCCGGCTACACCGACAACGGCAAGGTCAAGATCCTCGTCAATGGCGGCGAGATAGCCCTCGGTCGTATTGCCGTCGTGATCGGTGACATATATCCGAGTGCTGTCGGAGATGACATGGGCGTTTGTTATTATAGCGTTTTCGCCGAACGCAAAGCCGCTGCCGAGCGTGTCGCCCGATTGCAGAACGAACACCGAGTCATACGCTTTTTCGGCATCAAAGCCTATTGCAAGCGCGCCGAGCGAAAAGGAAAGCAGTATCGCAAGCGCTGCCCCTCCTGCAAATAATGCCTTAAAGAACTTTCTCACGATACTGCCTCCGAATTATTTAGAATTAAACACCAGAACAGAGTTGCCTATGGCTATGGCGTCGCCCTGCCTGAGAATATGCCGTACTATGCGCTGTCCGTTAACGATGGTGCCCATGGGCGTGCCCTTGTCAAGCAGGACATACTTGCTGCCCTCGAGCACGATGTCGCAGTGATGCGGTCCGACGAGCTTATCCTTGAACAGAACGATGGTGTTCTTGCCGTTGCTGCCGATGCTCGTTGTTCCCGCAAACACGAGGTACTCCTTGCCCTCAAACTCGCCGCGGATGACCTTGAGCCATGCCTGCTTTGCAAACTGCTCGAGCAGACCGATGCCGAGACCGATGAGCAGAGCCATAATGATAATGCCGACCGCTCTGCCGCCCGTGCCGGTGTCGTTTTCGCCGATAACGATGAGCTCCGTTACATAGTTAAACAGGAACCCGCCGACAAATCCGCCCGCGAGACCGCCGAGTGCGCAGAACAGCACGCGCTTTTTCTCCGGCCGTATCAGGCCGATGGAAACGCCGACGCCGAGGCCCATTATAGCCCAGCCGAGACCGCGGATGAGAGCCGCGGAAATGTCGGACGCATCGTCGGTGATCATCGACGAGTACATCCACTGCGCAAGATATCCGCTTACAAAGCCGATGGCAAGCGAGAGAGCCGCGCCGATGGCTGCATACTTGAACGCATTCTCCTTCGAGCCGTAGAAAATGCCCTCGCCCAGGCCCATGAACAGTCCGAGCCCGCAGGCGATAAACGCCGAGAAGAAAGCAGAGGATATGCGCAAGGCGTTTCCGATTATCGCCAAAGCCTCATCGGCGCTCATATCGAGCATATCATACACCGAATGGTAGCCCATCCAGCCGAGGACCGCTTCGGAGCTCGTTGCATCGTCCAGCAGCTCCTGAAGGGCAAAGCCGATTATGCCGCCTATTAGCGCCCACAGCAGTCCCTTCATGAAAACGGTTTTGAAGTTTACCTTGCCGCCCTTTACCATGCCGCCGTGGGAAACTGTCTGCATACGCTGAGCGGTGGGCACAAATTCTATTCCGGCAAGCTCCTCGGGCGTTATGTCAAAGTCGTTGCCGCTGTCACCGGTCGCGGTCTTTTCCTCGTAAAGAGGCATCGTCACATCCTCTTTGTCAAGGTTAACGGTCTTTTCCTCGTCGCCGAGGATGACGGTGTTGTCCTCATCGAAAAGGTCTATATCGACTGTGTCCTTTGCCGAGGCATAGTCGGCGATATTGAGCTCCACATTTCCGACCGGAAACAGGTGCTTATTCTCCATCGCCCATTTTGCCGCGTCAGCCGACAGCGGACTGTAGGAATTCCACGACTTGTACTGGATCATGTCGCCGATGTTGATGATGATATCGCTCAGCGACTCGCCCGCTCCCCATATATCGCCTATGCAGATCTGCCCGTCGCGGAAGTTCGGGTGCCATATAGGGGTCAGTATCCTGCACAGCGGCTTATAGCGCGGGTATTCGGCGTGGAGCGTTATCTCCACCTCATGTCTGCCGAGCGTTTCTATCTGTCCGTCCGGCAGCAGATAGATGCCGTTTACGAAATATGTAACATGGTATTTCTCCGGAGGCACCTCGCCTATCGGAGTTACGATTATGTTTTTATGTCCCGCGAAGTCCTTCATGACCTGCTCATAGTCAGAAGCAAGGCGGCGCATTCTTGCGGTCATTGCCATTTCTTTTCCCCTTTACAGTGCGCTGAACACTTCTTCCTCGTCAGCGGTAAATTCATAATACTTTGCGTCCATGCCGACCCTGCCGCAGACTATATGCAGTGGCGGTATGCCGAGCTCGGCTAAGGTCTTATTGAGATAAGGCTCATCGCCGCGTACGGTGTGCATGGTGTCAAACTGCATCATAGCGCCGCACTTGGGGCAAACAAGCATATCACCTCTGAGCTTGTGCACGGGCTTAAACAGCTCCATATGCTCTCCGCAGGCGCACGACGCAGTCGTCGCAATATCGCGGTCGAAGTCAACGACAGCCTTTTCGCCGAGCTCCGCGCGGATATTTCCGAGCAGCTCGCCCAGCGTCATCGTCTTTACCGACCACGGCTTTTCGATGATGGGCTCGTAGGTCTCGTGGCTCATGCAGTCGGGCTTTTCTTGATACTCGACGACATATGAATCGTGCGTGAGCCCGTTGAACACATAGCCCTTGCCCGTGAGCGTGGGCAGACCGCGGTCCGAGTGCAGGAGCTTGAGCATCTCCTGCACCTGTATTCCCGCTATCACCGACGACGATGTAGGCGTTGTGGGTATCTTGCCCTGCTCCATCTGCTCATGCGTGAGCAGTGCGCACGACTTGCGCTTGTTAATGAGCATCCAGTCGGTCTCGGTCATGGTGCACTCATAGCACGCGCCGTGACCGGGCACGAACACGCGCGCAAAGCCGCTGAGCGCCTCGATAGCGCCGTCGATCCACGGCTTGTTCACCTTATAGCACGCCTGGTTTATCGCAAGGCGCGCCTCGCGGTTATCAAGCCCGCCCAGAACTACATCCATCCTGCGGAAAACGCCGAGCCCGACATCGTCGATAATATTGGCTATAAACGCCTTTGCGCTGACATCGGGGTTCATTTCCATCGCCCGCTCCGCCGCGACCTCAGCCTTATAGCATCCGACATCGCTGCGGCGGTAAAGCACCGAGCGGGTGAGGTTCGTGTTCTCTATCCTGTCCATATCATAGATAAGGACTTTTCCTATACCCAGCAGCGCGAGATTTTTTATAAGCTCGTTGCCTATAGCTCCCGCGCCGACGACCATGACAGTTGCGTTTTTAAGCCTGTCCTGATCCCACCACGGTATAAGCCGCAGACGGCTGTAGCGGTCTTCTTCAAAATCGGCGCTGCCGAACTCTATCGTTTCACTCATTTTACTTCTTCATTTTCAGCGCGAAATAGCAGACTATCGCAACACCGAGCACTATAAGCAGCGAGCCGATGCCGAAATTTACTGCCTCTGCAAGTACCTTGACATTATATGCGGTATCCGCAGCGGCGTTCTGGATGCCAGTGTAAGCGTCGCCGCCGTAGGACTTTGATGCTACATACACACCTGTATCCTTTAGCATGGTGATTATTCCGAGAATGACGGAAACGATGCCCGAAAGAACACCGATGAGCGGTACAAGCTTGGAGTTTTTCTCCGCGATATTTCCGAGCTTGTCAACGGTGCTTGCATATCCAGCACCCTGCACGGGAGCCGCGTTGTACGGTTGCTGAGGTGCAGCGGCGCCATTGAATGCCGGCTGCTGGGGAGGTACGGCAGTCGCGTCAAACGCGGGCTGCGCGGGTGCAGCGTCGAGCTTTGTGCCGCATTTTACGCAGAATGCGGTGGTATCCTCGTTTACCGCTCCGCAGCTTGCGCAGGTCTTTGCACCGGCGGTTATCTCCGGCTGGAGGCGCAGAACATCGCCGTCCTTTATGCCCGCCTCTGCCAGAGTCTGCGACTCGAGAAGCTGTCGGCCGGTGACCTTGTGGATAAACTTATAGCTTATGGGGTTGCCGTCCGGTCCGACGGACGGGAGCTTTATCTTTTCAACGAGCTTTACCATTATGATGCCGCATTTTATATCGTCGGGCAGACCGACCTTCTGCTCCTTATTGCCGGTAGCATCAACTATAACAACATTAACTTTTCCCATGTTTAATCTCCTTCTGTTACATTTGCCGAAATCGGAATTGCGACCGGATCGATGGTCACGCCGTTTGTGATAACCGTATTAACTCTGGCAACACCTTCGTTGCTGAGCGCTGTGCCGTTTTCGGCTGCCGACTCATAGATAATCGCAGTGGCTTTTTCTTGGTACGATAATGAAGAATCAGGCTCTGAGTCGAATACAACGCCCACGAACTGCCACTCGTTATTCATCCATCCAAAAACCAGACGCCCACTACCGATAGAATCTCCGTCTACAAACACCTCCGCATATATGCCCATGATATAAAACATCTCGCTCGTGCCCATATCCTCGTTGTAATACACATCCTTTATGTCGAAAGTGTACGCCTTTACTTCTTCAGCCATTCTCGCGGTAAGGTCCGTTATTGACTGCGCTGCAACGCTTTCAATCTTGACCGCGAGCTTTGCTTCGTCGCCGTCAGCTTTCTCATACGCCTCGACATATCTGCCCTGCTCGCACAGCGACTCGACCGAGGGGAACAGCTTGGGTATCGCAAAAACTGCCGCGGCTATAACGACAATGGCGGCAATCACCGCAATTATTATCTTCTGCGGCTGCTTTTTCTTCGCCTCGTTTGCCGCGCTCACGCCGCTGTTAAACTGGCTTATCGCGTCGGCAACACCGGCGTCGATCTCAAGTCCCGCCTTCTGACCGCACTTCGGGCAAAAATCCTGTCCCTCGGCAAGCTCTGCACCGCATTTGGAGCAAACCTTTTTCGCGGGCGCTGCCTTTGCCGCGCCGCAGCTTGTGCAGAACGCCTGATCCGCCGCCATGGGTGCGCCGCAGCTCGGGCAGCTTTCCTGCGTCTGAGGTCTTACCTCGGTCTCGGGCTCCTGATCCACTATTTTGGTCTCGGCTTCCTCGCCGAACTGCTGGGTCTCAGGCTCCGCGTCAAATTGCTCCGTTTCAGGCTCCGCGTCAAACTGCTCCGTTTCAGGCTCCGCGTCAAACTGCTCCGTTTCAGGCTCCGCGTCAAATTGCTCCGTTTCAGGCTCCGCGTCAAATTGCTCCGTTTCAGGCTCCGCGTCAAACTGCTCCGTTTCAGGCTCAAGCTCCCGATCCGACTGCACGGAGGTCTGATCTTCAATTTTGTTTTCCATGCTCTTCTCCTTTTTTATTTTTTATTTAATTTTCTATTTCTCTTTTTAATACCGCTCTCTATTTCGGTATGCATCTCTGGCACGGGGTATAGTCGCCGCTTTCGTATTCCTCAACGGTCATCCGCCGTGCAGTGCTCTTATCCTTTATATAGGCGCAGTCGCCCTCATGATAGCGGCTGCCCTCGGGCGTGATGTAATACTCGCCGTAGTACTGGCTCTCGCTGCTTATAACACAGTAGGCAGTTATACCGGCAGCAACTATCAAAATTGCCGCGACCGCCGCGATCACTCGCTTTTTGTTGCGGCGCACGAATGCGGTAAGTCCCGCCCATGCGCCTGAGTTCAGGAGGTAATGTGCAAACTCGTTCGCCTCGTACTCCTCGGAGACATCGTTGCCGATTATCGGCGCCGTGGTCATGTGGCGCAGGAAAATGTGTCCCATCTCATGCGCGAGCACCATCGCTTTTTCGTCGTCGGACAGATCCTCGTTTATAAAAACGAGCCGCCGTGCAGCGTCGGCATAGGTAAAGCCGCGGGCATTGAGCACTCTGTCAGGAATGTGAAGCGCCTCAATAAGCGCGGCAACGGCATCGTCGTTATAAATGTTGTTAAACTCGATGACCGTATAACCCATTCGCTCGACCGCGCGCTTCAGCTCAGCGCTGCTCGGCTTATGCGCGATGCCGGATTTCTTTCGAAACTGCCTGACCTTCTTCCTAACTTCACGGTCGGTCATTCTTGCTCGCACGCTCCTTGATAGCCCTCAGCGCCTTTGCCGCCTTGACATCCTCGGTTTTGTTTGGCAAACCGGAAAAACCAACGCCGTCAAAGGATTTAATGATCACATCTCCCGGCGTGTTCGTGCAGCGGGCATACTCTATCAGTATCATTGTCCTGATAGAGCGCAGCGCCTGCTCGTCAAGCCTGCCGATTATGTTTTTCATTCCGTCGCCAAGCATAAGACCAAGGTCGATCACTTCGGACTCGCCGTCGTTAAAGCGCACAACGATCTCACGCGGAAACGCGCCGATCGCCCTGAGCATCTGGTGCGTCTTCTGATTGTAGTCATAAAAAAGCACGAGCGAGAGATATGTATTCCAAGTCATTTCGCGGTCGCCGCGCTCTATTGCGCCATAGGTCTGGCGCGAAACACCGATAAGATTTGCAAGCTCGCCCTGCGAAATCCCTGCCTTTGAGCGCAACGGTATAAGCTCCGGCGTTATCGCAGCGATAAGCATCTGCTTCTCTTCATCTGTAAGCTTCCATTTTGAATTCTGCATCATCCAATATCACCTCGAATTGCGGATAAAACAGTCGTGTCCTGTCGGATTGTGCTCATAAGTATACTCCATGACGCACCAGTTGTCAATGTGTAGCACGTTTATGAATAAAAAATATATAAATTTACTTCCTCCGCAAAGCTGCTCAAGCAATTTGCCGAAGGTATAAAAAAAGCGCCAAGAAGCCTGAAAGCAAATGCTTTCAGGCTTCTTGGCAGGGGAAGAAGGCTTCGAACCCTCGGCCTACGGTTTTGGAGACCGCCGCTCTACCAGCTGAGCTATTCCCCTATAAAATTGGTGGGCCTTCAGG
>SFLE01000052.1 GCA_004553495.1 Clostridiales bacterium | reverse complement strand
GCACTTGAGCATCTCTGCGCAAGCAGCGTCGTTAAGCTCGCTTCTTACAGCGCCGCCGAAGTTCATCTGAACGCCGCCGGCAGGAGTGGAAACGCAGTGACCGGGCTCGGGCAGTGCGGTGCCGAGAACGCCGGAACCGATAACGCAGCGCTCCTTCGGGAACACCTTGAAGAGGTTGTCGTCGTTGCCGAGGCCGTTTATGAGGGAAACGGCAACGGTGGTGTCGCCGACTACGGGCAGGGAGTCCTGAATCGCCTGCTCAAGCTGGGTAGCCTTGGTCATGTAGATGATGACATCGACCTTGCCCTCAGCCTCTGCTGCTGCGGCGGAGGTGGTGTAGGTGCGGAAGCCCTTGAGCTGGTAGTTATAATCGGTGTATGCGCCGTTCTCTTCCTGATGGATGGTGAAGTGCATGCCGTCCTCGGCGACCTTCTTCATATGTGCCTCATAGCGGTCGATGAGGATCATGTCTGCGCCGCCCTTTTTCAGGTAAGAAGCAAAAACACTGCCTGCTGCGCCGGAACCATACATTGCAATTTTCATTTTTTTCGTCTCCTTATAGAAATTTGATAGTAAATAAATTTATTGTCCGCAATACTGCTTATCGTAGTTTTGCTGGATAGTCTGGATCATAAGTGTCAGCGCCGAGTTCACCGGAGTGGGGATGCCGAGCTCCGCACCGTAGCGCACTATGGCGCCGTTTAAAAGCTCGACCTCGGTCTGACGCTGGTGGATGAGAACATCCTGCGCCATCGATGGATAGTACTTTGCAAAGCCCTCGCGCAGACGCTCGAGCTCCTCGAGCATCTCGTTCCAGAGATCGACTCCCGTGAGCGCCTTTGCCACCGCGCATCCCTCAGCCCAAACGCTTTTTATGAGCCGTCTGCCGCTTTCGGTGTCGAGCATGGGACCGACCTTGAGTCTTGTCAGCGCCGAGAGCGTGTTGTAGCCGCTGTTGGAGATAGCCTTCTTCCAAACGAAGGGGCGTATATCCTTTTCAAAGCTCGTCAGGCATCCGCCGTCGCAGAAGCACTTTTCGAGCTCCTTTCCGGCTTTCTCGGAAACGGGGTCGTTTACCGATGCGCCGAAGCGCATTATAACGCCGCTTTCGGGCTTGGATACGCATTTCGCCGGCTCGGGAAGCTCGGTGCCGATGGTGCCGAAGCCGTAGAGTATGCGGTCGGCGGGGACATATTTTTTGAGAACATCGTCGTTTCCGATGCCGTTTTGCAGGGAAACAACAACGGTGTTATCGCCGATGCAGGGGATAACGGAGGGCATTATGCCGTCGGTCTGGGTGGCTTTGACCATGAGGATGACCATGTCCATAACGCCGATGCCCTCGGCGGAATAAGCCGTGTGGAAGCCCTTGAGGAGCTCCTCGCCCTCGGGAGTGACGAATGTCATGCCCTCGGCTGCGACCTTATCCATGTGAGCCTTGTAGCGGTCAACGAGCCACAGCTCGGCTCCGCCCTTTTTAAGATACGAGGCAAAAACGCTGCCGGCAGCGCCGGAGCCTATCATTGCGATCTTCATTGTCATTCACCTTGTCAAACACCACCGGAAAAACCGGTGGTGTTTTGTTTGTTATTACTCGAGCTCTGCCTTCTTTGCTGCGGACAGCTTCTTGACCTTGGGAAGACCCCAAATCAGGACGGGCAGGAAGATAACGAGGATGGCGTAGTAGCCGTCGTAGCCGTAAGCGTACTTGATGATGTTGCCCAGACCAAGCAGGGAGATCGCAAAGCAGATAGCGATGACGACAACGCCGACGATAACGCCGCGGACCTTCTCGTTCTTGATGGACTTGGGGAAGCAGTAGCCCTGGAAGCGCTGGATCATGGTGAATACGAGGGTGACGCTGGTGGAAACGAATGCGCTGAACAGCAGGATGCTGAAGATGACCATCAGCCACTTGATGCCTACGAGGGTGAGAACAGTCTGGTTGGGGATGCCGGTAGCTGCCTTGGTGAAGCCCTCGATGCCGTTTGCTTCAAGAGCGGAGAGCAGCGGGAACCAGCGGGCGAGCATTGCGGTGGATGCGGCGAGCGCAAGACCGTTCATGAGCCAGCCGAGGATATTTGCACGCTTGATGCCCTTGAGGGTCAGACCCTCGCTGGCGGCGATCATTGCGGGGATGGAAACGCACTGGAATGCAGCGTAAACAAGAACGCCGCGCCAGATGGCTTCTGCGGGATTGGAGACATACGATGCTGCCTCGATGCCGTCCTGGGAAAGCAGGTTTGCGCTGATAGCGTCAAAGTCTGCGGCGAAGCCGGCGACAACGACGACTGCGGTGGAAATAAGAATTGCGATGGAAAGAACGGTAGAAGCCGCGATAACGAGCTTTACGCCGAAGATGCTCAGGATGATGAGCACTGCAACGATGATGAGGTTGAATATAAGCTTGTTTGCGGTAACGGCATAGTCAACGCCGAAGAAGTTTGCGAGAACCTCGCCTGCACCGGCAACTGCCGCCGCGACTGCCGCGAGCAGGATGACGATGTAGAATATCTCGAAGAAGACTTCCATCCACGGCTTCGGATACAGTGCCGCGAAGGTATCTTTATAGTTGGTAAAGCCGTTGAGCTTTGCAAACTTCATAACGGTGTACATTACAAGAGCGAGTATGCCCATTGCAAGAATGGGAAGCACAGCTGCCCACATACCGTACTGTGCGAAATAGCTGACTACCTGGTTACCGGAGGCGAAACCGCCGCCTACATGGGTGCCGAACCACACCGAACCGACCGTAAACGCGGCCGCCCATGTGCCCTTGGCTGCTTTGTTGTTCATGATGATTCTCCTTTTTTACTCATCTATTAACATTTCTATCAACATTCCCCGTTCCGCCTGCGGACTCCTCAATCCGCCTTGGCAGAAGCGTGGGAAAAATGTTTACTTTCCAAAGCGTTTGTTAAAACCAAAACAAAATCCCTGCCGGCTTCAAGGAACGGCTTGTGCAAAACAATTCCTTGGGCAACAGGGTTTCGGTGGAGAGAAAGTTCCTGCGCGGTGAGCGGGCGAAGAGGGAAGCCCGTCTTATTCCGAATGTGCATCGGAATTGCCTTGCGCATTAAATTTTTTGCTTTGGTTTTCTGAAACGCAAGCTAATTTTATATTGCGTTTTTCATTGTGTCAAAAAATGCACCGATATTTTTTGGGCTCGAAGACCGTCAAAAAATGAACAAAATGTAAAATGCCGATTTTTAATTAAAATGGATAAAAAACATCAAAAATTTTTTAAAAATTTATTTATATAAATCAATTACTTAAAATATGAACACTTTTTGCATCTTGACAAAAAAGCTCTGACAGAAAATTGTTCTGCTCAGAAAAATGTGCGGTTTCCGGTGCTTGTGGCTTATTTAACAGGATTATTGCACATGATAAAGCGCAGTTATGCGCGACCCGCGCAGTAAAGCAGATGAAAAGACGATCCCTCAGTCACCTCCGGTGACAGCTCCCTTTACGCAAGGGAGCCAATGGGCGCGTCAATGTGCCTCTGAAAAAATAGCTTAACAGTCACTTAATACCAACGCTAAATAATTGACAAAGTGTATAGTTTCATGATATAAACTATTGATAGACCTAAACTGCAAAATACATTATTTATAGGGGGAAAAACAATGGCAAACAGACCGAATATTCTTGCGCTGGCTTCTAAGATCAGCCTTGAAAGCATGACCTATACCGGTATTACCTACAAGGATCCCGAGTATAGAATTCTT
>SFLE01000051.1 GCA_004553495.1 Clostridiales bacterium | reverse complement strand
ATACAAACAAGTATTCCCGTCGGACTTTTGAACGACCTGAACGAATTTTTCCTCGGTCATGACCGGTTAAAATCCGCCCGCGCTGCCCAAAAGTCACTGAAAATACAAACAAGTACTCCCGTCGGGCTTTTGAACGACCCAGAGCGAGCTCTTCTGCGGTCATGACAATCAGACCCGCCCGCGCTGCCAATAATACCAACATCCCAAGACTCTGCCATGCGGCAGAGTCTTTTTACTTGCCCTGATAGCTAAAAATTTGTCAAATTACGCGCGATTGTATGTTGACTTAAAATGGTCGCAAGACTATAATCTATACAAACATACTATGCTGGTAGGTGAAAGGCGTGGGTATAAAGCATCATTCCTTCGTTGAGTACAGAAACCTGACCGAGCTGGTCGAGCGCGCCGGTGAGCGTTATCCGAACACCGGTTTTTTCATAAGCGGGGATAAGTCCCTGAAAAGCATAAGCGGGAGCGAGCTTCTGCATTGCTGCCGCGCGTTTGCGCACCTTGAGCGCACCGGCGGCAGGCAGGGCGAGCATATTGCGATACTGGGCAAGAACTGCGCAGCGTGGATAACCGCGTTTTTTGCCGTAGTTGCCGGCGGCGCGGTAGCCGTGCCGCTTTCAAAGGACGCAAGGACGGATGAGCTCAGCTACTGCGTAAATAAGGCGGACTGCTCGGTGCTTATATATGACCGCGCGAGCGAAAAGCAGGCAAGCGCTCTCAAGGAGAGCTGCCCCGAGCTCGAACTGTGGGAGATGCATGAGCTTGTCGAAAAGCTGCTTGCTTATAATGGGCAGTACAGATACAGACCCAAAATGGACGAACCGGCGGCTTTGTACTTCACATCCGGCACCACCGCACAGAGCCGCTGCGTTATACTAACTCACCGCAACCTCACCTCCCACTGCAATGCGGCGATGGCGGCGCTTCCGCTCTCGCCGGACGATACGGGGCTTTCGGTGCTCCCGCCGAGTCACACATTTGAATTGATGACGAACATAGTCGGCGCGCTGCACTGCGGCGGCACGCTGTACATAAACGAGAGCATACGCACCGTAAAGCGCGATCTGCAAAAATATCAGCCGTCGATACTCGTCGTTGTGCCGCTCGTTTTGCAGATGCTCCACAAGCAGATAATAAACACCGCCCGCAAGGAGGGCAGGCTTGAAGCGCTTCAAAAGGGGCTAAAGCTGAGCAGGGCGCTGCACCGCGTCGGCATCGACATCAGCAGAGAACTGTTTAAGGATGTTTTCGCCGTTTTGGGCGGCAAGATGAGATATTTCCTGTGCGGCGGTGCGCCGCTTGATAAGCAGCTCGTCGAGTTTTACGCCGACCTCGGCATAACGGTGCTTCAGGGCTACGGTATAACCGAGTGCTCGCCGATAGTTGCGGCAAATATGCCGGAGGCAAACAAAGTAGGCTCTGTCGGCAAGGCGTTTGCCTGCTGCGAGGTAAAGCTCATCGACGGCGAGATCTGCGTGCGCGGCGACAGCGTGTCGCCGGGGTACTATAAGGACGATATTGCTACCCGTGCCGCGTTTTACGACGGCTGGTTCCACACCGGAGACCTCGGCTATATGGACAAAAACGGCTTCATTTTCTTCACCGGCAGGCGCAAAAACCTCATAGTCCTGCCTAACGGCGAGAATGTGTCGCCCGAGGAGCTGGAGGAAAAGCTCTACCGCATCGACGGCGTTGAGGATGCGCTCGTCGGGCAGGACGGCGGCGTTATATGCGCCGAGGTGTATGCCGACCGCGAGGTTATACCAGACCGTGAGCGGCTCCAGGCGCTCGTTGACGGGGTAAATCTCACGCTGCCGTCATTCAAGCAGATGGGACGCGTTACGCTCAGGACCGAGCCGTTTGAAAAAACATCAACTCAGAAGATATACAGGAGGGGTGCATGATGAAACAGAAGATAAACGATATTCTTGCCGATGTATCCGGCGTGGACGTGGGGAGCATACTTGAAACCACGCGCCTTGTTGATGACCTTGGACTTACCTCGTTTGACCTTGCCGACATAATCGTGAGCATCGAGGACGAATACGGCGTAAGCATTCCCGACGAGGAGCTGCAGAGCCTGCAGACCGTCGGCGATGTGTACGAGCTTGCGGGGAGAGTGCTCAAAAATGAAGATTAACGGTCTGCCCGAGCTTGTGGGCATAGATGTCTTTGCAAAGCCCAGCTTTATATTTGACCTCGACAGCGACAAGCGGCGGGATCTCATAACGCGCTACCGTGCAACCGTATGCACCCGCCTTTCCAACGGCTTTGCGGTGCGGGCATGGCAGAAGAGCATTTACCGCTTCGGCGGGCTGTACAGGCAGGTGCCGATAGCCGTAACGGTGTCGCTCGATGCAAAGGGTCTTATCAAAAATGTCGAGATTGACGCGCCGAGCAGAGGTTCGCAGGGAAAAAGCTGCGATTTTGCTTGCTTAGAGTCAAGCCTTCGTGATAAACTTACTCATAACCCGTTCACGGAGTTTTCCAAGGTCTATAAGGATGCCGCGACCACCGGCTGCCTGCACATATTCGAGATACTCAGCGGAGCCTCGGCGTTTTTCGCGCTGCTTCAGGCGCGCGGGCTCGACGGCGGCTCGGAGCAGGAACTCCTGCGCATTTCGCCCGTCAGCGGCGGGATAAATGCCGTAAATGAGCACGAGGTCCTCGGCAAAACGGCGGTCACAGAGCTTTCGCTTAGGCATAACGCGCAGCCGGTATTCGGTAAGAAGGGGCTTCCGGAGAGCATCGACGCAGATATTTCCGTAAGCTTTAACGGAAAGCCGGTCGCGGTGTCGCGCGTAAAAGCAGATGACTTCGCCGGATGCTACAGCGGTCTCAACCGCTGCTTCACCCGCGCGTACCATGCCGAGAAAAAGTTCTTTGAGATTTCCGGAAAGCAGCGATTTTCAAACCTGCCGTCGCTCGTGGGGCTTATGATCCTCGCCCTCAGCCATGAGGGAATGAGCGGCACGCTCTCGCGCGCGGCAAAGCTTGAGAATATCCTCATTTTCCTGCAAACAGGCGAGGGCAGAGAGGGCTGCATCGGCTTCCGCAGCGGGCTGAACATGAATCAGAGATATTTGATCGGGGCAGTGCTGGGCGTGATCGCCATTTGTGTGTCCGCGGCAGCGGCCCTGTGCTTAAAAAGGAGAGTATGATTATGCAAAAAGCCATCGATGTCAGCAGTATGAATATTCAGCTGTATTCGGATAAGTCGGTAAAGGAGTTTACGGAGCTCATTTCCCAGCCGGACAGCCGTATGTGGCTGAGTAACGCCTCGGCTGAGACTGCCGCCACCGCCGCCGCACTCGCCGTGAAGGCGCTGAGAAAATCCGGCGTCGATGATGCCGGTATGAAGGAAGCCGAGCATTTTATAGAGGTACTGCGCAAGTTTTTCCTCAAGACCATCGACCAGGAGCTCCAGTCCCGCGCCGAGTGGGATAAGGAGGTTGAGCAGCATGAAAGACGCGCGTATATAGAGGGCGCGGTATTCGCCGCCTGCTCGGAGATAGACGAGATACTCTACGGTATGATAAAGCTCATAGATATGCTCGATGGTGTTTCGGATAAGCTCACGCCGTCGGCATGCGCCGATGCCGCGGCCGCCGTGAACCTCGGCAGGAGCGCCATGGAGGGCGTTAAGCTCCAGCGTTACTACTATTCAACGCTCATAAGCGGCGATGTGAATGTGCTTGCAATGCGCCGCGAGCCGGAGCTCGCCATCGAGGAGAGCGCCGCGCGCTTCGACGCTCTGTACAAAAAGCTTCAGGACAAGATAAAATAAAACGACAAAGCCGCTGCGTTATCTCCGCAGCGGCTTTGATATATAATTGCCCATAAACGCGAAATGACCCTTGACTGCACGGTTTCTTTACACCGTTTTCACAGCAGCCAAGGGTCATTTCTGTGTATTCTTAGTATCTAACATCATTGGTTACCTCTCTTTCTGCGGAATTGATGCCGCCTGTC